>DATKFJ010000403.1:0-9042 GCA_035511435.1 Acetobacteraceae bacterium | reverse complement strand
CACCTCCCCCTCCCCCATGTGGGGGTAAAGGGAGGCGTGCGGGCAACGACACGCTACCGGAGGATTCGAACCCCTCCCCCTCTCACAACTGCAGGGTGAGGGAGAAACGTGCGGCTCCACCGCCTATCCTAAACGCGCCTGGCTCCACAATCCTGCTGATCGCTGCAAGGAATCCGCGAATGCCGTCTGCGTTGCGTCGAACCCGGCGCTATGGATTCAACCGATAGCCGCTATGCTCGGTGACCAGCAGCGTGGGCGTCCCGGGATCGGCCTCGATCTTCTGCCGCAAGCGATAAACATGCGTCTCAAGCGTATGCGTCGAGACCGCAGCATTGTAACCCCACACCTCGGTCAGCAGCACCTTGCGGTCCACCGGACGTGGACCAGCCCGATACAGGAATTTCAGGATCGCAGTTTCCTTGTCGGTCAGCCGGATGCGGGCCTTTTTGGTGGGCTCGACAAGTTGCTTGGCGGCCGGACGAAACGTGTAAGGCCCGATATCGAAAACCGCATCTTCGCTATTCTCGAACATGCGAAGCTGCGCCCGGATCCGGGCAAGCAGCTCACTGGAACGGAACGGCTTCGCGATGTAGTCGCTGGCGCCGCAGCCGAGACCGCGGACGATATCATCCTCGGTATCCCAACCGGTCAGCATGATCACCGGCATCGTATGGCCAAGGCCACGCAACTTGGCACAGAAATCAAACCCGCTGCCGTCCGGCAGGCCTACATCAAGGATCACCGCGTCGAATCGCTTGTCCTTGGCAAACAGGTTCGCGCCGGCATCTTCAAGAGTTCCCGCACCGACCGCAGTCAATCCGGCATCTGCCATCAGCCGCTCCGCGAGGATTTCGCGCAGCTCCGCATCGTCTTCCACAATCAGGATCGGCCGTTCTGTCGACATATGTCTATCTCCCCCTTGGCGACTGCGCGGTATTCTGTCGCATCGCAAGGTGAGGGGCATCGCTTCGGATGATGGCCAAAATGAGCCACCTCAGTTCGCATTTTAGTGAGCGAATTCGACCGGACGAGTACTTTTCAGACCTCGGGGTCGCCGAGCAACTGATGAATCCGTCGGACCAGTTCATTCAGGCGATAGGGCTTGCGCAGCATCGGCACAGCGGTCCCGAGGTCGCCGCCAAGCTGTTTCGGCTCCGGACCGCCGGTCGTAAGGATCACCTTGGTATCCGGAGCGTACTCGCGGGTGAAATTGCTGAGTTCGACGCCATCCATGCAATCCGGCAATTGCACGTCGCTGAACAGCAGATCGACATGCGGACCACTGCGCAGCACATTGACCGCTTCGGTGGAGCTGCCGGCCTCGATGACCTGGAAGCCGGATTCTCTTAGCATCTCCGCGGTAGTGAGCCGCAGCAGCGTGTCATCCTCGACCACCAGTACGGTCGATGACGCGGCGCCCGCTTCCTCTCCGGTGGTGGCAACATGGGTGTGCATAAGCCTTGAACGGCTCATACGAATGTTGGGTTGCCAGGCGTACGAAGGTTGTGATCAGCGAACTGATTCCGTGAATTCTCCGGCATGAATTCGCAAACACACTCTTAAAAACCAATATGACTGAGTTCACACGGACGGCATTGCTGTACCCGGCGTATCCATTTAAGGCATTACTCTTCGCCATGGCCCAAGACGACGTACGCGCGCGGCCGCCGCCCCCGCAATCCAGTTTTCACTCTCCCAAATGACCTCAGTCCTCGATGCTCCGCCACCCCGAAAGCAGACACCGCGTCGAGCGATCGAAGGAGTAGACATTGCCGCCGCCCCTGCCGGGCTGGTCGTCTGCGCGGCTGATCGGCACACCCTTCAAATGGCACAGCAACAACGCGCCCACTCCGCCGTGCGAGACAATCGCCACGTCGCAAGCTGCCGGAGCCATGGCAAGCGCGTGGTCGACGGCCGCCACGATCCGGCGCTGCGCATCGACGGCGCGTTCCCATCCGCGCACGCTGTCCCACGGTCGGGCGAAGAACGCGTCCGCGACGATTTCAAACTCGGCTGCGGGCAGATAGCCCGTCGCCGACCGATCGTTCTCGCCCAGTCCGTCGATGACGATCGGCCTAACACCAAGCTGGTCGGCCATCATGCACGCCATGTCGAAGGCCTTGCGCTCCGCGCTGCTGAACACCGCACGCACGCCGGCGACCCAGGATCGCGTCAGCAGCGCGCCGGCACGCTGGAGCCCAAGCGCGGACAGTGCCCAGTCGGTCACCGCGATCGATGGATCGATAACCACCTGCGGATGAGTGATGAAATGCACGATGGCCATGGCGCCGCGTTCAACCGCTCCCTCTTTGCCGCAAACTCTCGCGGGCTTATGACCGAAGGCGTCTCATGTCCATCGTGACCCGCTTCGCACCCAGCCCGACAGGCTACCTTCACCTCGGCCACGCATTCAGTGCGCTGTTCGCCTGGCATCGCGCGCGCGAAGCAGGCGGGCGGTTCCTGCTGCGTTTGGAAGACATCGACCCGGGCCGCTGCCGCCCGGAATTCGCCGCGGCGATCCAACAGGACCTGGCGTGGCTGGGTCTCGACTGGGACGGCGATGTGCGCGTGCAATCGCAGCACCTGGCAGAATATCGCGCGGTACTGGACGAACTCGCCGCGCGCGATCTGCTGTATCCATGCTTCTGCACCCGCGCCGACATCCAGCGCGAGATGGAGCAATCGGCCGCTGCACCACACGGACCGGACGGCGCACTGTTGTATCCCGGCACCTGCCGCGCCGTATCCGCCGATGAACGTGCGGCGCGCATCGCCGCCGGCGAACGTTTCGCGATGCGCCTCCACATGCGCCGCGCGCTCCTCGAAGCACCGTGTGCGCTGAGCTTCGAGGAGGCGGGCGAAGGAACCGTGCCATGCCGGCCGGAACAGTTCGGCGATGTGGTGCTGGCGCGCAAGGATGCGCCGGCGAGCTATCATCTATGCGTCACGCACGACGATGCGGCGCAGGGCGTTACGCTGGTGACGCGCGCGGCGGACCTGAAACCGGCGACGCATCTGCATCGGCTGCTGCAGACGCTGATGGGCTGGCCCGCACCCCGCTATGCGCATCATCCCCTGCTGACCGATGGCACCGGCCGCCGCCTGGCCAAGCGCGACCGGGCAGCGACGGTGCGCGACCTGCGCGCGCAGGGGCGCTTGCCGGCGGAAGTACGTGAACTGGCGTTCAGAGCAGCCGGCTGAGCCATCCCTTCTTCGGCGGCGCCGTCAGCGGCGTGTAGCCAGGCGGCGGGGTCCAGTTCATCAGGGCATCGACGAAGGCCGGCGGAGGATAGATCATTCCGGAGTTTTCGTTGATCAGCGTACGGATATGCACTGTTGCAGGCGGCCCGGCGGAATCCACCAGGGCATCCTGGCCAGGGCTTCCCGCCGCCTGGTCCGGCTGCTGTCCGGTCTGCGACAGATTGGATGCGCCCGCGCGCGCCGGTCGCACCCCCAACGTGGGTGGCACAGAGAGCAGTGGCCGCGTATCCGTCAGGTTATCCGATGTGGCATCACGGTTGAGGCCGAAATTCCGCGTCATGCTGTCGTCGGCACAGCCCACCAGCATCAGGGCAACCAGCAGTAGACCGAATCGCATCAATTCCTCCCGTCCTCGTCTCAGCTTCTGCCAGAACGGCGAAATTCTGTCACCTAGCCCGCAGGCGACGCATTTGTTGTTTCCCCGTTGCCCTGCGTGGCACAGTCGAACCTACTCAACCGGGCGAGGTCACATCATGGCGAATGGCATGCATTGGGTCGGCACCTGGGCCACGGCTCCCGCGCCGGCGGAAGGCGCTGCATTCAGCAACCAGACCCTGCGGATGAACGCGCGCATCAGCATCGGTGGCGATACAGTGCGTGTCCGACTGTCGAATGCGTACGGCAGTCGGCCACTGGTTGTCGGCGCGGCGCATATCGGCCTTTGTGCCGGCGGCGCCGCCATCGTGCCGCGGACAGGCCGCACCCTGACGTTCGGCGGCGAGCACTCCGCCATTATTGCCGCAGGCGCGTTGCTGGTCAGCGATCCGGTCGATCTGCCGGTGGCGCCGTTGTCGGATGTGGCGATCACCGTCTATCTGCCGGGCGAGCTGCCAGCCAGTTTCGGCATCACCGGCCGTTATGCGCGCCAGACGAATTATGTGTCGCCAGTTGGGAATTTTGCCGACACGGACGTGATGCCGGTTGGGCGGATTACCGACGATTGGTATTTCGTCAACGGCATCGACGTCATGGCGTCGGCGGAAACCGGCGGCATCGTTGCACTTGGCGATTCACTGACCGACGCCAATATCTCCACCCATGATGCGTTCTGCCGCTGGCCCGATCAGCTCGCACGACGGTTGTTCGCGCGCGCCGGCGGCCGATCCCTCGGCGTAATGAACCAGGGGCTCGGCGGCAATCGCATCCTGCACGACATCCGCGGCGACAGTGGCCTGCGCCGATTCGATCGCGACGTGCTGGCGCAGCCGGGCGTCACGCATGTCATCGTGATGCTGGGCACCAACGATCTGCGCAACCGCTGGGCCAGGCCGGAGGAGGAGGCAACAGCCGAGAGCATGATCGCCGGCCTGAAGCAGATGGCGCTGCGGGCGCGCACGCGTGGGATTCGGATCTTCGGCGCCACGCTGACGCCGTTCGAGAACGAAACGTTCCTGGTAGGCGCCTGGACGCCGGCGCGCGAAGCGGTCCGCCAGGCGGTGAACGCATGGATCAGGGATGCCGGTGCGTTCGATGCGGTGATCGACTTCGACAAGGGCCTGCGCGATCCGGAACATCCCACGAGCATGCTGCCGATCTACGATTGCGGCGATCATCTGCATCCCAGCGACCCTGGCTACAACCGGATGGGCGATATCATCGATCTGGCGCTGTTCGACTGACAGGCCCTGCATGACGTTCGGTTTCCCGGTTGACTTCGCGCGCAACGAAGCCGCAGAGTTTGGCGGCTTCAGCAATCCGCCGTCACGAGAGCACCGTTCAGGCTTGCCACCAGCAGGAGGGGAAGTTGGGCACAATCGTCAAACAATGCAGCCGGGGGCTGCTGAAATTATGTGCCGTGGGCGCGCTGCTTACCATGGGTCACGCCGTTATGGCGGCAACGGTGGGTCCCGTCACCGACGACCTGGGCGTGATTCGCATCGCCAAGGGCGCACCGATCCAGATCGGCGCCTACTGGGTGCTGTCCGGCGCCGACACCGCGCTGGGTCTCGATGAAAAGCGCGGCGTCGAGATTGCCTTCAAGGATGTCGGCGGCAAGCTGCTCGGGCATCCCCTCAAGCTCGACGCCGAGGACGATAACTGCAACGCGGAGGGCGGACAGACGGCGGCGACTAAGCTGGCCGCCAATCCGCAGACGGTGATCGTACTCGGCCCCGCCTGCTCGTCCGCCGCGACCCCAGGCGCACCGATCCTCTGGCAGGCTGGCATCGTCAATATCTGCACCGCCTGCACGGCGCCCGCACTGACCGCGCCGGATCGCAAGCCGGAATACGCAGGGTTCGCCCGCACCGTGTTCAGCGACAGCGAGCAGGGGAAAGCCGACGCCATCTACGTGCATAACGTCGTCAAGGCACAGGCGGTCGTCACCGTCCACGACGGCAGCCCGTATGCACAGCAGCTACAGCAGGTGTTCGCCGACAACTTCAAGCAGCTGGGCGGAAAGGTGCTGTCGCAGGAAGCCATTGCACCGACCGATGTCGACATGCATCCGTTGTTGACGCGCATCGCCAGCGAAAAGCCGGACCTGATCTACTTCCCGGTATTCACCGCGGCCGCCGCGCAGATCCTGCGCCAGGCGAAGGAGACACCAGGGTTGGAGAAGACCGCGCTGATGGGCGGCGGCTCCTTGCTGTCGGCTGACTTTATCGAGGCCGCGGGTCCCGCGGTGGTCGGCTTCCGCATCGGCTATCCCGACCTGTCGCCGGCCGCGATGGGCAAGAACTATCCGAAGTTTGTCGCTGACTACAAGAAGGCCTACGGTGAGGCGCCGATTTCCGGCTATCACGCCAACGCCTACGACGGTGCGATGCTGACCATCAAGGCGATCGAGAAAGTCGCCAAGAGCGACAGTGCCGGCAACCTGTATATCGGCAAGAAAGCACTGCGCGACGCGGTATTCTCCATCAAGTTCGACGGCATCAGCGGGCCGATCGCCTGCGACCAATATGGTGAGTGCTCGCAGTTCAAGCCATCGGTGCTGGAGTTCACATCGGCTGATCCGAAAACCTTCGGCATCGGCACGAACCCGAAGAAGATCTCGCCGTAGGTGGCTGACACACCCACTGAGACACCCACTGGCACACCCGCTGGCAACGGGCCATGGCGACGTGCCATGGCCCGTTTCAATGCGGTCGATGTCGTTCTGTGGGCTTTGCGGATCGGCGTAGTGTCGGTTGTCGTCGGCGGCACCATCGGCACGTTGATCAAGGATCGCTATAACGCGGCACAGTGGTTCGACTTCGTGATGTTTGGCCTGACCATCGGCAGTATCTACGCGCAGATTGCGCTGGGCTATACGATGGTATACGGCGTGCTGCGGCTGATCAACTTCGCACACGGCGACATCGTGATGACCGGCGCTTTCGCCGGTTATTTCATTGCCAATCCACTGGCTCGCTCCGGCTTTCTGGAAAACCATCCCGTGCTGGCGATGGCGGCGATCCTTGCGGTGGCCGTTACGACCTCGGTCAGCATTGCCGTGCTGACCGAACGCATCGCCTATCGGCCGTTCCGCCGAGTGGTCGGCCTGGCGCCGCTGATCTGCGCGATCGGCGTGTCGTTCTTCCTGGAACAGACGTTTCGCGGCATGTTCGGTTCGGCGGTGAAGTCGTACCCAGATCCGCAATGGCAGCGCGCAACGTTTCACGTCATGGGCTTCAACGTTCCGCGCATCGACGTGCTGGTGATCGGACTGGCACTGCTGTTCATGGGCGCGCTGTACATGATCGTGCAGCGCACACGGATGGGCACTGCCATGCGCGCTGTCGCCGAAGACGGCGAGGCCGCGGCACTGATGGGCATCGACGTCAACAAAGTGGTGGTCTTCACCTTCGTGCTTGGCGGCGCGATGGCCGGAATCGCTGGCGTGTTCTACGCCTTTCTCTACAAGCAGGTGTATTTCTTCATGGGCTTCACGCCCGGCATCAAGGCGTTCGGTGCCGCGGTACTGGGCGGCATCGGCAATATTCCCGGTGCAATGCTGGGCGGTTTCTTCCTGGGCATGGTGGAATCTGTCGGCCCGACGTTGTTCCTGGACGGCATCGGCATTCGGGCGCCGTATCAATTGCGCGACCTGATCGCCTTCACGCTGCTGATCATGGTGCTGATCTTCCGTCCGCAGGGCCTTCTGGGCGAGCGCATGGCGAAGAAGCGCGCATGATACCGCGCATGCGCCGCGCCATTCTGATCGGCATGGCGTTCGGCGCCGGCGCATTGCATCTGACGGTGGTCGGCGTGCTGTTGATGCTGCATCAGCGGTGGATCGTGGTGGACACGGTGAGCCTCGGACAGGCCGTGCTGGTGGCGATCGCCGGCGGCGCCGGTGCCATGGCGGGTCGTCCGCTTCTGGGTGTGCTCGCCGGTGTCATGGCCGGCTTACCGATAGCCGCGCTGACCGTGGTGATTGCGGCCGTGCCGCTGCAATCGATCTTCATCGCACTGTCGCCGGACTTGTTGGATATGCTGACGCTTGGCCTGGGCACGGCCGCCGGCGTCGGTATTCTGCTTGGCGGCGGGGCCGTCGCCGGTCTGCTGGGCGCGGGGTTGCGCGTCAGTCCGCCCGTCCTGCGCCGCGCGATCATTCCCGGTGCGGTGGCGGTGGTGGTCGCCGGCGTGTTCCAGGAACTGATCCAGCTCATGCTGCAGCAATACGAGGGAATCGTCGGTGTGATTCGCGACTTCCTCTACACCTGGGAGGGCCTCAGTCAGCAAGGCGCAGTCGCTGTCTTCATCTTTGTCGCGCTGTGCAGCGAGGTCATCGGCGTGGCGCAGCGCCGCAGGATCGCACGCTGGCCGGTGCGCGACCTGCGGCGCGAACGGATGATCTGGGCAGGACTTGCATTGCTGGTGCTTGTGCTGCTTCCGGCGATCGCCGGTTCTTACGTGGGCCAGGTGCTGATGCTGGTCGGGCTGTACATCCTGATGGGCATGGGGCTGAACCTTGAAGTCGGCCTGGCCGGGCTGCTCGATCTCGGCTTTGTCGCGTTCTTCGCCGTTGGTGCCTACACGACGGCGTTGCTGACCGCTGATGCATCGCATGCCCTGGCACATCTACCCTATTGGGGAGCGATGCCGATCGCAGTCATTCTCTCGGTGCTTGTCGGCGTGCTGTTCGGCCTTCCGGTGCTGGGTGTGCGGGGCGACTATCTTGCGGTGGCGACAATGGGCCTGGGCGAAATCGTGCGCGTGATCGTGCAGTCGGATTTTGCCGCCCCGCTGCTCGGCGGCGCCCAGGGCATCTTGCAAATCCCCAGGCCTCGTCTCGGTTCTTTCGTGTTGAGCAGCCCGGTGTCGCTGTTCTATCTTACGCTGGTCGCCTCCGCGATCGCGGCGTTCGTCGCCTGGCGGCTGGAAAACTCCCGCCTTGGCCGCGCCTGGATGGCGCTGCGCGATGACGAGGATGTCGCGCAGGCGCTGGGCATCAATCTGATCCGATCGAAGCTGCTGGCTTACGGACTGGGCGCGGGATTTGCCGGGCTTGCGGGGTCGATCTTTGCCACCATGCTGACGTCGGTCTATCCGTCGAGCTTCCAACTGCTGATCTCGATCAACGTGCTGGCGCTGATCATCGTCGGCGGCATGGGCAGTCTGCCCGGCGTGGTACTCGGCTCGATCGTACTGATCGGGCTGCCGGAATTGCTGCGGGAATTTGGCGAGTACCGATATCTGTTCTACGGCGCGGCGCTGATCGTGATGATGCGACTGCGACCGGAGGGACTTTGGCCGTCGGACGTGCGCCAGCGTGAATTGCACGCGGCCGATGAAACGTTGGCACTTGATGCGGGCGCGGATGCCGTGCCGGCACAGCGCTGACCGCCGCGCGAT
>DATKFJ010000402.1:0-4219 GCA_035511435.1 Acetobacteraceae bacterium | reverse complement strand
GCCAAGGTCGTCGCGCGATCGCGGACGATATCCTCGTAGCGCAGGGACCTGGCACGCAGACTGCGGCGCTCCAGCAGTGCCAGGTTCTCGTTCTCGATGGCGACGATGTGGAGCATCCATTCGGTGATCTGGTCTGCGTCGTACTCAGGCGCGATCGCCGGGGCGTCGGTCGAGTGGTAGCGTTTGGTCGTGACCGCGCGATAGAGCGAGACCCCCTGCGCAATGATGTCGTCGCGCCACAGAAAAAATACCACCGCATTGTCACCGACCGCCTGAAAGAACTTCGTCTCCCCAAACAATTCGATATCGCCGGCGCGCGCCTCCATGGAGAACACACCGTTTGCGGTCTTCGCCCAGCGCTTGAGCATCGGTATCAGCGTCGCCTGACTGGTGGCGCACACCCCCTTGGCGACTGCGTCAATGAAGGCTGGATTGATGTACTCCTCCAGGAAGCCAAGTTGCTGCGTGGCACTGACAATGCCGGTCAACCATGAACTGCCTGAACGGGGGGTAAACAGGACAAGCGCGCAGCGATCCGCAGCCGCGGTATCGGCGATCGCCTGCTCGGCGATGCTGGGATCGCAGTCAGGCCACCGGGCCAGCTCTGCGAGATTCGGTTTAACCATTCCTCCTACCCTCGTCCTGGGAGTTCATCTGCCAGACGATATCCGCCTGCCCTCGTTGCGCCACGCAGCAAGGCAGTAATCGTTCGGCTCCTCAGAGTGGTTGGTGCAAGCCACCTCCGCCATCACTTTGCGAACTCATCCAACCCGATCCTGGCAACGCTTCATTAACAATCCCCCACTATAGCATGCCGACCATCTGCCGCATCTGTTCGCGCAGGAAAGGCACCGGGTGAACAACGATCGCAGCGCGGCAGTGCAACACGCCTTCAGCTGCGCCGCCGCAGCGTCGTTCGCGGGCGATTTCCAGACCGCCGCGCTTTACTACGAATACGCCCAGCGCAGCGCGCCGTCCGACGGCGACATCACCATGGCGATCGGCGCCACGCGCCTGGCTTTGCAGGACCCGCGCGCCTCCGAGCCATTCGAGCTCATCGCCAAACGCGACGACGTACGAGAAGCCTGGCTCGGCCTCACCGCCGTCCGCAACCAGCAAGGCCATAACGATCTCGCCGTGCGCGATCTGCGCGAACTGCTGTCGCGCTTCGGCTGCAGCCACGATGCCGGCAACCTGCAGATGTTCGACATCGTCGCGCGCACCCAAGGCAACGTCGGTTGGTGCGGCCTCACCGCGGACGGCATCCTCCACGTCACGCTGCTCGACCCGCTCGCCAACCCGGACAGTGTCGTCGTGATGTTCGACGGCGTGCCGGTTGGCACCCGACCACGCACGCGCAGCCGTGACGGCGACTATCAGCGCTCCGTCCACCGGCTGCCCGACGCATGGCGCGAAGCCAGCCGCATCGCGGTATGCCTCAAGACACGCCACCTGCTCGGCAGCAAGCTGCATCCAGCTGCCATCAGCCGCGTGGAAGGCTTCGTCGGTGTCGAGCACGGCAGCCTTACCGGTTGGGCCTGGCACCCGCACGATCCGGAATGCGCGCCCACACTGACCATCCGCGACGCCAACGGCCGCACCCTGCGCATCGCCGCCCGCGAACCCGCGCCCGAGGTGGCCCACCAACGTCCGCTCGCCAAACCCAGACGCCTCTACGTCGCCGCAACCGACCTGCACGGCTTCGTCTCGCCAATCGCCGTGCTGGATGCCGGAAGCCGGCATCTCTACGGCAGTCCGCTCGATCCCCAAGCCGACAAACACAGCGCTGCCGGCGCCGCCGAACTGGCGCGCCGCATGTTTCCCGCATCGGCGCGCACGCCGGAACGCGCAATCGAGTTGCCGCTGCCCTCGGTGCCGGCGGACATCATCGGCCCCACACCGATCGCGAAGCGTACCGCCCAGTCTGCCGGCATCGACGTTGTCATTCCGGTCTATCGCGGCCGCGCGCAGACGCTTGCCTGCATCAAGAGCGTGCTCGCATCGTTTCCCAAGGGCGCACGCTCGGGCGCGCGCTGCATCGTCGTCGAAGACGCCTCGCCCGAACCGGCATTGACCGATGCGTTGTGCGCGCTCGCCGCGCGCGGTCGCATCGTGCTGCGGCGTCAGCGCGTCAACCTGGGTTTCCCGGCCACCGCCAATGCCGGCATCCGTGTCGCCGCCGGCCGTGATGTCATCCTGCTGAACAGCGACACGCTGGTGCCGCCCGGCTGGATCGAGCGTCTCAGTGCGGCCGCCTACAGCGCCCCCGACATCGGCACCGCAACACCGTTCTCCAACGACGCGACGATCTTCAGCTATCCGCGTGAGGACGCTCCGAACCCGGTTCCCGACGAAGCGGCAGCCATCCAATTCGATCGCCTGGCAGCCCGCGCCAACGGCAGCGATGTAACGGATGTGCCGAGCGCCCACGGCTTTTGCGTCTATCTCCGGCGCGACTGCCTGGCCGCAGTAGGGCTGCTGCGCGCCGATCTGTTCGCCCAGGGCTACGGCGAGGAAAACGACTTCTGCATCCGCGCCCGCCATCTCGGCTGGCGCCATGTCGCGGTGCCCGGCGTTTTCGTCGCCCACGCCGGCGCCGGATCGTTCGGCGGCGCCAAGGGGCAACTGATGGCGCGCAATCTGACCATCCTGAACCGCCTGCATCCCGGCTACGACGCGTTGATCGCCGCATTCCGTCAGGCCGATCCGCTGGCGCGCGCGCGCTTCCGCATGGATGCGCTGCGCTGGCGGAACCAGCGTTCGCGCAAGGGCTCGGTCATCCTGATCACCCACGGTCGCACCGGCGGCGTGAAGCGCCACGTGGCCGAGCGCTGCAAGGCGATCGCGGCGTCCGGATTGCGACCGATCGTGCTGTCGCCTGTCGTCGACGCCCAAGGCCGCACCTGCTGCCAGCTATCGGATGCCTCCGGCGAGGAATTCCCCAATCTCCGCTTCGCAACCAACAGCGGCCTCGCCGACCTCGTCGGATTCCTGCGCGACGACAAACCGGTACGCGCCGAGCTGCATCATTTCATCGGCCACGATCCCGCGTTGTTCGGCCTGCCCCAGACGCTGAACGTGCCGTACGACGTGGTGGTGCATGACTACGCCTGGATCTGTCCGCGCATCACGCTGGTCGGCCCCGACAAGCGCTATTGCGGCGAACCAGACATCAATGCGTGCGAGGCCTGCTACTCCGATATCGGCGGCAACATCGAGCAGGACATCAGGCCGTCGGCGCTGCGGATGCGCTCGCACAGCGTGCTGACCGGCGCGAACCGCGTGGTGGTCCCAAGCCGCGATGTGGCCGCCCGGCTGCAACGTTACTTCCCGGGAATATCCTGCACCGTGACGGCATGGGAAAGCGACGCCGATCTGCCGGTGCGCGCGGCTGACCCGCGGGTCAGCCGGCTGCGCCTGCGTGTGGCCGTGGTGGGCGCGATCGGCATCGACAAGGGCTACGAGTATCTGCTCGCCTGCGCGCGTTACGCCGCCGCACAGCGCCTGGCGCTGGAATTCGTCGTGGTCGGCTACACATGCGACGACAAGCGCCTGCTGGAGACCGGCACGGTGCACATCACCGGCGGCTATGCAGAGGCGGAAGCGGTCGAGCTGATCCGCGCGCAGCAGGCCGGACTGGGCTTCCTGCCGGCGCTATGGCCGGAGACCTGGAGCTATACGCTGTCGCAGATGTGGCAGGCGGATCTGGACGTCGTGGCGTTCGATCTCGGAGCCCCCGCCGACCGCATCCGCGAAACCCGCCGCGGCCGGCTGCTGCCACTGGGATTGCCGCCGGCATCCGCCTGTCGCGCGCTGCTGGCTTATCGTTCCGGCGGCGATGTCGGTCGGATGGCCGCGCCGATGGACGCTGCGCCACTGGCCGAAGCGGTGGCGTAAGCGCGGCACGTCCTTCCCCTCCTCTCGTGGGAAAACGGTAGGGCACAAGGGCAGGGGAAGCGGGTAGGGAAGGGGGCCGTCGCATCACGGCGCGAGCGGTCGAAAGTCGGCACCGGCCACCGGATCCTTCGGCACATTCCTGTCCAGCTCCGCCAGCCACGCATTAGCGTTGCCGTCGGACGGTGCGCGCCAGTCGCCGCGCGGTGACAGCGAGCCGCCGGCGCTTACCTTGGGTCCGTTCGGCATCGCAGACCGCTTGAATTGGCTGAACGCGAAGAAGCGCCGCAGGAACACCTCCAGCCACTTGCGGATCGTCGGCAGG
>DATKFJ010000401.1:0-2994 GCA_035511435.1 Acetobacteraceae bacterium | reverse complement strand
CAGGCTTTTGCGAGATCGTGTACCACCGACTCCACAACCGATGCGCAGGGAGGCCAACCGATGCTCGAAGACCGCGTCCAGGACCATTACGCGAGCTCCAGATCGGGCGACGCCATCGCCGCGCGCATCATCGCGGCGCTGCGCGCGCACGCCGGCGCGCAGGCGCCGATCACGCCGGACACGCTGGCACCGCTCGATCATTTCCACGGCCGCGGCGTGCTGGCAACGCAAGCACTCGTCGCGCTGCTGGAGCCGCAAGCCGGGGAGACGATCCTGGACATCGGCAGCGGCATTGGCGGCCCGGCGCGATGGATCGCCGCCACATGTGACTGCTCGGTGACCGGCGTTGACCTGACGGCTGCGTTCTGCGACGCGGCGCGGGCGCTCAACGCGGCGTGCGGCATGGCGGATCGCGTGCGGATCCTGCAAGGCAGCGCGCTCGCTCTGCCGCTGCCGGACGCCAGCTTCGACCGGGCATATTCGCACAACGTGGTAATGAACATCGCCGACAAGGCGGGTGTGTATCGCGAGGCCAGGGCAATCGCATTTCAAAACAGGGCCAGGAGCTTGGTGAGATAGGCATCGTCCCATCCGGCGCGCTTGAACTTGCCACGCAAGGACCCTTTGGAGGGTTCTTTCTGCATGACATTCAGTGCCATGTGTCGCAGCACCGCGAGGTTGTTTGGGCCGTGGCCCAAGCGGTTCCTGTGCTGGTCTTCATTCATCACGACATCGAGCCGCCAGTGCAGCCTGTTTTCGACGCCCCAGTGCTCGCGGACGACCTCGTTGAAGCGTTCGCCGGACAGTGCTGTGCTGAGCAGGTAATAGGCGGTTTCGGTGGTGGTTTTGGTGGCGGTTTCGCGGATGCGGATCACCTTGCCGATGGCGGCCAGGCCGGGCCAGTGATGATCCTGCTGCAACCATGCGATATTGGTCGAGACGGTAGCCGTACGCGTCTCGATGCGGCCGTGATCGGCATCAACGGTCGGTTCGGCCGTGGCGGCCTCGCATGCCGGGTCGTCGAGGTAGGTGCTGACGTCATCATGAAGAGTGCCCTGGTTGCCCTTCAACGCCAGGACATAGTCGCCGCCCTGATCGACGATCTGCTGGGCGATCGCGCGCTGGCAGTTGAGTGCGTCGGTTGTGACGATCGTGCCCTTCAATGAGAGCATCTCCAGCAGCTTCGGCACGGCGGTGATCTCGTTGGACTTTGCATCGGTGGCGATCTGCGCCAGCACCAGGCGTTGTTCGCAGCCCCAGGCGCTGACCATGTGCAACGCCGACTTGCCGCTGGCGTGATCGAACGAGCGACGCAGGACCTTTCCGTCGATTGCCACAACACCTTGAATTGTCTCGGAAAACATTGCCATGAACCGCTGGAAAGCAGCGCCGAACTGCGTCGGATCGAGCTGGCGGAACAGCCGGCTGAACGTATCGTGACTGGGCAAGCCGTTCTCGAGCTTGAGAAAACCGCGCAGGAACGGCTCCTTCGCTTTCGCAAACAACGCCATGTCCACCGCGCTTTGACCGCCGCACAGGGTCGTGCACAGTGCGATCGTCAGGAGTTCATGGAACTCGTGCAGTCCGGCGTTTCCGGTCCGAGGATCTTCCAGACCCTCCCAGCACTCGACAAACCGATCCATCGCGGCCTCCCCAGGCAGGTTCCACACGCCAAGGGGTAGAATCGATCACGTCCGAGCCGCGCAACACCCACCTAGGTCAAGCAATTTCCAAATGCGATTCCCCTGAGCGTCGAAGCCTTGGTAGTTGCCGCGTACACGAGCATGCGCCATGCTGCGGCGATGGATCAGATATCATCCACTTCGGCGAACCTGCCCAGGATCACGTCAACGGAGGCGGCGGAGTACCGCTGCGACAGTTGTGTGGGTGCGCGTGGTATCATGAGGTCACACGCGGTCGGGCGTGCGACGCGGTACCAAGCGATCTGTCTGCGGAACGCCTGCCGGCGCGCGACACCCTGCTGATGCACGAGGGTGGTCCTGGTTCTGCGATTTTGTCGTTGGAGCGGCGCGAGTTAGCCATTGGCAAATGCATGGATTTCGTACGCGGTGCGCAAGCGGTGGAGATTTGGACGATGAACTACCCATTGCATGTGCTGCAGGATCGGGAGTTCGGCGACGGCCGCGTGCTGTTCCACGAGATGGTGCTGATGAAGCCGCCGTACATCGGTTCGGAATACCGGTGGCAGCAGAACGCAGCATATTACAGCGCGACTGATCCCGGGCTGATCATCGGAGTGTGGCTCGCGCCGGACCCCACGCTGCGCGAGAACGGCCGTATGGAACTGGTGCCCGGTGCGCAGTTCGACGGCATAGTATCACACGGGCACAAGAACGACTTCAACAGCTATTGCATTGCCTCGCAGCACGCGCGGACGGCAGAGCGCATCGCGATCGAACTGCAAACTGGCGACGCGCCGATCGTGGATGCGCTGCGGTACCAGTACGTCTCACCGAATGCCTCGAAGCTGCACCGCCATGCGGTGCAGTACCACTATTACTACATCGACACAGTGTGGGGTGACGTGGCCGAGCGACGACGGTTATTCCATTTGGCCGACGACAGCCATGCCGGCTGCACAATTCCATGCGAGCACGTACCGCCCGGAGGGTACATCTACCGCTCTGGGCTCGAGCGGCCGATCGTGCCGATCGGGTTGCTCTATTAAGCGCAATGCATTTCACACTGATCGTCCCGGCACCGTTCGAGACCGTCTCGGGCGGCTATGCGTACGACCGGCGCATGGTTGCGGGGCTGCGCGCGGAGGGCCACCAAGTTGAGGTGGTCGCATTGGCTGGCACGCATCCGCTGGCCGACGGCGCTGCGCGTATTGCCGCCTGCGCCGCGTGGGATGGGCTAACCGAGGTAAGCTGGCCGCTGATCGACGGATTGGCACTGCCCGCCTTCGCGGGAATGGGTGACGCCCTCGCCGCACGTGGTGCGATGGCGCTAATCCATCATCCAACGGCGCTG
>DATKFJ010000400.1:0-2254 GCA_035511435.1 Acetobacteraceae bacterium | reverse complement strand
TCCTGCCCGCGAATTCGCAGCCCCTTGCGGCGGACGCAGCGGATCAGCAGGCCACTGAATACAAACGACTGGGTCCTGCCCGCGAAGTTCGCCGCACCTTGCGGCGGACGCGGCGGATCGGCAGGCCAGTGAAAATAAACGGCTCGGCGCGGCCAGCCTGATCAATGGTCACTGATCACCGGCTTCAGTAGTCTGCCGGGCCATGGATGCACCCGTACCGTTCTGGAAGGCCAAGAGCCTGGAGCAGATGACCCACGAGGAGTGGGAATCACTCTGCGACGGCTGCGGCCGCTGTTGCCTGCACAAGCTGCGCGATGACGACACCGGCGCGCTGTCGTTCACCAATGTCGCTTGCCGCCTGCTGGACCTGAAAACCTGTCAGTGCGGCGATTACGCGCATCGCCGCCGCCGCGTGCCTGACTGCGTGTCCCTGACACCAGCGGAAGTACGGGCGATCGACTGGCTGCCGCCGTCTTGCGCGTATCGACGCCTGGCGGACGGCAAGGACCTGGCGTGGTGGCACCCGCTGGTGTCCGGCGATCCCAACACGGTGCATGATGCCGGCATCTCGGTACGCGGCCGAGCGATCAGCGAACGAGGCGCCGGTTCGTTCGAGGACTACATAGTGGACTGGCCGGGCCGCATGCCGCGCACGAAACGTCTGCCCGCCAAACCTTCGGCCGCCCAATCCTTACCCGCCAGAACTTCGCCCAAGGAGAAAGAGTGATGATGAAGAACGCCCTGTTCGGTGGCGTGAACGCTGCCGTGCTGACGCCGATGCGCGCCGACTACTCGGTCGATCTCGATCGCATGGCGCAGCACTGCCGCTGGCTGCTGGCGAACGGCTGCAACAATCTGGGCGTACTCGGCACCACCGGCGAAGCGAACAGCATCGGCATCAGCGAGCGCATCGACATATTGCAGGGCCTGGTGTCGCGCGGCATTCCCGCGGCGAAGATGATGCCGGGCACCGGCACGCCGGCGTTGACCGATACCGTGCTGCTGACGAAGCAGGCGCTCGATGTCGGTTGTCGCGCCGCGCTGCTGCTGCCGCCGTTCTACTACAAGAACCCCACCGATGACGGGCTGTTCGCGTATTTCAGCGAGGTGATCAACCGCGTCGGCACCGGCATCAAATACTACCTCTACAATTTCCCGCAGCAATCCGCGGTGCCGTTCAGCGTCGATCTGATCGGACGGTTGCTGAAGGCATTCCCCGGCACATTGAAAGGCGTGAAGGACAGCAGCGGTAACTTCGAAAACGGCCGCGCATATGTGGAGAACTTCGCGAAGGATGGCTTCGAGGTGTACGCCGGCGACGATACGCTGCTGCGTCCGCTTTTGCTACTCGGCAGCGCCGGATGCATCACCGCCGCGGCCAACGTGAATTCGCCGATCGCCGCGCAGGTCTATGCCAACTACAACAGCGATGTCGGCGTGCAGGCGCATGAAACGCTGAGTGCGACGCGACGCGCGATCGTCTCGGCGCCTGCCGCGATCCCCGCGTTGAAGGCGTTGATGGCGCGTCATACCGGCGACGCCGGTTGGCTCAACATGCGTCCGCCGCACCTGAAATTGACCGGCGAACAGCAGGCGAAACTGTTCGCTGCGTTCGACGCGAGCGGCGTGCAACTGGCGAAGGCGGCATAGCGGGCTCCCCAACCGGCTAGCGAAACGGGTTGACGAATCGGCAGCAATTGCCATTTCTGGGCAGAATGGAATTGCCGCGATCGGAAATGCTTACCCTTCCGGGTGGACTGACGCGTGTCGAATGGCGACGCAATCGTCGCGCGCGACGCGTCAGTTTGCGCATTGATCCGTGCGGCGGCGGCGTGGTCGTCACGCTGCCTATGCGCGCCGGCCGCGGCGCCGGCGTGGCGCTGCTGATGAACCACGCCGACTGGGTGGCGAACCGGCTGGCCGCTTTGCCCGATGCATTGCCGTTCGCCGATGGCACGCTGGTACCGATCGGCGATGTGCCGCACCGGATTCGCCATGTGCCGCTATCGCGCGGTGGCGCATGGCTGGAGGATGGCGAGCTGCACGTTACCGGCGCACCGGAATTCCTGCGTCGTCGCGTGCAGGATTTCCTGCGCGCCGAAGCATTGCGGCGGCTGTCCGTGCTTGTCGTCGCCAAGACCGCGATACTCGGCTTGACGGCGCGGCGGATCGCAGTGAAGGACACGCGCAGCCGCTGGGGCAGTTGCGCCTCCGACGGTTCGCTGGCGTTCAGTTGGCGCCTGGTGATGACGCC
>DATKFJ010000399.1:0-19526 GCA_035511435.1 Acetobacteraceae bacterium | reverse complement strand
ACATGCGCTTCTTCCAACAGCGCCATGCACACGTCCTGATCGGTCGCCAGCTTCCGCCCACCTGCGGTGGTCTTGTCGATGCATCCCGCCACATTGGGAAATACGTAGAACGCACCTTCAGGTTTGTGGCAGTTGATGCCTCGGCACGCGTTCAGCATCTCCACCGCCATGTCGCGTCGATTGCGATACGCAACGATCTGCTCCGCCACGCCGTCCTGCGGCCCATCCAGCGCCGCCGCCGCCGCCGCCTGTCCGACCGACGACACGCCCGCGGTCGCCTGGCCCTGCATGTTGACCATCGCCCGGATCAGATTCTTCGGCCCACCCGCGTAGCCGATCCGCCACCCCGTCATGGCATACGCCTTCGACGCCCCGCTGATCGTCACCGTACGATCACGCAGCTCCGGCGCCACTTTCGCCATCGTGGCATGCTTGAATCCATCGAACACCAGATGCTCGTACATATCGTCCGACATGATCCAGACATGCGGATGCTTCACCATCACATCGGCGATCGCCCGCAGTTCCGCGGCCGAGCAGCACGCACCGGTCGGATTGTTCGGATTGTTCAGCACCAGCCACTTGGTCTTCGGCGTGATCGCCGCATCGATGTCCTCGGCCCGCGGCTTGAACCCATTGTTCTGCGGGCAGGTCACGAACACCGGTTCGCCGCCGAACAGCTTCGTCATCAACGCGTAGGCACTCCACGACGGCACCGGGATCACTGCCTCATCGCCGGGATCGATCGTTGCCATCAGCGCATTGAAAATCGCCTGCTTGGCGCCGTTGGTCACGCAGATCTCGTCCAACGCGAAATCCAGCCCATTGTCGCGCTTGAATTTGCGCTGGACCGCCTGCTTCAGCGCCGGCGTGCCATCCTGCGGCGGATATTTCGTCTCACCGCGCAACGCCGCCTGATACGCCGCATCGATGGCATGTCGAGGACTGGCGAAATTCGGCTCGCCGATGGTGAGCTGGATGATGTCCACACCCTGCGCGCGCAGCTCCCGCGCCCGGATCGTCATCTGCACGCTGGCGGCGACCTGTACGCGGCTGATGCGGTCGGCGAATGCTGGCATCAGTGCAACCCCTGGCAGAATTGTTGAATGCGCGTGCAGGCGTCGCGCAATTCCTCGGTAGCGTTGGCATAGGCAATGCGGAAATGCCCCGGATAGCAGAATGCCGAACCATGCACCGCTGCCACGCCGGTCTCCTCCAGCAACGCGAGGACAAAATCTTCGTCGTTGGTGATCTTCTTGCCACCGCTCGAGGTTTTGCCGATGCAGCCATGGATCGCCGGATAGACGTAGAACGCGCCTTCCGGCTTGTGGCAGTTGATGCCCGGCGCCTTGTTCAGCATCTCGACCACCAGGTTGCGCCGCTGCTCGAACGTCTTGCGCATCGCCTCGATGGAATCCTGCGGCCCGGTCAACGCCTCCACCGCCGCCGCCTGCGCCACCGAGTTGGTGTTCGATGTAGACTGGCTCTGCAACTTGTCCATCGCCTTGATCAGCGCAATCGGCGCGCCGGCAAAGCCGATGCGCCAGCCGGTCATCGCATAGGACTTGGAGCAGCCGTTCATCGTCAGCGTGCGTTCACGCAGTTTCGGCTCCACCTGCACGATCGTCGCCGGCTTGAAACCGTCATATGCGAGCTTCTCGTAAATGTCGTCGGTGAAGATCCACACATTGGGATGGCGCAGCAGCACGTCGCAGATCGGCCGCAGGTCTTCGGCCGAATAAGCCGCGCCCGTCGGGTTGCACGGATTGTTCAGCATGAACCATTTCGTGCGCGGGGTGATCGCCGCCTCCAACGCCTCTGCCCGCAGCTTGAAGCCGTGGTTCTGCTCGCACGGCACCAGCACCGGCTTGCCGTCCGCCACCGAAACGATATCCGGATAGCTGACCCAGCAGGGGCTGGGGATGATCACTTCGTCGCCGGCATCCAGCGTTGCCAGCATGGCGTTGAAGATCACCTGCTTGCCGCCGGTGGAGATGATGATCTCCTCCGGCTTGTAGTCGAGCCCGGAATCGCGCTTGAACTTCGCCGCCACCGCCTTGCGCAGCGCCGGTGTGCCGGCCACGTCGGTGTACTTCGTCTCGCCGGCTTCGATGGCGCGGATCGCCGCGTCCTTGATGTTGCGCGGCGTCTCGAAGTCCGGTTCGCCCTGGGACAGCGAGATGACGTTCTTTCCCTCGGCGATCATGTGCCGCGCCTTTGTCGCGATCGCGATGGTCAGGCTTGGCTGGATGCGGTCGAGTCGTTCGGCGGTGAGGTGCATTGGCGGATTCCCGGGAAAACAGCGGCCGGACCCTATCGGAGCGGCGGCGGGGGGGCAACGGGCCCCGACGATTGGTCTGCCGGCAAACCACGCTGTGGATCGAGCGCAAACACCGCATGGTCCAGCGCGTCGTTTCAGTGACACAACCAGCGGCGCGGCCAGCGCGGCGGCGAACGCTGCGCGCGCGGAAAGCGTCCCGAACAGTGCCAGTGCATAACCGGCCAGCGGACCGGTGACCAGTGCGAGCGTGGCGGAGGCGGCAGCAATCCCCCAGCGATGCGGCGGCCGCTCCTGGTGCTCCCGGTCTTACGCTGTTTCCGTGGCATGCCCGTCGTCCGTCGGCGTGCCCTTGGGTGCCGTCAGGTCGGAAAAGCGGTGACCGTCAGGTTGGAATGGTGGGAGCGTTGGCCGGTGGCCGACGATGCTCGTCGCCCTGCGGGTCAACGGGGAGCCCGCCGAGGGCACCGGCCGGCAGATCGTTTCGCTCACCCGGCAGGCTGTCGCGCGCGGACGCTATGCGTTGCCCGACGCGGTTCTTACTGACAGCAGCCTTTCGCTCATCAGCAGCCTTCCGGGCATCATCGTTTGGTTCAACCATTTGAGGATCACCTGACATCAATCGCGGCGGAAAACGCGGCAGGCCGCCCAACTCGCGCTGGACGACCCGCCTGTCATGTCAACCTGTCTCCCGAGGGCTGTTGCCCGAGGGGATCAGTGGCGGTTGCCGGGACTTTGTTGGCCACCCTTCCGGCCCGCTTCCGACGCGCGGTCCCGATCCTGGGCGAAGTTGCCGCGATTGTTGTCGGCCCCGCCGCCCCCGTGGCTATTTGCGCCGCCCTTGCGTCCCGCTTCGGCGGCCCGCTCGCGATCGCCTGCGAAGTTACCTTGACGTTGCTGCTCGCCGGCCTGACCGGCTCGCTCAGCCTTTTCGCTATTGTCCGCGAAGTCGCCAGGATTCCCAGTATGTCGCTGTTCGGCCATTGATAATGTTCCTTCTTCAAGTCTCGACGGACGAGCCGTCGCAGACTCAACGGCCATGATGGCGTCAGGTTGTCATCACAATTGCCGTGAAGATTCCTGCCTGATGGTAATTCAGCATTCCCTTGAGTCTCGGCGAACATCACCGTTCGGCGGGCGCGCACCATGCTCATCGCAACCGACAGCCAATGCGCGCATGAAGGCGCCCACGGCGTGGAGGATGAGTTCAGCTTCTTGCTCGGTGTATTTGTCCGCCGGCAGCAGTGTCGGCGCGCGCCAGCGGCGGCGAATGAAATCCAATGCGTTCTCCGGCGTGCCGAAAGCAGCGTCCGTCCCACCGCGCAACATGTGCAGTATGGTTTGCCAGCTTCGTTCGCCGGCTGCCATCGGATCGTCTACGCCGGCACATCGGGCATATGCGGCAATGCCACGCTGAAGAATTCGCATGCAATGAAACACCGCCGCGGTCGGACGCCGGAACGCCAGGCAGGCCGACGCTTCCTGGATATCATATCCGGCGGACGGGAAGCCGGTCGCAACGTCCGGACCTAGCGGGGGTTCGTCGCGAAACAGAAGGAAGCTGCGCGGCGGTCCCACCGTGACGGAGCGGATCAACCCCAATTCGTGTCGCAGCGATGCCTCGATCCGAGCCAGTCGTTGTGCGAAGGCCGCAGGCTCGATCCCGCCGGCTTGGTGCAGCGTCAGCATGTCTTGTGCCGCCGCTGCCGCGGCATATGCCTCAAGAGAGGCAAGCGCGGCCGGCAACTCGCGGATATGCTGCATCACCGTATCTGGACTTTGCGTTCCTGCTTCGCGCGACGCACGCAGTGCCGCCATTACGCGGCCATAGCTTTCCACCCGCGTCAGCAAGGAATCGTCCGCTGCGTGGGTGCCCAGGGCTTGACCCATCGCCATGTCCGCTGCGTCATCGCCGTTGTGCCGTGTGGCATCCGCAGCGGCCAGCGAGCCGGGGAACAGTTGCTCGCGATGCAACGTGGCGACCGCGGCCTCATCGTCTGCCTTGCGCCAGGTTTCCACACCATCGACATCGATGTGATGCCGCCAGACCTGGCCGCTTGGATCACCCGTCAGCACGATCACGTCGTCACTGGCCCCATCGTGCCAGGCATCGAGGATCGCCAGCCCCTCGTAGGTTTCGACATAACGCATCCAGCGCTGCTGGTCGGGACCCGCGACGCCACGTCCTGGCACGTACGGTTCGACACGTAACTGACCGGACTGCGGCCGCAGCAGGAACAGTGCTTCGCTTCCCTTGCAACGACAGACGACGGCGATGCCGTTCTCATCTAACCGTGTTTCGCCGCGCACGAGGTCATTGGCCGCCGTCGCCGCGTCCACGGCCGCTGCATCTTGCGGTTCCAGCGCGAACTGCGGGGCGAAGCGCGGAAAATCCGCCTCCAGCACGAATGCCATGGCGCCGTGCCAGCCTACGCCGCAGCCTACCTCGCGTCCCTCCGCGGTGCGGACGTGGACGATGCTGGACAATCCAATCATGTCCTCGAACAAGGTCGGCTCTCGCGTGTCCAGGATGCGAACACTGTCGCCGAAGCGAGCCTGCAGTGCCTTGTGTTCGCCTGCGAACTGTTCCGGCGAACGCACCCGCGGGGCGGCCAAATCGGCGGATGGCGCGATCTCCGTCAGCCTGCCGTCAAGATGGCTGCGATACAGCCGCACGACGCCCGCCGGGTCGGCGAATTCCACCCGCGCCGGATCACCGCAATACGGGCCATCGACAGAGCCGCGCCGGCGCTCCAGGGTGCATTGCCCGATCAGTCCGCGGGCATCGAGCGTCTCGCGGATCACCAGCATACTGACGGCCAACCGATCAGGACCCGCCAGGCCGTGGCGAGCCAACCAGAAATCCAACGCGGCAGAACTGTGTTGCCGTTTCCCGCCCGGAATATTGTAGCCTTCCACCAGCGACCCGTCGGCCCGTTGCGTGGAGCGAAAAATGACGTGCTGAACCGGCTCGGGCGCGGCGCCGTTCAAGGCAACCAACCGCGCCGTGAGTTGCGGGCCCGTCCAAACCTCACCCCCTCCGGCACGCGCCATCGGACAATTCCTGGTCCCGGCAAAATCCGAGCCAATCCCTGGTACGGGCACTGGCCGCACCCCGTCGCTTACCACGATGTGGTTTCGCTATTCTTTTCACAGAAGCGATGCTCGCAAAAAGAGACGCTAAAAACCAGCATTTTTGCACGTGGTAAGAGAAATTCCCGCGGAGAGCAAAGTGTCCGTTGGCAGCCTGCAAACGCTTTGCCCTCGTCGCCAAATGAGCAGAAACCACCCTAAATTACACGACTTTATGGCGACTCGCTTCGTTCTGTGCACAATGAGCGTGTGGCATTGGAAAGTTCTACCCGCAATGGTACAGTAATCCCCTCCCACGAGGGACGATGCCGTGTCGAGCTTACGCGTAATAGCCAACGTATTTTTGCGTCAACTCCTTAGGATACCCGGGCGGTCACCACTTTGGGCAAAAACCACTCTGGGCAAACCCATTCTGGGCGATGGCCAGGTAGGGGCGATCGCCGGGTCGGGGGCGATCACCAGGTCAGGTCCGGATGATCACCAATCGCTGAGCTGATGTCCCCCGGCTGGACGGGCCACGCCGGCCAGTGCTGGCCGCAACGTCTGCCGCTGCCGCAGCACCAGCGATCCGACAAGGACGAGATTGACCAGGTTGAAGACGATCCCGGTGGCAAAGGCAGCGCCGTAAAATCCGAAATGGTCGTAGATCGCGCCGGCGAGCCAGCCGCCGCCCGCCATTCCGGACCCGCTGAACAGCAGCAATACCGGCACGCGCCACGCCGCCTCCGATGCCGGAAACAACTGGCGGATGGCCAGCACGTAGGCTGGGACCAGGCCGCTGAATCCCAGGCCGAAAAAGCTCGCCACGGCGAACAGCCCGACTTCGCTGCGTGTCAACAGGAAGCCGACCATGGCCACGATCTGACACGATGATCCGGCCAGCACTGTACGCAGCCCGCCAATCCGATCTGATACCCAACCCCAGAACTGCCGGCTGACAAAAGCGCAGCCCAGCAGCACTGACAGCATGGCTGCACCGTGGGTTGGCGTGATGCCAAGGTCGGAGCAGAACGCGACCAGATGGCCTTGCGGCATCGCCATCGGCACGCAGCACATGAACGCCGCCATCGCAAGCAGCGCCAATGCCAGGTTCGGCGGCAGCCCCAATACACGGTCTTCCCCGTGTACTCCGTGCGCCGTCACGGCGGACTGCGAAACCTCGGGCGGTGCGCGCAGGATCAGCAGTGCCAGCGGGACCACCGACAAGGCCTCCACCAGGGCGAACATCTCCATGGTCTGGCGCCAGCCGAACAGCGCGATGCCGCGCTCGAATACCGACGGCCAGATGGCGCCGGCGACGTACTGACCGCTGGAGATCAGTGCCAATGCGGCGCCGCGCCTGCGATCGAACCAGCGGCTGACGTAGATGTACAGCGGAGCATTGATGCCGGCGTTTCCGAACAGGCCGATGAACACGCCGTGCCCCACCCAGAGCCGCCACGTGCTGTGGCCGGCGGAGACTACCAGGCCGATGCCGATCATCACCGCGCCAAATGCGACGGTCCATCGTACGCCGACACGATCCGCCACCCGCCCCATGGGGATGCCGCCAAACGCGGCGCCGAGCCAGGCCAGCGAATAAGCCAGCGCCGGAACCGATCGCGCGCTGCCCAGTTCGCCGGCGATCTGCTTCAGTGCCACCACCGCAACGAATGGCGCACCGTAGGCGATCGCCATTACGCCAAGTGCGGTGAACGCCACAACCCAGGATGTGCGTGTTTCAATACTGGTCATCGGGCCAATCTGTCGCGACCCCAATCTGTCGCGACCCCAATCTGTCGCGACCAAAGCAATGCGCGTCAAGTCAACGCGGTCACGGTGAAGAGCGCAGAGATCCCGCCCGAAATGCGATCGCGTCACCGCGCAGAGGGTGGTAACGATTCTCGCCGCTCCTGGGTAGGGGAGGGGTGAAACGGCACGCGATTCACCCCAGCGAATACTGCAACGCGCTCTCCCCGAACCTTCCGCTACCCTGCCACACCTCGCTTTACTGCCGCGCGTCGCGTTGCCGCGCAGGCGCATTCCGCAACGCGCGCTCCAGCCGCGACGCGAGGTCCGACATGCGATACGGCTTGTGGATCATGTCCTCGCCTTCCAGCCCGTCGTGGTAGGCGCGCAGATCCGGATAACCGGTCGCGAACAGCACCGGCACCTTGCCCCGACGTTCCCGTACCGCGCGCGCAACATCGACACCGCTCAGTCCCGGCATCGCGACATCGGCCAGCAGCAAATCGAAAGTCTCCCCGCGATCCAGCATCTCCAGTGCCGTACGCCCATCCTCGGCCGCGACCACCCGATAGCCGAGTTCATCGAGCATCATGACCACCAGCTCGCGCACACCGACATCGTCGTCCACCACGAAAATCGTCGCGCGTTCGCTGGCGCTCACCGGTGTGTCGGAAATCTCGGCTTCCGCCGGCGCTACCATGCCAGTGGCCCGCGGCAGATAAACCCGCACGATGGTTCCCTCGCCGAGTGTACTCTGCAACCTGACTGTCCCATCCGACTGTTTGGCAAATCCGTACACCTGCGACAGACCAAGTCCGGTGCCCTTGCCCATATCCTTCGTTGTAAAGAACGGTTCGAACGCGCGAGCCTGCACTTCCGGCGGCATCCCCGTTCCGGTGTCGGCCACCGTGATGACAACGTACGCGCCGTCCATCAGTTCGTCGCGCAACTCCGACGGCACTTGGCACAGCGACTGCGTCTTGACAGTCAGCATGCCGCCGCCGGGCATCGCGTCCCGCGCGTTGATCGCGAGGTTCAGGATCACCAGTTCCAGTTGCGTACGATCGACGAATCCCGGAGGCACATCGTCTCCCAGACGCGTTATGATCTGCACCGTCGCGCCGATCGTCCGCGTCAGCAGATCCTGCATTCCGGCAACCAGCCGGTTGATATCCACCGGCTCGGGTGCCAGCCGCTGACGCCGCGAAAAGGCAAGCAACTGCTGCGTCAGCCGAGCACCGCGTTCCGCCGCATGCTGCGCGTTCACCACGAAACGCAGCACGCGTTCATCGGACGTGCGTTGCGCGATCAGCTCCATGCTCGCCAGCACGGCAGTCAGCAGATTGTTGAAGTCGTGCGCCACGCCGCCGGTAAGCTGACCGACCGCCTCCATCTTCTGCGCCTGCGCCAGCGCGGCTTCCGCCTTTTCGCGTTCCAGCATCTCACGCTGCAACCACGCGGTACGCTCCGCCACCAGTCGTTCGAGCTCCTCGCGGCTTTTCGCCAGCGTCTCCCGTGCCATCACGCTGTCATGGATATCGGTGCAGCTGCCGAACCAGCGAATGATCCGCCCGCTGTGCTCATCACGCACCGGCAGCGCGCGGCAGGCAAACCAGCGATGCCCACCGATGCCGCAGCGCAGACGAAATTCTGCATGATACGCCGCACCGGTGCGAAGTGACCGATGCCATTGCGTTTCGGCTGGCTCGCGATCGTCCGCATGCACCAACTCGGTCCACCCGTCGGTTGTCCCTTCCGCCGGAGACACGCCGGTGACCGCCTGCCAGCGCGCATTGAAATAGTCGTGCACGCCATCCGCGCGCGTTGACCAAACCGGCTGCGGCATCCCTTCGGCAATCGCGCGAAACCTGACCTCGCTTTCGTGGATCGCGGTCGTCGCGCGCTCGCGCTCGACCAGGAATGCCTCCGCCTCGCGCTGGCGCCGACGAGCACGAAACGCGGCGCGCATCGCACTGACCAGAGTCACCGGCTGTAGCGGACGTTCCAGCACGGTGACGTTGCCGAGCAGTTCCGCCAGCCGGGCGACGAGTTGTGTGTCGCCGCGATAGCCACGGTTGCGGAACGCCAGCAGGACAAACGGGAAGTCGGACCACGGTGGCTGCTCGTCGATCCACTGTGACAGTCCGCGCGTGTCGACGCTGAGCAACGCCTCCTGCGCGACGATCGCGGCAGTCCCCGCCTGCAGCTCGAGCGCACGCACCAGCGCCGGCAGATCGGCACAGATCGCCACTCCGATGCCCGCCTTCTGCAGCATCTGGGTGATGACCGAGGTGTCGCGTCCGGCCGGCGCCAGTACCAGAACGCGGTCGCCTTCCGTGACAGCGTTCACCGATACGACCAATCCGGACGCATCATTGGCCGTCGATGCCTGTACTGATTTCTGTCGAACCAGCCATCGTTGTGGTTGCAGTATCCATCGGTTCTCCCGCGGAAGTTCGGCAAGGCCCCGCTAGCCCGCAATCCAGGTAAATTCGCGGCTTGTACACAATGGTTCCGCACGCCCAGGGAACAAACCTTGTATATTTGGTTGAGCCGAATACCGGCTCCGAGATTGCCATTAGCGTCGGGTCGCGGTCGTGGTAGAATCACGGTTTCGCGACCACTGAAAGGGCCGCCCCTATGCTCGATCACCCAGCTTCCCCCAGCAACGCCAGCCTGTCCGCGCGCGACATTGCCTACCACATGCATCCGTTCACCAACATGCGGCGGCTGGAAAGCGAAGGTCCGTTCGTCATCATGCGCGGCGACGGAATTCGCGTATTCGACGAAGCCGGTCGCGACTACATCGATGCGATGGCGGGTCTGTGGTGCACCAGCCTCGGCTTCAGCGAGAAGCGCCTGGCAGAGGCCGCGTACAAGCAGATGCTGGAACTGCCCTACGCGTCCACCTTCGGCCAACGTTCGCACCCTATGGTGATCGAGCTGGCAGAGCGGCTGATCTCCCTGATGCCGGTGCCCATGTCGAAGGTGTTCTTCAACAACTCCGGTTCCGAGGCAAACGACAGCGCTGCCAAACTGGTCTGGTATTACAACAACGCGATCGGTCGGCCCCGCAAGAAGAAAATCATCGGCCGCATGAAGGGCTATCACGGCGTGACGATCGGCGCCGGCAGCCTGTGCGGCCTGCCATACGTGCACCAGGATTTCGACCTGCCGATTCCCAATGTCCGCCACACCGATTGCCCGCACTATTGGCGCTACGGCAAACCCGGCGAAACCGAGGAAGATTTTGCGACCCGCATGGCGGACAACCTCGACTCGCTGATCCAGCGCGAAGGCCCCGATACCGTCGCCGCATTCATCGCCGAACCGGTGCAGGGTGCCGGCGGCGTGGTAATCCCGCCACGCACCTATTTCGCAAAGGTGCAGGAAGTGCTGCGCCGCTACGACGTGTTGTTCATCGCCGACGAAGTGATCTGCGGTTTCGGCCGCACGGGCAACATGTTCGGCTGCGAGACCTTCGGCATCGAGCCCGACATCCTGACCTGTGCCAAGGCGCTGTCGTCATCGTACCTGCCGATCTCCGCCACGGTGATCAACGAGAAGCTGTACCAGGGCCTGGCAACGCAGGCCGACAAGAATGGCAGCTTCATTCATGGCTTTACCTATTCCGGCCATCCGGTCTGCGCCGCGGTCGCGCTTGAAACGCTGAAGATCTATGAGGAGCGCGACATCGTCGGTCACGTGCGTGCGATCTCGCCAGGGTTCCTGTCGGGCGTGCGTCGCTTCGCCAATCATCCGCTGGTGGGCGAGGTGCGTGCGATCGGCCTGATGGCCGGCATCGAACTGGTGCGCGACAAGGCGACCAAACAGCCGTTCGACGCCAAGGCCGGTGTCGGCACGTTCTTCGAAACGAAGGCGCGCGAGGCGGGCCTGCTGATGCGCGGCCGCGGCGAACAACTTGTGCTGAGCCCGCCATTGATCATCACAGCGGCCGAGATCGACGATCTGCTGGGTCGGTTGGCGGGTGCGCTGGACGACACTGCAAAATTCGCCGCCTCGCTGTCGTGACACGGCTGCCGCTGCCGCCTGGCCTGTACGCACAGACAGAGCGACAGTCGATCGACACGCTGCCGCTGGATGGCGATCGGCGTGTCGATGTGGCGGTGATCGGCGGCGGCTTCACGGGTTTGTCGGCGGCGCTGCATCTGGCCGATCGGGGCGTGAATGTCGCGGTGCTGGAAGCGCATGAGCCAGGCTCGGGTGCGGGACGCAACGACGGGCAAGTCAATCCCGGACTGAAGCACGATCCCGATCAGGTGGTGGCGGATTTCGGTCGCGGCTATCTGGGGCTGTGAACGCGCCCACCTGCCGCAGGGCTCGTTGCAACACCGCAGTCGTCAGAACAATGAATACCCACCATCGATCACGAACGTGTCGCCGGTGTGATACCGCGACGCGGAACTCATCAGATAAACCGCAATGCCGCCGAAATCATCGCCGGCGCCCCAGCGTCGCATCGGAATCCGTGGCATGACGTTGCCGCGGAATTTGTCGTTGGACGTCAGCCGCTGCGTCATGTCCGTCTCGATCCAGCCGGGCAGAATCGCATGCGCACGCACATTATATCGGGCGAATTCCACCGCCAGTCCACGCACCATGGAGATCACGCCGCCCTTCGTCGCCGCGTAATGCTCGCTGCGCGGTGATCCTTCGACAGCGGCGAGCGACGCCGTGCCGACCAGCACACCGTCGCCGCCGCGTTCCACCATATGCCGGGCCGCCGCACGAAATGTGTAGAACGCACCATCGAGATTGACCCGCAGCACGCGATGCCACTGCTCGCTGGTCATCGCCAGAAACGACGCAGACCCGCCGCCGCCCACGCCGGCGTTGGCGAAGCACCCATCCACCCGTCCCATCATCGCCAGCGTACGCACGAACGCTGCGTCCACTGCCGCTTCGTCCCCGACGTCGCATTGCAACGCCACGACGCGACGGCCGGTTGTCTCCAGCGCCACCTGCGCGGCCGCGTTCTTCTCTGCATTGGTGCCCCAGATTGCGACATCGGCACCGGCCTCGGCCACCGCCTTCGCGATGCCGAGCCCGATGCCGCCGTTGCCGCCTGTCACCAGTGCGACCTTGCCGGTCAGATCGAACGGCTGGTACGTCACGTGCTCGTCTCGCCAAGTTCGACTTCCCATCCGGCTGCGGTCAGCGGGAATTTCTTGATGATGTCGCGCACCGCGAACTGGTAGATCGGCTGGAACAGAATGACCTGATTCGCCTGATCGATCATCGCCTTCTCGTACTCAAGGTACAGCGCGGCACGTTTCTTGGCATCCTGTTCCTCCGCCGCGGACACCACCAACTTCAGCAACGCATCCGGCACGATCCAGTGGATACGTTTCGCCACGCGCAGCACCGATGCCGACGCCCATTGATCGGTTTCCACGCCGGACGGATTCCAGAACGTCAGTACCGCGGTGGATTTGCCGGTGGTGTATTGCGTACGAAGATTGACCTGATCCATCGGATCCAGATTCACCTTGATCCCCACCCGTGCCAGGTCGGATTGCAGCTTCTGCGCCAGCACCGCATAGGTAAGCCCCGACACCGCCGCATCGCCGTAGCTCAGCTTGAACTCGAACCCGTCCGGAAATCCTGCCTTCTGCAGCAACTGCTTCGAACGATCGAGATCCTGGTGATAACCGATCTCCTTCGTCGTCTCGCGCGTCGAGCCATACAGTCCGATCGGGACGAACGTCGCGCATCGCATCGCCTGGCCACCCAGCATGCTCTTGATGATGCCGTCATAGTCGATCGCATAGGCCACGGCCTGACGCGCTTCCTTCACCGCCAGCGCCTTGTTGAAATCCGGCTCGCAGGTCAACGCCATGTAGACGAAGTCGAGACTCTCCAATCCCTCGACCCGCACATCCTTGTTGCCCTTCAGTGTCGCCACCTGCTCGGGGATCAGGTTGAACGCCGCATCGATGTCGCCGCGCTTGATGGCCAGCAATTGCGTAGCGCTGTCACCCATGTGGCGCAGCACGACATGTTCGAAATGCGCCGGACCGCGCCAGTAGTGCGGATTGCGCGTCAGCATGATCTGCGCATTGCGCGTCCAGCCCACCAGCGTGAAAGGCCCCGCGCCAGCCGAGTTCTGATTGAGCCAGTTGGTTGCCTTGTCCTCTGTCTTCGCGTCGATGCCGGAAGTGCCGCCATGCGTTTCCACCACCTTGCGTTCAAGGATGCCGAAGTTCGGACCGCACAGTATCGTCAGCAGCGGCTGCGTCGGATCCTTCAACACGACATCGACCGTATGCGGATCCGCGATCACGACCTGATCGACATTGGCGACATATTGCGAGGGCTGGTCCTTGATGTTTATGACGCGATCGATCGACCACTTCACGTCATCGGCGGTGACCGGATTGCCGCTGTTGAACTTCGTCCCATCGCGTAACGTGAAGCGCCAGCCCTTGCCATCCGGCGTCTTCGCCCACGCCGTTGCCAGCGACGGCTTCACGTTCAGGTAGTCACCGGGCGTCATGGTCACCAACGAATCGTAGGCAGCCGTCAGCGTCAGCGGCGGCGTGTATTGCGCCTCGCGCGCCGGATCGAAGCTGATGGAATCGCTGATATCGAGGCCCAGGACCAAGGTGTTCTTGGCGCTCGCCGCGTGCACGCGCTCAGGCAGCCCCGCCGCCAACGCCGCACCACCCGCACCAAGCAGGCGCATCACATCCCGCCGACCGATCCAGCCGATATCCCGCACGTCAGCCTCCCGCGTTATTCTGTTGACGAGTCGCCATCATAGCCGCGCGGTATAAGGATACAACTTGGCGGCGCGAGTCCGATCGGCAATAGTCCGCCGATGCTGCGTTACCTCACGTCCCGCCTTGTCATCGCCGCCGTCATGGTCCTGCTGGCCACGCTGGTTATCTTCCTGATCGCCAACATGGTGCCAGGCGATCCGGTGTTGACCCAGCTTGGCGATATCGCCGCCAGCGACCCCACGATGGTCGCTGCCTTCAGGCACAAATGGGGCCTCGACCTGCCGCTGTGGGATCGTTATTGGATTTTTCTCATCGGCGTGTTTCACGGCGACCTTGGCGTATCGATTTCCTCGCAACGGCCGGTGCTGGAGGATATCGAACAATACGCACCGGCAACAGTAGAACTATCCACCATCGCCTTCATGCTCGCCCTGATGGTCGGCCTGCCTCTCGGCGTGCTGGCAGCCATGAAGCGCGACAGTTGGATCGACCACCTGGCGCGTACCATTTCCCTGATCGGCGTGTCGGCGCCGACATTCTGGCTCGCCTTCGTCATGCTGGCTGTGTTCTACGGTGCATTGGACTGGGCGCCGGGTCCCGGGCAGATCAGCGCCAGTACATTCCCGCCGCCGACAGTCACCGGCATCATGCTGATCGACGCGCCGCTGGCCGGCGACTGGCAGACGTTCTGGGACGCCGCCGCCCATCTTGTCCTGCCGTCCATCGTACTCGCGGCCAGTACGCTCGGGCTGATCACCCGCACCACGCGCGCGGCGATGTTGGAGTCGCTATCGCAGGATTACATTCGCGTCGCGCGCGCCAAGGGACTCAGTCGCCGCACGATCATGCTCGGCCACGCGCTGCCGAACGCACTGTTGCCAGTGGTGACGCTGGGCGGCCTTGCCTATGCGCAACTGCTCACTGGCACAGTGTTGACCGAATCGATATTCTCCTGGCCGGGACTGGGACGTTACACGTTCCAGAGCGCTGTGCGACTCGACTTTCCCGCCATCATGGGAATCACGCTGGTGGTTGCCGCGATCTACGTGGTGATCAACCTGCTGGTCGATCTGTCTTACGCAGCGCTGGATCCTCGCGTGTCTCGACGATGAGCGGCGCCGAAGCCGCATTGCTCGCCGCCACAGCGGACAGCGGAACCGCCGCGCGGCGCAGTCGCTGGCGACGTCGCTATGGCCTTGCCGCTCTCGGCGGTGTGGTGATCGCTCTGTGGGTCGTCGCGGCACTGCTCGCGCCATGGATAACACCGTATCCGCCCGACGTGGTGCATGTTGCGACACGCCTGCTGCCACCATCCGCGGAACACTGGCTGGGCACCGACGTGCTGGGGCGCGATGTGCTGACACGCGTCATCTACGGCGCGCGCACCTCGCTCACTGTCGGCTTTGTCGTGGTATTGATTGGCGGCTTTTTCGGCACATTGCTTGGCGCCGTCGCCGCCTATATGCGCGGTTGGGCGGAAGAGGTGCTGATGCGCGTGACCGACCTGGTGTTCTGCTTCCCGCCGATCATCCTGGCGATGGCAATCGCGGCGGCACTCGGCATTGGCACCCGAAATACGGTGATCGCCATGCTGGTCGTGTGGTGGCCGAAATTCGCCCGGCTGGCGCGCAGCCTGGTCATCGGCCAGCGCTCCGCGGAATATGTCGCCGCCGCGCAGGCGATCGGCTTCGGACCATCGCACATCCTGTTCCGACAAATCGTACCGAACGCCATCGGCCCGCTCATCGTACTCGTCACCCTGGACCTCGGCAATGCGATCCTGGTGTTCGCAGGCCTCTCATTCCTCGGCCTTGGCGTCGTGCCGCCGACAGCGGAATGGGGATCGATGGTGTCCGAAGGCCGCGAACTGGTGAACCAGTGGTGGGTCGCGACATTCCCCGGCCTTGCCATTCTCACCGTGGTGATCGGCTTCAACTTCGTCGGCGACGGCATTCGCGACTGGCTCGATCCGCATGCCCGGCGACGCTGAGCCGATCCTCAAAGTCGTAGACCTGCACACGTGGTTCTTCACGGATGCCGGCGTCGTGCGTGCGGTCGATGGCGTCAGCTTCTCGCTGCATGCCGGTGAAACCCTGGGCATCGTCGGCGAATCCGGATCGGGCAAGAGCGTCACCGCAAAGTCGATCATCCGTCTGCTGGACGAACCTGCGCGCATCGTGGAAGGCACCGTCAGCTTCCGCGGCCGCGACATGGTGCATCTGAGCGAGGAGGAATTGCGGGAAATCCGTGGCGCCGAGATCGCCATGGTTTTCCAGGACCCCATGACCTCGCTCAACCCGGTGCTGCGCATTTCGCGCCAGTTGATCGAGACGATGACCGCGCATCAGCGATTCAAACCGCGCGCCGCGCGCGAACGTGCGGTGGCACTGCTGCGACGCATGGGAATGGCCACGCCGGAACGCGCGGTCAATTCCTATCCGCACCAGTTTTCCGGTGGCATGCGGCAACGCGTCATGCTGGCAATGGGATTTGTCAACGAACCCACGCTGCTGATCGCCGACGAACCCACCACGGCGCTGGACGTCACCATCCAGGCGCAAATCCTCGACCTTCTGCGCGAGTTGAACGCCGATCTCGGCACCGCGGTGATCCTGATCAGCCACGACCTGGGCGTCATCGCCAACGTCTGTTCGCGCGTGCTGGTGATGTACGCCGGCGAGGTGGTGGAAGAAGGCGCACCGGAGGATCTGCTGACCGATCCGCGTCACCCTTACACTTGGGCGCTTCTGCACGCGGCGCCACGGCTCGATGAAGCCAATGATGGCGACCGAAGGCTCACGACGATCGAAGGTCAGCCACCCGATCCACACAACTGGCCCGCAGGCTGCCGGTTTCGCGCGCGCTGTCCGTTCGCCGTTGCGCAGTGCATCGAGCATCCCGCGTTATTGCCGGTCGGCGAGAACCGAGCCGCGCGATGCTGGGTTACCCAGGCCGGCGGACGCTTGCAGCCACCGACGCACGCACGCGTCGCGACTGAAACCGCACCCGCCGCCAAATTGAACGCACTGCTGGAAGTGCGTGATCTGGCCAAGCATTTTGTGCTGCCGCGCGACAGTTTTCTGGAACCACGCCGCATTCTGCGCGCGGTCGACGGGGTCGATTTCGATGTGTTTCCGGGCGAAACCGTCGGCCTCGTCGGCGAATCGGGTTGTGGAAAATCCACGCTCGCGCGCGTCGTGATGCGCCTCACCGAACCCACCGCCGGCCGCATCGTTTTCGCCGGCCAGGACATCACGCATCTCAGCCAATCGGAAATTCGTCCGTTGCGCCGGCGCATGCAGATGATCTTCCAGGACCCGTACGGCTCACTGAATCCGCGGATGACTGTTGGTGAAATCCTCGGCGGCCCGCTGCGCCTGCACGGACTGGTGCCGGAAGGCGGTTCAGCGCGAGCGCGCGTGCAGGAATTGCTGGACCTTGTCGGCCTGTCGCCAACGGCGGCAGCACGATTTCCGCACGAATTTTCCGGCGGTCAGCGACAGCGTATTTCGATCGCACGCGCGCTCGCAGTCGAACCAGGCTTCATCATCGGTGACGAACCGATCTCGGCGCTGGATGTCAACATCCAGGCGCAGATCATCAACCTGATGATCGGCTTGCAGGAACGCCTGGGCCTGACCTATCTGTTCATTGCGCACGATCTCGCGGTGGTACGGCACATCTCCGACCGCATCGTGGTGCTATATCTGGGGCGCGTGGTCGAAACCGCGCCGGCAAGCGAACTGTTTGCCCATCCGCTGCATCCATATACCAACACGCTCATCTCCGCGGTGCCGGTACCCGATCCACACCTGGAACGCAGTCGCCGGCGCATTGCCCTGCAGGGTGAGGTCCCGAGCGCAGTCAACCCGCCCTCCGGCTGTCATTTCCGTACCCGCTGTCCCGCCGCGTCGGCACGTTGCGCCGATGAAACACCGCATTTGACCGAGGTGACACCTGGACATTTCGTGTCCTGCCACTTCCCTGGGTCGGTCACCATAGGGTTGGTCTAGGTCCCGAAGGCGCAATCGGCACGGCAGTCCGTACCAATTGTCATTGCGGGCAGCGCGGCAAGACGGCAGTCTCGGTCGTCCGCACGCGCCTCTCCACACTGCGCCTCACGGTACCAGGAGTCACCAATGGCTGTCATCGAACGCGCCAGCGTCTGCACCTTCGATTGCCCGGATACCTGCAGCCTCAGCGTCACTGTGGAAGACGAGCGAATCATCAAGGTGCGTGGGTCAGAATCGGCACCGTTCACCGCTGGTGTCATCTGCAACAAGGTCGCGCAGGACATGGCGGCCTTCGTGCACGGACCGCAGCGCCTGCTGCATCCCCTGCGCCGCACCGGTCCGAAAGGTTCCGGACAGTTCGAACGCATCTCGTGGGATGCGGCGCTGCACGAGATCCATGCGCGGGTCAGCACGGTGATCGACCGCTGGGGCCCGCAGGCGGTGACGCCGCTCAACTACGCCGGACCGCACGGCTTGCTCGCCGGCGACAGCATGTCGGCGCGCTTCTTCCACAAGCTCGGCGCGACGCAGCTTTATCGCCGATCCATGTGTGGTGGCGTGCGCAGCGAGGCATGGACCGGGACCTACGGCGCGGTTCCCGGATGCCCACCGGAATTTGCAGAGCACGCGAAACTCAACGTTGTGTGGGGCAACAACGCGACCGTCACCAACCTGCATGTCGTCCGCTGCGTGCGCCAGGCGAAACGCAAAGGTGGCCGTCTGGTGGTGGTCGATCCGTTGCGCACCAAGATCGCCGAACAGGCCGATCTGCATCTTCAATTGTTGCCAGGTACCGACACGCTGCTTGCCTGGTCGGTGGCAGCGGAACTCGAACGCCTCGGCGCACTGAATGCAGCGTTCATCGCACAGCATGTGCTGGGCGCCGAGGAATTCATGGCGCAGGCACGCGAGTGGCCGGTTGCGCGAGCGGCGGCGGCGTGCGGTTTGCCGGAACAACAGATCGTCATGTTCGCGCAATGGCTGGCGCAGGCGGATCCGCTGGTGTTCGCGCCCGGCAACGGACTGGAACGCGGACGCCATGGCGGCAGCGGCATTCGCGCGTTGATCGCGTTGCCGGCGCTGCTTGGCAGGCTGGGCAACGGCAGCGGCATTATCCTGGGTGCCGGCAACGCTTTTCCGAAGACGCCGGCACGGCTGCAGCGTCCGGACCTGGTCCCCGAAGGCACGCGCACGATGAACCTGCTTGATGTCGGCCGGCATCTGGTGGCCGATGACGTCGACCCGCCGCTGCGAGCGGTGTTCATCTACAACCACAATCCGATCGTCGTGCACCCCGATCAGAACCGCATGCGCCGCGGGCTGTTGCGGGACGATGTGTTCACTGTCGGCATAGACGTGACGATGACCGAGAGCATGGCGCATTGCGACGTGGTGCTGCCGGCGGCAACGCATTTTGAATATGCCGATCTGTATGCGGCCTATGGACATCATTGGCTCCAGCGCGCGCAGGCGGTCATAGCGCCACTCGGCGAATCGCTGCCGAATACCGAAATCTTTCGACGTCTCGCGGCACGCTTCGGCTTCGATGAAGCGTGCTTCAAGGCGTCGGATGAAGAACTGATGGATGATGCGATCGATCCCGCGGATCCCCGGCTTCGTGGGATGCGGCCGAGTCAGATTCCCACCGACAGCGCCCTGCAAATGACAGGG
>DATKFJ010000398.1:0-4162 GCA_035511435.1 Acetobacteraceae bacterium | reverse complement strand
GGCCGGACCCTGCGGCCGTTCCAGCGCAACAGCGCCATGCTTTGTCATCGTCAGATTCCTCCAATCGGCGCTCGCATTCCGTGCGCGAGCCGCGCCTGCGCGAGAGGTTCCTGCAATCGATTGGTTGGCTCTCTCACATGCCGTACGTCGTGCAACGCCATCGGTGCGCTGGACATACACCGTAATAGCCTCGACGACGAATATACGACACGCATCCCTGTCGTCGCTAGTCCGAGCGCGGCTTCGGCGTTTGTGCCGCCGCCATGGCCAAATCCGGTCCGTGATCCAAACGTCGCCCACAGCACTCGACCAGTCTTGCCGGGATGATCCGCATTCTCTCGCTGCGAAAAGTGTGCGGGACAAACAGTATGCGCTGTCGCATCATGCCGATCGTCACGAAGTGATCCTCGCTTCGCCTTCGTCCTGACGGTCGTCACGCCATTCGCTGGCGAAGAAGTCTTGCCGCACATCGCGCGCCAACTCGCAACCGAAGTGCCAACTGCCCGTACCCCACGACGTGCGATGCATTTGCACGATCCGACTGGCACCCGGCAAATCAGTACTGGCTCGGTAGACAGCGTCCTGCATGACACACCCTCTTGGTCACCCCCTTGGCGTAACCGCTTCGCGGCCCTAATCCCCATTGCATGGATGCCATCCGGGTGCACAACCTGACCAAACGCTATGGCGAAACGCTGGCGGTCGACGACATCGGCTTCACCGTGCGATCCGGCGCGACCGTCGGCCTGCTCGGCGGCAACGGTGCCGGCAAGACCACCACGATCGCCATGCTTCTCGGCCTGCTGATCCCTACCGCCGGCGCGATCGAGGTACTCGGCCGCGACATGGCGCGCGACCGCTTCGCCGCGCTGGCCCGGATGAACTTTTCGTCGCCCTACGTATCCCTGCCGCAGCGGCTGTCCGTGGCGGAGAACCTGCGGGTCTACGGCCATCTCTACAACGTCGCCAACCTCGAACGCCGCATCACGGAACTTGCCGCCGAACTGGACCTCGGCGAGCTGCTGGACCGCCCCGCCGGCAAGCTGTCCGCCGGGCAGAAGACCCGCGTCGCGCTCGCCAAGGCGCTGATCAACCGGCCGGAACTGCTGCTGCTCGACGAACCCACCGCCAGCCTCGACCCCGATACCGGAGACTGGGTGCGCACCTGGCTGGAGCGCTACCGCGACGAAAGCGGCTGCACCATCCTGCTCGCCTCGCACAACATGGCCGAGGTGGAACGGCTGTGCAGCTATGTACTGATGCTGAAGCAGGGCCGCATCGTCGATCGCGGCAGCCCGCAGGAACTGCTGGACCGCTACGGCCGCGAGGACATGGAGGAGGTATTTTTGGACATCGCCCGCAACCGCGGCCGAGCCCACGCCCGAGCGCCGGCATGATGCATCCCGCTGCCCGCCGCATCTGGGGCCTGATGTACCGCCACCTCGCGCTGTACCGCCGCTCCTGGCCACGCCTGCTGGAGCTCGCCTATTGGCCGGTGCTGCAAATGTGCATCTGGGGCTTCACCGCACGATTCCTGGCGACACGCATGGGCAGCACCGCCGTGCTTGCCGGCGCCACGCTGCTGGGCGGCGTGCTGTTGTGGGAGGTCGCGCTGCGCAGCCAGATGGGGGTCGCCATCAGTTTCCTGGAGGAAATGTGGTCGCGCAACCTGGGCCACGTCTTCGTCAGCCCGATGCGCCCCTGGGAACTGGTGGCCGCGCTGATCCTCATGTCGGTGATCCGCATGATGGCCGGCGTCGCACCCGCGATCCTCGTCGCCTGGCTGCTCTATGCCTACAACCTGTTCGCACTCGGCCCCATCGTCGTGCTGTTCTTCATCAACCTGATGATCATGGGCTGGTCGGTGGCACTCGGCGTGGTGTCGCTGATCCTGCGCCACGGTGCCGGCGCAGAGGCGCTGGCCTGGTCGGTGCTGTTCGGCCTGACGCCGTTCTCCGCGGTGTTCTACCCCATCGCCGTCCTGCCCAAGGTGATGCAGCCTTTCGCACTTGCCCTGCCCTCGGCCCATGTGTTCGAAGGCATGCGCGCGGTGCTGCTGGACGGGGAAATCCGCTGGGACCACCTGATCGCGGCGTTCGCGCTGAACGCAGTGTGGCTGGCAGGAGCCGCGCTGCTGTTCTCCCGCCAGTTCCGCCAGGCCAGGCTCCGCGGAGCGCTGATGAGCATCGGCGAATGACCGGTCCGAGCCAACATGCCATGGTTGGCCCAACCACGCGTGGCCAGACCAGGCATGGCCACACCAGGCATGGACCGCACCGATGAGCGAAACTCGCCTTTGGCTGATCCGCCACGCCCTGGTGGAAGAAAACGCCCGCGCCATCCTGTACGGCACGATGGACGTCGAGGTTTGCCCGGCGACGCTGCTGGAGCAGGCGCCGATGTATCGGGCGCTCGCGGAACGGCTGCCCCACCCCGCGGCCTGGAAGGTCACCCCCTTGTCGCGCACGCGCCGCACCGCGGAGGCCATCTTCGCCGCCGGCTATCCCCGCGCCGAGCCCGAGGTCGAGCCGGACCTGATCGAGCAGGACCTCGGCGAGTGGCAAGGCCTGCCGCATGCCGAACTGCCGCCGCTGCTGACCCTGCCGAAGCACGCCTTCTGGCCGCTGGCCGGTCACGAACGCCCTCCGGGCGGCGAGACGATGGCCAACGTGATCCGCCGGGTCGGCGCCGCGCTGGAGCGGCTCGCCGCCCGCCACGCCGGCGAAGATGTGATCGTCGTCAGCCACGGCGGCTCGATCCGCGCCGCCGTGGCGCATTGCCTGGATGTCGGACCGGACAATGCCCTGCACCTGTCGGTGCAGAACCTCTCGCTGACCCGGCTGGAGCGTTACCCGGAAGGCTGGCGGGTGGTCTGCGTCAACGAACTGCCGGGATACTGACCGATCCAAGGGGCTTGTTCACGCGTCCATCACGATGCCTACCGCGAATCCAAGCAAAAGTAGTATGGCGTCGCGAATCGGGCGCGCGAGCGCGTCGCGAAACCCAGGAGATGACCATGATCCGCATCTTGTTGGCCGCAGTAGCGCTTGCCGTGCTGCCCCTGGTCGCATCACAACCGGCCCGCGCCCAAGGCGACGCCCAGACGCTGGTCGACCGCGCCACCCTCGCGGTGCAAGACATGATGAGCCAGTCGGTGACCGAGGATCCGCGCGTGATGCTGGAGCGCGCCCGGGGAATCCTGATCTGCCCCAGGGTGTTCAAGGCCGGCTTCATCTTCGCCGGCGAGGGCGGCGCCTGCGTGCTGCTGGCGCGCGCCGGCAACGGCACCTGGTCCTATCCGGCATTCTACGGCATGGGCAGCGGCAGCTTCGGCTTCCAGATCGGCATCCAGGACAGCCAGTTCGTCATGCTGATCATGACGAACCGCGGGCTGAATGCGATCCTGGACAGCCAGTTCAAGATCGGCGCCGACGCCTCGCTCGCCATCGCCACCATCGGCGGCGGCGTGCAGGGATCGACGACCGGAGCGCTGGGCGCCGACATCATCGCCTTCTCGCAGTCGCGCGGGCTGTACGGCGGTGTCTCGATCGAGGGCAGCGTACTCGGCTCCCGCACCGACCTGAACCACGACTATTACGGCCAGGAGTTCGCCGCTCGGCAGATCGTCATGGCGATGCAGGGGGCTAACCCCGGCGCCGATCCGCTGCGCGCAGTGCTGACCCGCTACGGTGCGGGCGAGGCGCAACAGGCCTCGGTCCCCGCACCGGCCTACCAACCGCCGCCGGGGGATCAATCGCCGCCGCCTTATCAATCGTCGCCGTCCCCTGGCTACGGTGCGCCAACGCAACTTGGCCCGGTTCAGCAGCAGAGCCTGCCGCCACCGCGATAGCGGCTGGTGTCCTGCCCGCGAAGTTCGCCGCCCCCTTGCGGCGGACGCAGCGAATCAGCAGGCCACCGAATACACACGGCTGGGTCCTGCCCGCGAAGTTCGCCGCCCTCTTGCGGCGGACGCAGCGGATCAGCAGGCCACTGAATGCAAACGGCATACAAACGGCTCACGTCGATCGGCGCGGCCAGCCTGATCACTGGTCACTGGTCACCGGCTTCAGTAGTCTGCCGGGCCATGGATGCGCCCGTACCGTTCTGGAAGGCCAAGAGCCTGGAGCAGATGACCCACGAGGAGTGGGAATCACTCTGCGAC
>DATKFJ010000397.1:0-5775 GCA_035511435.1 Acetobacteraceae bacterium | reverse complement strand
CGCGCCGGCAGCACCGCGGGCTCCCGCTCGCTGCCGTCATAATTGTCCACGAACTCGACCGTGTCCTTGTCCAGATCCTCGGTCAGGGCATGGGCGATCTTGGAACGCCGCGCTTCGGTGTAACGCATGGCGGCCGGCGGATCGCCGTCGACGCTGCCGAAATTGCCCTGCCCGTCGATCAGCGGCACGCGCATCGAGAACGACTGCGCCATTCGCACCATTGCGTCGTAGATCGCCGCGTCGCCGTGCGGATGGTATTTGCCCATCACCTCGCCCACCACGCGGGCAGACTTGCGGTAGGCCTTGTCGTGGGTATAGCCGGCGTCCTGCATGCCATACAGGATGCGCCGATGCACCGGCTTCAGACCGTCGCGGGCATCGGGCAGTGCGCGCGCCACGATCACGCTCATGGCGTAGTCGAGGTAGGAGCGGCGCATCTCCACCTCGATGGTCACAGGCTGGGTGTCCTCGGGGTGACCGGGGGGAATGCCGTCTGGGGTGTCGCTCAAACAGGGCTCGATTCAGTGGTTCGAACGGCGCGTGCCGGAATGCCCGACGCTGCACCGCATCATGGTGGTTCAGATAGGCTGATTCGGGCCGAAAAGCGAGGGGTGGTCCCGCCCCGGCGATCGCGCAATCCGATCATCCTGTCACTGTGAGGAGCGCAGCCACGTGGCAATGCCCGACACATCCCGACACTAGTGCACGGACGAGATTGCCGCGTCGCTGCACGCCTGGCGATGACAATCGGACGCCGCCTCGGCGCTGGGGCGCCTGCGTGCCACCGACGGCACGCAGCCTCACCTGCGTCCGTAACCACGCGATCCCTACGGCGTGCGCTGCAGCCGGTCCAGCAGCGGCGGCGACGGGTAGCCGTCCACCGGCAAGCCCGAGGCGCTCTCGAATTGGCTGATCGCATTGCTGGTCCGCGGCCCTGATACGCCATCGGGCGCGCCGTGCAGGTAACCCAGACGGATAAGCTGCTGCTGCACCGCCGCGGTGAGGCCCGGGTCTGGCGGCGGCGGCGGCGGCGGTTGCTGCGACATCATCGGCCCGTAGCCCGGCACCATGTCGCCCTTCGCGTACATGCATTGTGCGAACGCGTTGTCGTATTGCTGCTGGATGGTCATCTGTGCCATCGAGCTGCCGCCCGCGCCGATCGCCGTGCCGGCTCCGGCGCCACTCGCGGCACCGATCGCTGCCCCGCGCCCGCCACCGATCGCCGCGCCCAGCCCGGCGCCAAGTACGGTGGTAAGCGCCGCCGCGCCGACTGCCTGGTTGTTGGCGGTCTGCGCCTGACCGGCCACCGACTGTTCGGCAAACCCCTTGCAGGAAGCCAGGTCGACCTGGAAGGCGTCAAAGGATTTGCCGGGCCCGGGCATCACCTGCACGGTCGGGCCCATGGGCGTCTGGGCACATCCTGACACCAGCAGCCCCAGCACCGTCACACCGCACACTCCGGCATTCGTCCAACCGCGATTTTTCACCACGCGTTTCCCTCTGGCGTTAATATTCGATGATTGATCGTAAGGGCTGATCGCCCGGAACCGCAAGCATACATATGCGCCGGCCAAGCGAGGCAGCTCATCTCGCGCACCGGTGCACCACCGGCCAGGGCCGGCGGGGCCATGCCTCAGCAGATCGCTCGGCACCGATCTTTCAGCTTGGCCCTCGAGCAGGACAGACCGGGAACGAGACGAGTCCTCAGAACGGGATTTCGTCGTCCAGATCGCCGCCCTTCGGGGCATCCCACGAAGGCCCGCCGCCACCGCCGCGTGCCGCACCGGCAGGAGCACGCTGCGCCGGCGCGCGCTCGGAACGGAACCCGCCGCCGCCCTCGGTCGCCCCACCGCCTTCGCCACTGGCGCTGTCCAGCAGCGTCAACTCGCCGCGGAAATTCCGCAGAACCACCTCGGTGGTGTATTTTTCCTGGCCAGACTGGTCGGTGTACTTTCGGGTCTCCAACGCGCCCTCCAGATAAACCTTCCGGCCCTTCCGCAGAAAGCGCTCGGCCACGTCCGCCAGGCGCTCGTTGAAGATCACCACCCGGTGCCACTCGGTGCGTTCCTTGCGCTCGCCGGTCTGCTTGTCGTTCCAGTTCTCGCTGGTCGCCACCGACAGGTTGGCAACCTTCGTGCCGGATTGCAGGGTTCGAATCTCCGGATCCTTGCCCAGGTTGCCGATCAGAATGACCTTGTTGACGCTGCCTGCCATCGTTTCAATCCTTTACCAAGGGAGGCAATCTAGCCGCTGCCTCCATACCCTGCCATCATCATGCGTCGCCATCGCTCCGTGGCTTCATCATGAACGGCATCGGTTAAGCAGGCCTTCCCAATGAGCCGGGAAATTGCCATATAGACCGTGAACATCCTGAGAACAAGCTAGGAAATGGCATGGCCGGCTCCATCCATGTGCGCGGTGCGCGCGAGCATAACCTCAAGAACGTGGATGTGGTCATCCCTCGCGACCGGCTGACGGTGATCACCGGCCTGTCCGGCTCCGGCAAGTCCTCGCTCGCATTCGATACGATCTACGCGGAAGGCCAGCGCCGCTACGTGGAAAGCCTGTCGGCCTACGCGCGCCAGTTTCTGGAACTGATGGGCAAACCGGATGTCGACTCGATCGAGGGCCTGTCACCGGCAATCTCCATCGAGCAGAAGACCACCAGCCGCAATCCACGCTCCACCGTCGGCACGGTGACCGAGATCCACGACTACATGCGCCTGCTCTGGGCGCGCGCCGGCGTCCCCTACTCGCCGGCCACCGGCCTGCCGATCGAGGCGCAGACCGTATCGCAGATGGTCGATCGCGTGCTGGCGATGCCGGAAGGCACGCGTCTGCTGCTGCTCGCCCCCGTGGTGCGCGACCGCAAGGGCGAATATCGCAAGGAACTGGCCGAATTGCAGCGCCGCGGCTTCACCCGCGTGAAGATCGACGGCACGCAGTACGAGATCGGCGACGTCCCCGCACTGAACCGCAAGATCAAGCACGAGATCGAGGCGGTGGTGGACCGCATCGTGGTGCGCGAAGGCATCGCGTCACGCCTTGCCGACAGTTTCGAAACCGCGCTCGCCATGTCGGACGGCGTGGTCTACGCCGAACCCGCCGGGAGCGGCGAACGCCCCGCCGGGAACGGCGAACGTATCGTGTTTTCCTCGCGCTTCGCCTGCCCCGTGTCCGGCTTCACCATCGAGGAAATCGAGCCGCGGCTGTTCAGCTTCAATAGCCCGCACGGCGCATGTCCGGCGTGCGACGGCCTCGGCGTGGAAAGCTTCTTCGATCCGCAGCTTGTCGTGCCCGACGAACGGCTGTCGCTGGCGGATGGCGCGATCATGCCATGGACCGGCGCGCAAAGCCCCTACTACGACCAGACGCTGCAAAGCCTGGCGCGGCATTTCAAGGTGACCACGCGAACACCGTGGCATGACCTGACGGCGCGCGTGCGTGATGAGATCCTGAATGGCACCGGCGATGAACCCGTCGCATTCACCTACAAGGATGGCGTGCGCGCCTACACAGTAACGAAACCGTTCGAGGGTGTGCTGCGCAATCTGCAACGCCGTTGGCAGGAGACCGACAGCGTCTGGGTGCGCGAGGAACTTTCCCGATATCAGGCCGAAAAGCCCTGCGCCGTGTGCAAGGGCGCGCGGCTGAAACCGGAAGCGCTGGCGGTGCGCGTCGGCGGCAAGAACATCGCCGAGGCATCCGAATTGTCGATCCGAGCCGCGTCCGCGTGGTTCACCACGGTGATCGACACGCTGACGCCGCAACGCCAGGAGATCGCCCGCCGCATCCTGCGCGAAATCTGCGAGCGACTGCAGTTCCTGGTCGATGTCGGGCTGGACTATCTGACGCTGTCACGTGGTTCCGCCACTCTGTCGGGCGGCGAGAGCCAGCGCATCCGGCTCGCCAGCCAGATCGGTTCCGGCCTGACAGGCGTTCTCTACGTACTGGACGAACCCTCGATCGGCCTGCACCAGCGCGACAACGAACGTCTGCTCGTCACGCTGCGCCGGCTGCGCGACCTCGGCAACACCGTTCTGGTCGTGGAACATGATGAGGAAGCGATCCGGGCGGCGGACCATCTGATCGACATGGGCCCGGCCGCCGGCATCGATGGCGGGCGCGTCGTGGCGGAAGGAACACCGCGGGAGGTCGCGGCAAATCCCAAGTCCCTGACAGGCGATTATCTCTCCGGACGGCGCCGGATCGAGGTGCCGATGATGCGCCGCCCGGTCCAGAAGGATCGGTTCGTGCGAGTGGTGAACGCCCGCGGCAACAACCTGAAGTCGATCACCGCCGGCTTTCCGCTGGGCACTTTCACCTGTGTCACCGGCGTGTCGGGCGGCGGCAAATCGACGCTGGTGGTGGATACCCTGTACAAAGCGGCGGCTCGGCGCTTGATGGGATCAGGCGAAGTGCCGGCGTCGCATGAACGCATCGAAGGCCTGGAATACCTCGACAAGATCATCGACATCGACCAGTCGCCCATCGGCCGCACACCGCGTTCCAATCCCGCAACCTATACCGATCTGTTTGCGCCGATCCGCGACTGGTTCGCCGAACTGCCGGAATCGCGCGCGCGCGGCTACAAGCCGGGCCGCTTCAGCTTCAACGTGAAGGGCGGCCGGTGCGAGGCATGCCAGGGCGACGGCGTGCTGAAGATCGAGATGCACTTCCTGCCCGACGTCTATGTGACCTGCGACGTCTGCAAGGGCCGGCGCTACAATCGCGAAACGCTCGAGATAAAATTCCGCGACAAGTCGATCGCCGAAGTGCTGGCGATGACGGTGGACGAAGCGGTGCCGTATTTCAGCGCGCAGTCGCGCATCCACGACCGGCTGCGCATTCTGCAGCAGGTCGGCCTCGGCTATATCGCGCTCGGTCAGCAGGCCACCACGCTATCCGGCGGTGAGGCGCAACGCATCAAGCTCTCGAAGGAACTGGCGCGGCGCGCGACCGGACGCACGCTGTATATCCTCGACGAACCGACCACTGGGCTGCACTTCGAGGACGTACGCAAGCTGCTGGAGGTGCTGCACACCCTGGTCGACCAGGGCAACACCGTGGTGGTGATCGAGCACAATCTGGAAGTGATCAAGACCGCGGACTGGATTCTCGATCTCGGTCCCGAGGGCGGCGACGGTGGCGGACGCATCGTGGCCGAGGGCACGCCGGAGGACATAGCCGCCAGCCCCGGCAGCCACACCGGCCGGTTCCTGGCGCCCTTGCTGATGCGCGCCGGGCCAAGGAAAACCCGCCGCCGGGCATGAAACCGCCAGCAGTTCGGGGGCCCATCCAATTATTCGACGAGGCACGCTGCATGGCCTCCGGCACCCGTCCCTGCATCGCGGTCGGCACGCGGTGGAATGGCAACGTCAGCGCCACTGGCGGCGGACCAATCGGGCAGGGCTGATTTTGCCACCCACATCCGCGCCAGCCGGCACGCTCCATGCGTACATATTTCTGGACAGTTTACTCCTCCGTTGCCCGCCATCCCATTGAACCGTATCGCAGTTTGAGCTACCAACGCTAAACTGTATCATTATATATATCAGTCCCGAGGTTTTCTACTTGATAGGTTCGGGTCAGTCTGTTAATCTAACAACATCGATCGCCGAACAAATTTGGGATTTCATCTTATGAATGCGCATCTGACCGGGCTTATCACATTGGGACTGGCGGCCGCCTTCGTCGCGGGTCCCGCGTACGCAACGCCACCGACGCTGTACCAAATTACGAACGGCGTCGGCTTCACCAACGGCGACCTCATCG
>DATKFJ010000396.1:0-4938 GCA_035511435.1 Acetobacteraceae bacterium | reverse complement strand
CACCAACCGCAATCCGGACAAGCCGGATCTGTTTCATCCCGATGCGCTCGCGGATTACCTGGCAGCGGTGCGTCAGCCCGAGATGGTGCGCGGCATGTGCGAGGACTACCGCGCCGCCGCCAGCATCGACCTGGTGCATGATCGCGACAGCCGTTCCGCCGGCGTGAAGGTGCAATGTCCGATGCTGGTGCTGTGGGGATCGCGCGGCACCGTTGCGCGCGGCTACGACGCGATGGCGATCTGGCGGCAGTATTGCGCGGCAGAAATCACCGGCGGCGCCATCGAGTCCAGCCATTACATCGCGGAGGAAAACCCCGCGGCGCTGCTGGAGTGGTTCGCGAAGTTCTTCTGACGCTTATCTTGTCTTCGCCAGGAGCGGAGCGACTCCTATCATCGCGAGCAACGGAGCGACGCGGCAATCTCGATCGTCAGCATTCGCCGACCACGAGATTGCCGCGCGAGCTCAATAACTCATCGCCTCCGTCGACACAGGCACCCACCGGCCGTTGTGCACCACCGCGAGGAACGCGCTGGTGGAACCATGATGCTGGTTCGGCCCAAAGCTGAACGTGTTGCCGAAGATGTCGTGGAAGTCTCGGATGCTCTCCATCGCCTTGGTGAACGTATCCACATTCAAATCATGCCCCGCGCGCTTCAGCGCCTCCAGCACGATCTGCGCCGAGGTGTAGCCGGTCTCACCCAGGAAGTTTGGCGCGATGCCGAACTTCGCCTTGTAGCGGCGCGCGAAATCCTGCACCGCCGGACGCGGATCATCCGGATACGCATAAAGCGCCGGCGTCATCGAATAGAAGCCCTCGGCTACATTGCCTGGAGCTTCCGCAATCGCGGTGTCGTAGGACGCAACCTGACCCAGCATATCGACATTCCAGCCCATCTTCCGCGCGGTTGAAATGAGCAGCGTGCTGTCGCGCACGATTGTGCCCATCGCGATCAGGTCGCATCCCGCGTCGCGTAGCTTGGTCAGGTTGGCAGTGAAATCGGTATCGGTCGGCTTGTGCGCCGTCGTCGCCACCAGCTTCATCTTCTCGGCATCGAGCTGCGCCACGACACCGGCCAGCACGTCCTTGCCGAAGTCGGTGTCCTGGTACGCGGAGCAGACCATCTTCTTGCCCTTCTGCTCCGTGAAATACTTCACGCCCGCCCGCATCTGATCATAATACGAAGCGAACTGGCCCCACTTCAGCTTGTTGTACGGCTCGAACATCGACCGGGCGGCGGTCAGCGGCAATACGTTTGGCACGTTCTTCTCGAACATCATCGGCATCATTGCGTTGTTCATCGGCGTGCCGCCGTTGACGAGCGCGAAGAACACATGGTCTTCGTTAAGCAGCTTGTTGATCGCCTGCACCGCACGGGGCACCTGGTATTGGCTATCCTCGACGATGTAGTGGATCGTGCGGCCGTTGACGCCACCTTTCGCATTCGCCTCGTCGAACGCGAGGCGAACCGCATTCGAGTTGTTGACGCCCTGCACCGCCGTTACGCCTGACAGATCCGTCACCGTGCCGATGACGATCTCTTTGTCGGTGACGCCCTGCGAGGTTTGCGCTATCGCCCCGGTCGCCAGCATCACAAGCGAAGCCGCGGCCAGCAATTGTCGTAAGCGCGAAATTGCAGTCATTCGACGTTCCTCCCACCTCGATTGCGGGCCGTCATCGTCGCGCGCGGCCCGCTTGAGGCCGATGTTAGCGGCATTGCGCAATGTCGACCAGCCCCGCGCGACGCGCAATGTCGACCAGGCCTGCGCGACGCGCGTTGGCGAACGGCGGACGCCGCTGCCTCGGTTGCCGCGCCGTCGTTTACGCCGCCTGCGGCACCACCAGGAACAGATCGGTATCCCCCGTGTCATGACCGCATGCGGTAAGCAGCGCATGCGCCTGGCCACGATGGTGCGTCTGGTGATTGAAGAAATGCGCCACCAACGGTCCCTTCTTCGCCCGCATGTCCTTTTGCGCGGCGCCACTGAACCACTGCAGGTCCGCGGCGAGCCAGGCATCGTCCACCCGTCCGGCCCAGTCGATGATGTCGGCATCCGCCTTCACCCGACGCGCGCACAGCGTGTCGAAGTCGTCGATCATGCCAGCGCTTTGCTTGATCGGCACATCGGGCTTCGGCCAGTTGTCGAAGCGCGACATCCATTGGGAATCGCCCCAAAGGATGTGGACCAGCGTGCCATGGATCGACTTCCAGAACGCACCGCGATCCGCCTTCCGTTCCGCATCGCTGAGCAGCGTGGCGGCGGCATAGACCCGGCGATTCATCTCGGCGTTGTAGTCCGCCATCAGGCGCACGTAGGAAGGTGTGATCATGCGAGTTACCCCCTGCTGGATTTTCGCGTCCTGCTACCCACTTTCGAATCCGTCAAGCTTGATCCGGCGAATCAACAGTGCAATCGGGTGAACGCCGGACTGCTAACCAACCTGCCGCCAGAAGAACACCGTGGCGCATGGCGAGCGGTCGGCGTTCAGCGCATAGCCTGGGATACGGCCGGCCTCCTGCCAACCCATCGCACGATACAGATTTTCCGCCGCATCGCCTGCCCGCGTGTCGAGCGTCAGCAGCGTGCGGCCGGCGCGCCGCGCCTCCTGCTCGGCACGCAGCATCAACGCGCGTGCCAGGCCCCGGCGCCGAGAAGATGGATGCACCAGCAGCTTTTGCACCTCGGCCCGATGCGGCTGGTTCGGCGCGGACGCGAGTTCCAGCATCGCGGTGCCGACCAGCACGCCGGCGTCCCACGCGGCGATCAGGACACGCGTGCCCGCGGCAACATCGGCAGCCGCGCGTTTCCAGAAGCTGCGTGCAACATCGGGCGCGAGTGGCGGTAGATACGATACCGATGCGCCAGCATCGACGCAGGCACACAGGATCTCCGCCAATCGCCGTTCAGCCGATGCAGCCGCCGCGGCGTCCAACACCTCGATGCCGGTCACCGGTTTGATGTAGCCGAACTCCAGCGAATTCGAGATATCGTGCAGTACCCGGATCGGTCCCTGCCGGATGTAGCTGCGCTTCTCGTAGAAGCGATGCGCGCGATCGAACCGCGTGTCGCTCCATAGTACGAACCGCGTGGCACCGGCCGTGCGCGCATGGACTTCCGCTGCATCCAGCAGACGATGGCCCAGCCCGCCGCCGTGCAGCGTCGGCAGAGTGTAGACGCGGCAGATCTCCCAGATGCCGGCGTCGTGCGGTACGGTTGCGACCATGCCAACAACGCCGCCATCGGCTTCCGCCACCCACAACGCACCACCCTTGTTCGCATAATACGATGCAAGCGCCCGCAATTCCGGCATCTCGGCATCCACGTCGAGCACGATGCCGGGGTACTGATCCCAGCAAGCACCGATCAGCGCAACGAAGCCGTCCGCATCGGCATCGCGACCGGGACGCAAAGCAACGGCAGGAACTCTCTCTCCCCTTGCGGGGGACGGCTGGGGCGAAGGGTAATGCAGCGACGACATCGCGGTGATTACCCCTCTGCCCAACCCTCCCCCGCAACGAGAGAGAAAATTTCTTTTGTCGCTCTCAGTGCAGCGCTTCGCAGAACCGCGCGATGCGCCGGCAACCCTCGGCCAGCGATGCATCATCCGTCGCGGTACTGACGCGCAGATACGGACTCATGCCATAAGCCGCGCCATGCACCGTCGCGACATGCGCTTCTTCCAACAGCGCCATGCACACGTCCTGATCGGTCGCCAGCTTCCGCCCACCCGCGGTGGTCTTGTCGATGCATCCCGCCACATTGGGAAATACGTAGAACGCACCTTCAGGTTTGTGGCAGTTGATGCCTCGGCACGCGTTCAGCATCTCCACCGCCATGTCGCGTCGATTGCGATATGCGACGATCTGCTCCGCCACGCCGTCCTGCGGCCCATCCAGCGCCGCCGCCGCCGCCGCCTGTCCGACCGACGACACGCCCGCGGTCGCCTGGCCCTGCATGTTGACCATCGCGCGGATCAGGTTCTTGGGCCCGCCGGCAAAGCCGATGCGCCAGCCCGTCATGGCATACGCCTTCGATGCGCCACTGATCGTAACCGTGCGGTCGCGCAGTTCCGGCGCCACCTGCGCGATCGTGGCGTGTGTAAATCCATCGAACACCAGGTGCTCGTACATGTCGTCCGACATGATCCACACGTGGGGATGCTTCACCATCACATCGGCGATCGCACGCAGTTCGGCCGCCGAACAGCAGGCGCCGGACGGATTGTTCGGGTTGTTCAGGATCAGCCACTTGGTCTTCGGCGTGATCGCCGCGTCGAGGTCTTCAGGGCGCAGCTTGAAGCCGTAATTCTGCGGACAGGCGACCGGCACCGGGTTGCCGTCGGCGAGCAGCACCATCTCCGGGTACGATACCCAGAACGGCGCCGGGATGATGACCTCGTCGCCGGGGCTCAAGGTCGCGACCATCGCGTTGTACAGCACCTGCTTGCCGCCGCTCGACACGCTGACCTGCGTCGGCTCGTAATCGAGCCCGTTCTCGCGCTTGAACTTGGCGGCGATCGCCTCCTTCAGCTCCATGCGGCCGTCAAACACGGTGTACTTGGTGTCGCCGGCGCGGATCGCCGCGATCGCCGCTTCCTTGATGTTGTCCGGCGTGTCGAAATCGGGCTCGCCGACCGACAGGCTGATAATGTCGCGGCCCGCCGCCTTCAACTCGGTGGCGAGCGCCGTGATGGCCATCGTGGGCGAAGCTTTGACCCGCGCGAGGCGGTCGGCAAGAAAAGCCATGATCTCACTTTCCGGGAATTACCGACCGATTTTAATGCCCCCGGGGCCGCCTGTGAAGATGCGGTGGCGCGATAACACCGCGTCGCCGTGGTCGATAGGGTGCGCGGTCAGGTCGTTGCCGCCGCGGCGCGGCGGCCGAAGAGCGATTTGGCGAGCGCCATTCCCGGCAGCTCAACCCACCGGTACGACGCG
>DATKFJ010000395.1:0-2700 GCA_035511435.1 Acetobacteraceae bacterium | reverse complement strand
CGCTTGAGGTCGACCGGCCGTGGGACGCCTATACTGACGACCATATCGGCCTGATGGATCACCTGGGCATCCGCGAGTTCATGGTGCTTGGCTTCTGCATCGGCGGCCCGTTTATCTGGAACCTGCTAAAGCGGGCCGGCGACCGGGTCGTGGCGGCTGTGCCGGCGCAGCCCAGCGGCTACCGCCCGGAGATGCCTGGCCTCTCCTACAACAACATGAAAGGCTGGGGCCCGGAACTGTGTGCCCGCCGGCCCGACATCACGATGGCGATGGTCGATACTTTCCTGACCAACATGTACAGTGGTGCTCGCGCCGATTTCGTGTACACCGTGACGCGCGATTTCGTGCGCAACTGCCAGACGCCGATCTTAGTGTTGCCCGACGACGTTCCGGGGCATCCCTATGCCGTCGCGATGGAGACCGTGCATCTCGCGCCCAACGCGCAGGTGAGCCTTTATCCATGGAAGGATACCGCAGACAAGATTCCGCTGGCGGTGCGCCATATCCGCACGTTTCTCCGAGCCCATCGACCTGTTGCAGCAGCAGCGCCGTCTATGGCAGCCGCCGCCCAGTAACGCCCGACACTTCATTCCCGGCCTCACCAGGGGCGCGGCACGATGGCCCTTGAGCTCGAGGATTGTGCTCCGTCCGCGTGGGAGCGAGCGACCGCTGCTTGCACAATCTGTGCAGCAGGAGGAACCCGGCTAGTTAAGCCTGCCTGCCCGGCTCGCAGAGCGAGATCGTCTATCCGCGCACCACTGAAGGAGGATGCGATGAGCCCCTGCATGCGCAGCGTGTTGCTTGCCGTAGTGCTGTTGCTCGGCATACGCGTCGCCCACGCCACCGAGTGGCCGAACCAGACCGAGGGCGACTTGACGCTGAACGACTACGCCTGCATCAGCGGCGACAAGTTCGCGACGCTGAAGCTGCACTACACGACGATCGGCACACCGCGTCAGGACGCGCAGGGGCATGTGACGAATGCCGTGCTGCTGCTGCACGGCACCGGCGGCACCGGCAAGGAATACCTGCAGCCCGACATCGCCGACCACCTGTTCAAGCCCGGACAGGTATTGGACGCGTCGCGCTACTACGTCGTGCTGCCCGACGGCATCGGCGCCGGCGGGTCGAGCAAGCCGTCGGACGGGCTGCACGGCAAGTTCCCACGCTACGGCTACAACGATCAGGTCAGCACGCAGCAGATCACCTTGGCGCGCCTCGGCGTCGATCACCTGAAGCTGGTGTCAGGTATTTCGATGGGCGGCATGCAGACCTGGCTCTGGGCGGAGCGATTCCCCGAAGCGATGGACGCGGCGGTGCCGATCGCCTCGATGCCGATGCAGGTCAGCGGCCGTAACCTGATCTGGCGACAGATCATGGTGAGCGCGATCGAGGAGGATCCCGGCTGGAATGGCGGGAATTACGAGACCTCGCCCACCGCGTGGTCACAGATCGCCGCGCCGTTGTTCTTCTACATGCTCAGCACGGCCGAGAAGCTGCAGGAAGCCGCGCCCGATCGTGCCAAGGCGCTCGGCTGGTACGATGCGACTGCCGCCAAGTGGAAGGGGCTGGATGCGGCGAACGTGCTGTTCTCGGTGCGTAGCTCGTCCGATTACGATCCGGGGCCGATGCTTGAACAGATCCACGCGCCGGTGCTCGCGATCAACTTCGAGGACGATGTGGTGAACCCGATCCAGTTGGCGCCGATGGTTCGGCAAGCCATCGCACCGGTGTCGTCGGCACGCTTTCAATCGCTGCCCGGCGGCTTCGGACATTCGTCGATCTATCACTCGGACCTCTGGGCAGAGACGATGGCATCGTTCCTCGATGGTCTGCCAGGGTGGAACAGAAGTGGACGCCGCGAGTAGCCTGCTCACATCGGCGGCGAGGATTGCGGCGAGACGGCGGGTCTGGCTCATGCTTGCCTCGCCCCGCTACCAGATTCCTTCATGGAAGTGCATCGCGCAGAGATCACATCGCTGGCGGCTCGCTATCGTCTGCCGGCGGTCTATCCGTTCCACCAGTTCTCTGAAGTTGGGGGCCTGTTATCTTACGGGAACGCTGGCGAGCCTATGAAACCTCCAGTCCACGACGGTTCGTCTCGCCAGCACTTCTGGCGGCCCGAGCTCTCATCTAGAGGGGGACCGAGAGTTCGCAGACTCGCCGCTGGAGCAAGCCGGATTCGAACTCTAGGTCCCACCCCCTCACTCGCCGGCTCGCCGGCAGACACACGGCTCGGACCGAATGAATGGCGCCGAGCGCGATACCGTTGTGGGTCCGGTTCGCTGGTGCCTCTCGATCCCGGAGCCGCCAAACGTGAGATCGCGCGTTCTTTTCCGGTCAGACCGTGGGCACATCGCAGGCGCGAGGCGCCTGATCCGCAGCGCCAACAGCGAGGCGGACAGGCAAGCGAGGCCGCTCCGCAAGGGGGTAATCTCCGCTGAAGCTGCGCATCGCGCCCGGCGCGAAACCCGGCGGAGCGCGCCGCCGATCTGATGGGCGGCGAAGATCTAGGAGATATACCGGCGTGTCTCGGCCGGCGTCCCGGCGCCGGTGAGAGCACGCTGAACCCGACGCCCACGCAAGGGCGATCAAGAGGTTTGCGCTCCGATCAACCCACAACCGATCGTGGGCCCATTCAGCGATCGCCTGCTGGTTCACCGTGACCAATTTGCCGCTGAATTCGGCGCGCGCCGCATT
>DATKFJ010000394.1:0-9285 GCA_035511435.1 Acetobacteraceae bacterium | reverse complement strand
GCAGAGCCTCTTGGCGGGGTGCAGGGGCGGAGCCCTGCGCTTGCCGCGGCATCGTGCTTGCATAGTCACACCCGGGCAGTTCCAGGAGTTTCCCCATGATGATGTTGCGCCGACCGCTGCTGGCAGCGGCGTTCGCCTTGTTGGCTGGCGGCGCATTCGCGCAGCAGGAACTTCCGCCGCTGCGCACCGGCGTGGACGGCACCTACGCGCCGCATGCCATGCCGAAACTCGGCGGCGGGCTGGAAGGCTTCCAGATCGATCTGTTCAACGAAGTGGCGCGGCGGATGCATCGCAAGATCATCATCGAATCCGCCAGCTTCAGCGGGCTGATCCCGGCCTTGCAGTCGGGGCGCTACGACTTCCTGGCCGCTCCCACCACGGTGACACCGGAACGCGCCAATGCGCTGCTGTTCACCCAGGGCTATCTGTGGACCGCGTTCGAGTTCGGCATCCGCAAGGGCACGCCGCCGCTGAAGGGCTGGGAGGACCTGAAGGGCAAGGTGGTGTCGGTGAACAAGGGCACGCCTTACGAGACATTGTCGCAGCAGATGGGCAAGACATACGGCTTCACCGTGCAGACCTTCGATACCGAACCGGATGCCGTGCAGGCCGTGATATCCGGTCACGCGTATGCCAATCTCGCGGGCAATACGGTGATCAAGTACGCAGCCAGCAAGAATCCGCAATTCGTCGCCGACCTGGTGCTGACCGATACCAAGGCGCACTGGGCAACGCCGTTCCGCAAAGATGAAGCGGCGTTGCGCGGCGAGGTGGAGGACGTGCTGAAATGCATGAAGAAGGACGGCACCATCGCGAAGCTGTCGGAAAAATGGTTCGGCGCGAAACCCGCGCCGAATGATCTGGAGAATGTCACGTTCCCAGGTCATGGCATTCCCGGCATGCCGGGCTACGAGCCGAACGCGCCCGATCCCGATTGCAGCAAGTACAAGTAGGATCGGCGGCAGTTGGCGGGAGGGGCTCGGGGAGTGGACAACGCGATGAGCGATTGTGGTTACGCGTCTCCGTCGCGTGCCTCTGCCTCTCCCACGTCCCCCCTACCCCTCCCACACGGCGAGGGAAAAATGCTGCGATGAGCCAGCCGTGAGCAGTCCCATCCTGGAAGCGCGCGGCGTCCACAAGCATTTCGGCGCGCTGCATGTGCTGAAGGGCATCGACCTCGCGGTGGCCGAACGCGAGCTGGTGTTCGTCATCGGCCCATCCGGCTCCGGCAAGTCCACGCTGCTGCGCTGCCTGAACCGGCTGGAGGAACCCAGCTCCGGCGCCATCATCATCGACGGCATCGACCTGCTGGACAGGCGCACCGACATCAACCACGCGCGCCGGCGCATCGGCATGGTGTTCCAGTCGTTCAACCTGTATCCGCACATGACGGCTCTCGGCAACGTCACGCTCGCACTGCGCAAGGTGGCGGGAAAGCGGCGGGCGGAGGCGGATGCCATCGGCGGTGCTGCGCTGGCCCGCGTCGGGTTGGCGGATCGTGCGGACCATTACCCGAGCCAGCTTTCCGGCGGCCAGCAGCAGCGCGTCGCGATTGCGCGGGCCATCGCGTTGGAACCCCGCGTCATGCTGTTCGATGAACCGACCAGTGCGCTCGACCCCGAACTGGTCGGCGGTGTGCTGGCGGTGATGCGCGAATTGCGCGACAGCGGCATGACGATGGTCGTGGTATCGCACGAGATGGGGTTTGCCCGCGCCGCCGCCGACCGCGTGCTGTTCATGGATGATGGCCTGGTGGTCGAGGCGGGCACGCCGGCGCAGATCTTCACCGCGCCACGCGAAGAGCGCACGCGCGCCTTCATCGGCCAGATACAGCGGCACTGAATGCCAACGCGACAATGACCTTCTGGGATCGCTTCGCCGATACGACTTTCTGGGATCGCTTCGCCAATACGACTTCGACTTCGTGGGATCGCTTCGCCGATACGTTCCTCAACACCGCGGTGATGGCGAAGTACCTGCCCGACATCATCGACGGCTTCTGCCTGACGGTCTGGCTGGCAGCGCTGGTGGTGGTGACCGGCATCGCCGCCGGCCTGTTGCTGGCGGTGGTCCGTTCACTCGGCGTGCGGCCGCTGAACTGGCTGATCATCTTCATCGTCGATCTGTTCCGCGCGTTGCCGCCGCTGGTGGTGATCGTGCTGCTGTATTTCGGCCTGCCGTCAGCCGGCTTCTTGCCGAATGCATTCGCCACCACCTGGGCCAGCCTCAGCCTGGTGCTGATGGCGTTCGCCGAGGAAATCTTCTGGGCGGGAATTACGGCGGTGCCGCGCGGCCAGTGGGAGGCGTCGCGTTCCACCGGCCTGACGTTCTGGCAGACGCTGAATTCGGTCGTGCTGCCGCAGGCGATCCGCCTGACCATCCCGCCGCTGACCAACCGCACCATCGCGATCACCAAGGGAACTGCGCTGGGATCGGTCATCGGTCTGTCGGAGATACTATCGCAGGCATCGTCGGCGATGTCGCTGAGTTTCAATCCGTCGCCGCTGATGCTGGGTGCCGCGGCGTACCTGATTCTGTTCCTGCCGGTTGTCGTGCTGGGCCGGTGGATCGAGACGCGCTTCGCGTGGCACCGATGATCGACACATTCTTCAATACCGGCATCATCGTCGCCGCGTGGCCGATCCTGCTGCAAGGACTGCTGACAACGGTCGAGCTGTCGCTGCTGGTGGTTCCCCTGGGCGTGGTCGGCGGTGCGGCGATCGCGGTACTGTCCACCGTGCGGCATCCCTGGGTGCGCTGGCCGCTGATCGCGTGGGTGGATTTCTTCCGCGCCTTTCCGCCGCTGGTGCTGCTGATCTTCCTGTACGCCGGCCTGCCGTTCGCCGGCCTGCAAATCGGCGCGTTCGGTTGCGTCGCGATCGGCTTCTTCCTCAACACCGGCGCCTATTACGGCGAGATCCTGCGCGCCGGCATCGAAAGCGTGCCGGCCGGCCAGAATGAGGCCGCACGCAGCACCGGGTTGTCGCGGTTGCAGACGATGGCCTTTGTCGTGCTGCCGCAGGCGGTGCGGAACGTGCTGCCCGATCTGGTGTCCAACACGCTGGAGGTGGTGAAGCTGACCTCGATCGCCAGTGTCGTCGCGCTGCCCGAACTGTTGTATCAGGCGCGCCAGGCGCAGAGCGTCACCTACAACCCGACGCCGATCGTGGCGGTGGCGTTCATCTACTTTCTGCTGCTCTGGCCGGTGGTGCGGCTGCTGAGCCGCCTGGAGAACCGCGCCATTGCGGGGAGACGCTGATGCGGTTGGCTGTGCTGCTGGTTGTTGTCGTGCTGTCCGCCTGTGCCGCACCGCAGCCGGCGCCGGACGCGCATGTGCCGCCGTTCGCGCGCGTGCCATACGAGGCGTTTTCCCGCGATGCGGTGGTTGCGATCGCGCTGCGCGAGTGGCGGCTGTTCGGCTCGCCGGTGGATGACAGCGCGCCGCCCGGCACCTATCACCCCGCCACGCCGCAGGATAAGCCGGAACGACAGCAAGGCCTGTGGCAGCGTGTCGGCGAATACTGGTGGCTGGCGATGAACGCCGGTGCGTCGGAAGCCGCCTGGACCGGCAAGCACGACGCCATCGGCAGCGTGTTTCCCGCGAGCGAGGACGGCAATTACGCCTGGTCGGCCGCGTTCGTCTCCTACGTGATGCGGATCGCCGGCGCCGGTGCGCGGTTTCCATATTCCGCCAGCCATTCGGATTACATCGACATCGCGAAGCAGCAGGCGCTCGATCAGACCACAAAATGGCTGATCACCGCCGAACGGCCGGAGAGTTACGTGCCGCAGCCGGGCGACCTGATCTGTCTGGGTCGTGGCGGGGCGCGCGATCTGCGCTACGACGATCTGCCGGCCGGCCATTTCCCAGGGCATTGCGATATCGTGGTGGACACCTCGGTGCCGGGACAGATCAGCGTGGTCGGCGGCAATGTCGATGATGCGGTGACGATGAAGCATGTGCCGGTGACGCCGGACGGCAAGCTGGCGACGCCGGACGGGGTCGTGTTGGACACGCGCTATCCCTGGATGGTGGTGTTGCAGCTGATGGTGAGTGCGACGCCGGTGTCGTGACAGCGGTGGTCGTGACAACGGTGGTCGTGACAGCGGTGGTCGCATGACGGGTGGCGCGCGGCGATGCCCGTCACGACGCCCAGGTGCGCACGACTGGTGCGCACGACTGGTCCGGCGATCACATGTTGTGCTTCAACACCTCGCCCGCGAGGTACAGACTGCCGCAGATCAGCACGCGCGCAGGTCCGGTCTCACGCGGCAGCTTGCCCAGTGCATCGGCGACGTGCGGGCCGGGCCGAGCGATACCGCCGGAGGCTTCGACGATCGCCTCGACGGGGCGCGCATCGTGCTGCCCGGGTTCAGCGACGGCCCAGACAGTCGTTGCAAGCGGAACCAGTGGCCGCAGGAACTCCGTCGCGTCCTTCGCCTGCTTCATGCCGACAACCAGATGCACCGGACGATCCGCCCACGACCGCAAATGCTCGGCCAGCACAACGCCGGCGCCGGGATTGTGCCCGCCGTCCAGCCACAGCTCCCAATCGGTCGGCAACAGTGCGGCGAGCGGTCCGTGCAGGCGCTGCAGCCGCGCCGGCCATTCCGCTGTGGCGATGCCCCGGCCCATCGCATCATTCGGCACAGCCAGGCCCGATGCACGCAACGCGGCGATGGCGACGCCGGCATTGTCGGTCTGGAACGCACCAGGCAGCGACGGCGGCGGCAGGTCGAGCGCGCCGTTCGCATCGGCATAACGCAAGCCGCGGGGTGCAGGTTCAATGCGCCAGTCGCGATCGCGCATTTGAACCGGGGCGCCGGAGCGGGCGGCCGATGCCAACAGGACCTGCGATACCGATGCAGGCTGCGTACCGATCGCGACCGGCACGCCGCGCTTCATGATGCCGGCCTTCTCCGCGGCGATGAGTTCAAGCGTCTCACCAAGCAGTTCGCGATGATCCAGCGAGATCGAGGCGATCGCGCAGGCAACCGGATGCGCGATGACGTTGGTCGCATCGCCACGCCCGCCGAGCCCGACTTCCAGCACACATAATTCCGCCGGCGTTGCCGCGAACAGATGGAACGCGACGGCGGTGATCACCTCGAACACGGTGATCGGTGCGCTGGCGTTCGCTCGCTCGACATCCTCCAGCGCATTGGCCAGAGCTTCGTCGGACACCAGTTCGCCGGCGATGCGGATGCGTTCATTGAACCGCACCAGATGCGGCGAGGTGTAAACATGCACGCGCAGCCCCGCCGCCTCGCCCATCGCGCGCAGGAAGGCGCAGGTGCTGCCCTTGCCGTTGGTGCCGGCGACATGGATCACCGGCGGCAGGCGCTGCTCCGGATGATCCAGCTTTGCCAGCAGGTCCAGCAGTCGATCCAGGCTGAGATCGATCAGGCGCGGATGCAGGCCGTGCAGTCGCGCGACGATGCCTTCGATGCGTCCGCTCATCGTGGTCGGCCTTGCCCGTGCGCTGGACCAGCGGTCACCAGCCGGAATGCAAAGCAAGCAAGAATTTTTAGCCACAGATGCACGCAGATTAACGCAGATAAGGTTAGTGCCGCCGATGCGAGACCGGTTGGCATTGGTACGTAGTCCTGAATCTTATCTGTGTGCATCTGCGTGCATCTGCGGTTGAATATTCTTCTTGTGCCCATTGCGGCCGGCGATTCGGGCCCGGTGCGCATCACGCTGCCGTCGGCATTTCCTTGACGCGCAGCAGCGCGATCACCCGGGCCAGCATCGCCTTCAATTCGGTGCGCTTCACCACCATGTCGACGATGCCGTGCTCGTGCAGGTACTCGGCGCGCTGGAAACCCTCGGGCAGCTTTTCCCGAACCGTCTGTTCGATGACGCGCGCACCGGCGAAGCCGATCAGCGCACCGGGTTCGGCGATATGCAGATCGCCCAGCATGGCGAAACTCGCGGTGACGCCGCCGGTGGTGGGATCGGTCAGCACCACGATGTACGGCAGCCCGGCCTCCTTCACCAGCCGCGTCGCGATGACGGAGCGCGGCATCTGCATCAGGCTGATGGCGCCTTCCTGCATGCGTGCGCCGCCCGATGCGGTGAACACGATCAATGGCGCCTCCTGCAGCACGGCAAGACGCGCCGCCGCCAGCAGGGCTTCGCCGACCGCGGCACCCATGGAGCCGCCGAGAAATTCGAACTCCATCGCCGCGACGACTGCCTGGTGGCCTTCGATCTTGCCGTGCGCTACCACCATCGCGTCATCCAGGTGCGTCTTCTCGCGCGCTTCCTTCAGCCGATCGGTGTAGCGCTTGCTGTCGCGGAAACGCAGCGGATCGAGCGGCACCTTCGGCAGTTCGATGCGCGTGAAGCTGCCATCGTCGAAGGTCCACGCGATGCGTTCGACGGCGCCGACGCGCATGTGATGGTTGCAATGCGGGCAGACCTTCAGGTTCGCCATCAGGTCGCGATGGAAGATCATCTGCTGGCAGGCCGGACATTGGTGCCAGAGATTCTCCGGCACCTCGCGCCGTGTGAACAGCGTGCGGATCTTCGGACGGACGAATTCGGTGAGCCAGTTCATGCGTGCATCCGTGCGCCGCGCACGCCGGCGGCAAGTTCGCGGACCTGGTCCAGCACCTTGCGCACCGCGCCGGGTTTCGCGCGCCCCTGTTCATCCAGATTCGTCGCGAGCGTGTCGATCAACGCCGAAGCCACCACGGCGGCATCGGCAACGCGCACGGCTTCCGCCGCCTGGTGCGGACTGCGCACGCCGAAGCCGACCGCGATCGGCAGGTCGGTGGCGCGACGGATGCGCGGGATCGCCGCGGCCAGGTGCTCGGATGTCGCGCTGCGCGTGCCGGTGATGCCGATGATGCTGACGTAATAGACGAAACCGGAACTGCCGGCGAGCACCAGCGGCAGCCGCTTGTCATCGGTGGTCGGTGCGACAAGGCGGATGATGTCGAGGCCGTGCGCCTGCGCGGCGGGGGCCAGCAGATCGGCTTCCTCGGTGGGAAGATCGACGATGATGAGCCCGTCCACGCCAGCCGCTTCGGCGTCGGCGCAGAAGCGTTCAGGGCCGTAGGACAGGATTGGATTGAGATAGCCCATCAGGATGATCGGCGTGTCGGCGTCGTCGTGGCGGAAGTCGCGCACCATGGTCAGCACGTGCGCGACCTTCACGCCGGCTTTCAAGCCGCGCTTGCCGGCGGCCTGAACGATCGGTCCATCGGCCATCGGGTCGGTGAACGGCATGCCGATCTCCAGCAGGTCCGCGCCGGCAGCGGGCATGCCGCGCAGCAATTCCATCGAGGTGGCGGCGTCGGGATCCCACGCCTCGACGAACGAGATCAACGCGCCGCGGCCTTCGCGTTTCAGCGCGGCGAAGCGCGTGGCGATGCGGCTCATGCGGTCGCACCAGGCATCACAGTTTCACTCCGAGATGATCCGCCACCGCGAAAATATCCTTGTCCCCCCGCCCACACAGATTCATCAGGATGATTTTGTTCTTGTCCATCGTCGGCGCCAGCTTCGTCACATGCGCCAGCGCGTGCGCCGGTTCCAATGCGGGAATGATCCCCTCTGTCCGCGTGCAAAGCTGGAATGCGGCCAGCGTTTCCTGATCGGTCGCGGACACGTACTCGATGCGGCCGATGTCGTGCAGCCAGGAATGCTCCGGCCCGATGCCCGGATAATCCAGCCCCGCGCTGATCGAATGCGCCTCGATGATCTGACCGTCATCGTCCTGCAGCAGATACGTCCGATTGCCGTGCAGCACGCCAGGCCGGCCGCCGGTCAGGCTTGCCGCGTGCTCGCCGGAATCGATGCCGTGGCCGCCTGCCTCGACGCCGATCAGCCGCACCGACGGATCGTCCAGGAACGGATGGAACAGCCCCATCGCGTTCGACCCGCCGCCGATGCACGCCACCGCCACATCCGGCAGCCGGCCCTCGGCTTCCTGCAATTGCGCCTTGGCTTCGTCGCCGATCACCGACTGGAAATCGCGCACCATCATCGGATAGGGGTGCGGGCCCGCGACGGTGCCGATGAGGTAGTAGGTGTCCTCGACGTTGGCCACCCAGTCGCGCAGCGCCTCGTTCATCGCGTCCTTCAGCGTGGACGCGCCGGAGGTCACCGGCTTCACCTCCGCCCCCAGCAGCTTCATGCGGAACACGTTGGGCGCCTGCCGTGCCACATCGGTTGCGCCCATATAGACGGTGCACGGCAGGCCGAACAGCGCGCACATCGTCGCTGTCGCCACGCCATGCTGGCCGGCGCCGGTTTCGGCGATGATCCGCGTCTTGCCCATCCGCCTGGCCAGCAGGATCTGGCCCATGCAGTTGTTGGCCTTGTGGCTGCCGGTGTGGTTCAGCTCATCGCGCTTGAAGTACACTTTTGCGCCGCCGAGGTGACGGGTGAGGCGTTCGGCGAACCACAGCGCGGTGGGGCGGCCGACGTAGTTCTTCAGATAGGCGTCCAGTTCGGTCTGGAATGTGGGGTCGGCGCGCGCGGCGAGGTAGGCCTGCTCGACCTCCAGGATCAGCGGCATCAGGGTTTCGGCGACGAAACGGCCGCCGAACTCGCCGAAGCGGCCGCGGCCGTCGGGGCCGTTGCGCAGGCTGTTGACGCCGAAGGGCTGGTTCACGTCGGGCGGTCTCCTTTCGCCGGGTCATAGCGCAGGTGGCGGCGGGGGTCACGGGGCGGCCGTTCAAGATCACGTCTCGCAGGTGAGCGTTCGAGCCTGGGCCGTCTCTGTCGTCCCGTCGCGAAGGGACCAGGCGCTACCGCGAAGGGATCAGGTGCTACTCGGCTGGTCCCCTGGTTCCTGCCGTTCAGCCTCCATGATCAATCGGTCGATCGCGGCAGCAAGGGGCGCCAGGTGCTCCTGGACGATGTTCCTCGTCGCCGCCACGTCGGCGCGCTGTTATTCATGTCGCAGCAGGTTGCCTAAAGCTGCGATCTGCGTCCAGGGGACGTCAGGAGCCAGCGCCTTGCAATTGGCAGTGAGATGCCGGCTGGCTTCGGAGATGATTTCCAGCGCACCGGTCGGCGGCGCGTTGTGTGACAGCTATTGGTGGCGTCAAAAGGGAGACCGCCGATCGCATCCTGGATTTCGATGATCGCGTCGCGGATATCGACCAAACGGAGGAGGATGCTTCGCGGCACGTCAGAAGTTGTGCACCGCTTCCGATTCGATACTGTGTCGAATCGTCGGATGCAGGCTGGCGCGCGTCATTACATCGGTTGCCGTTCCCAGTATTTCGCTGATACGATGCTGGACGTCGACCAGTTCAATAAGGCTG
>DATKFJ010000393.1:0-6078 GCA_035511435.1 Acetobacteraceae bacterium | reverse complement strand
GTCCGACCCGCCGGCGATGCATCCGAATTACCTGGCGACCGAGACCGATCGCCGCACCATCGTCGATGGCCTGAAGATCGGCCGGCGTATCCTGGCGACGCCGCACATGCAGCACTTCATTACCGAGGAATACCAGCCAGGCCTTTCGACAACGACCGATGAACAGCTTCTGCAACATGCGAAGAACACCGGCGGCACGGTGTTCCATCCGACCAGCACCTGCAAGATGGGCGTCGATCCCATGGCGGTGGTCGATCCCGAACTGCGGGTCTACGGCATCGAGGGTCTGCGCGTGGTCGATGCATCGGTCATGCCGACAGTGGTGTCGGGCAATACCAATGCCGCGACAATTATGATCGGCGAGAAGGCCGCGGATCTGGTGCGGCAAGAGGTGCGTTTGGCGGCGTGATACGGCGGATTGCGCGACGTCGCCGCAATCCTTACGCCGCCTGTTCCAGCGACGATATTTCGTCCGATACGGTCGTGCGATGCATGTCACGCGCCTGCGTCGCATCGTAGTCGCGCGCGCGATGCATGGTGCAGCGGTTGTCCCACATCACCAGGTCGCCGAGTTTCCAGCGATGCGTGTAGACGAACTCTCGCTGCGTGGCGTGTTCCATCAGGTCGCGCAGCAACAGGCGCGCTTCGGGGATCGGCATGCCGCGAATCCAGCCGGCGTGCGATGCCAGATACAGCATCTTGCGCCGCGATCCCGGATGCACCCGCACCATGCGCTGCGGCACCGGCGGCAGCCTGGCGCGTTCCTCATCCGAGAAATCGGTGAACCCGATGGTCGAGCGCGAGTACAGCACCGAATGCTCCGCGACCAGATCGGCCAACCGCGATTTCATCGCGTCCGGCAGTGCATCATATGCGGCGCGCATGTCGGCGAACTGCGTCTCCCCGCCATCGCCCGGAATCGCACGGGCCGACAGCAGCGAATAACGTGCGGGGACCGCCTTGAACGAGCTGTCGGTGTGCCACAGCCGGTTGCCGAGACCGTTCATCCGGCGCCGATCGTCCGCGGCAAGCACGCGGCTCTGCTCGTCCAGGTTCGACACATCGGAGACATGCAGATCGAGCCGCGCCTTATGCCCCGGCCGATACGCCTTGATCGTCGTTTCCAGCGGGCCAAGCAGCCGGCTGAACGCGATCTGCTGATCGTCCGTGAACGTCTGATCGTGGAACACCAGCACCGCGTGGCGGTCGGCGGCGGCCACGATCTGCGACATGGTCGCTGCATCGGGCGCTTCGCGCAGGTCGACGCCGCTCACTTCGCCGACGAACAGCGGATGCAGTTGCTTCACCGAGATTGCCATGATCGCCTCCTTGCGACCATAGAATACCGTGCCTTCTCCCGCTCTGCCAATGCACGCCGGACGGCCGTTCAGATTGGCGCTGCCGATCGACGAGTGGCACCGAAGTTGACACATCCTGCCTCGCGCGCCGCTAATCCAGCCACAACTCCGTCACGGATCGACACATGAACGACTTTGCGTCCGACACCCGATCAGACCCGGTCGTCCGCGCGCGCGAACTTGGTCCGGCGATCGCCGCCGCGGCAAACGAGATCGAACGCACGCAGCGCATCGGTGAACCGTTGCTGTCACAGCTTCATGACGCTCGGCTGTGCCGCATGCTGCTGCCCCGCGCGGCGGATGGTGACGAGGCGGAGCCATGGGTGTATCTACACGCCATCGAGGAAATCAGCCGGCACGACGGATCGGTCGGCTGGAACGTGTTCGTCGCTAACAGTTCCGCGCTGATCGCGCCGTTCCTGGCTACCGAGCCGATGCGCACGATCTTTGCCGATCCGCGTGCCATCGTCGCGTGGGGGCCGCCGAACGCATCGCGGGCGACCGCCGTGCCGGGCGGCTACCGTGTGACTGGACGATGGGACTTTGCCTCTGGCTGCCGTCAGGCGACCTGGATGGGCTCGCACTGCCACGTGGTGGAATCCGACGGCACGCTGCGCCTGAACGCAGCGGGCAAACCGACCGTGCGGACGTTGCTGTATCCCGTTTCGCAGGCAACGCTGCTGAACACGTGGAACGTGATCGGCATGCGCGGCACGGCTTCCGATTCGTACACGCTGTCGGACGTTTTCGTGCCGGAGGCGTTCAGCGCCACGCGCGAAGATCCCACGCTGCGGCGCTTGCCAGGTCGGCTCTACGCTTTTCCGATGCAGGGCGTTTATGCTGTCGGCGTCGCGGGAGTCGCGATGGGCATCGCGCGGGGAATGCTGGATGCGTTCGTGGAACTCGCCACGCGCAAGACGCCGCGCAATCTTGGTCGACTTGCCGACAATGCCGTCGTGCAGGCGAGCGTTGCGCAGATGGAAGCGCGACTGGGCGCGGCGCACGCGTATCTGGTGGAGACGCTGTCCACCATTTGGCACGCCGCGGACGACATTGGCGTGATCGATGTGCCGGCACGGGCTCGCGTACGGCTGGCATGTGCGTTCGCCATCCAAACCGCCGAGGCAGTCGCGGATTATGCCTACAAGGCGGCCGGCACGGATGCGATCTTCCTGGGCACCCCGTTCGAACGCCGGTTCCGCGACATCCACACGCTGTCGCAGCAGATCCAGTCGCGCACAGCGCATTTCGAATCGGTGGGGCAGATATTGCTTGGCATCGAACCCGTGGGGACGTTCCTGTAGCTCTCAGCCGTGCATGCGAGACAGGTCAAGCAGCACGTTCGCCTCCAGCTCCTTCTCGTCGAGCCGGTACTTCACCAGATCGCCGATGCTGATGATGCCTCGAAGCTCGCCATCGTCGATCACCGGCAAATGACGGACCTTTGCCAGAGTCATCGCCAAAAGAGCGGCATCGATGCGATCGGATGAGTGGCAGCTGATGATGGGGGAGGACATCAGCTGCTGCACGTCAAAGCCGAGTACGGCAGCGCCCTCGCGTGCGATGGCATTGACGAAATCACGCTCCGAGAAAATGCCGACCAGCTTCATCCACTGGTTTTCGACGACCACTGCACCAATCCGGTGCTGCGCCAGTTTGCGCACCGCGAGGGCGACAGTATCCGCCGCTCGCACCTTCACCACATCACCACCCTTGAGATGCAGCACATCGCGGATAAGCATTTTTCACCTCCTGATACAGGTTCCCTGAAACCTGTCCGGGGCGGTCGCGTACGCGAGGCGAGGGGCAGATTCCCGCACCGATCTCAGATAGGCGGATTGATCGCCAAATCCAGCACGCGGCAGATTAGCTCTCGTTCATCCGGCAGCGGCGGCCGGCGCTACATCTGCACCACGGAGGCAAGGTCGAACAATTCACCGGCAGGATTCTCGCCTATCCGCAGGGATTGGTCGTTGGGGAAATGATATGGCGGCACCGGCAGATTGTACGGCGCCGGTACGCCCTGATATACTCGCCCGGCGAGGTCGTACTTTGATCCATGGCATGGGCAGAAGTAACCACCCGGCCAATTCGGGACCGGCGTTGTTGGATCAGGCTGCGGCCAATACCCCGGCAAGCAGCCAAGATGCGTGCAGATGCCAACCAGAACGGCATATTCCGGCTTGATGGACCGGTGCCAGTTCTCTGCATAGGGCGGCTGCTGATGGGCTTCGGAGTTCGGGTCGCTGAGACGCGTCACGAGTTGAGGGTCTTGCAGCGTCTTCAGGGCGCTGGGCGTCCGGTTGACGATGAGGACGGGATTGCCACGCCACAGGACAATGATCTGCTGGCCGGCGGCGATCTTGCTCAGATCGATATCCATCGGCGCGCCGGCGGCGATCACATCCGCGGCCGGTTCCATCGAATCGATCAAGGACCAGGCAATGGCGGCCGTACCAATCGCGGCGGATGCCTGCGTTACCAGCATGAGAAAATCCCGACGTGGCGGCTGCGATGGTCCGGCATCACCGAACGGTGTGGCCAACTGCTCTGACACGTGTGCGACCATACGCGTTCTCCGTGATTCCCGGTTGGCAGAGACCAAACTATTGCTCCGCGGCCTCTGTCGATGCATGTCCCGCGCATGAAATTGCCGGCATGTCCGGAAATATCCAAGAGTGCAGGCTGAAGTGCCGCGAATCACAAGTTTGTGTTATGCGGTCGACGACTCCTGGTGTCCTTTTCGGGCAGCCGTGTGGGGACTTGGACGCAACCGTGGCTGGAACGCGATCCGTACGGTGGCCGCCGGCATCGTGATGCGGGCGGCCACGGGCTGCGGCGTTATTGGCGGCGGGATCTGGTGGCGAGTTTAATCGATAATCGCAGGTCAGCCGAACCGCGGCATCCAAATCCGCCGCCGCGGTTCGGCGTTGCCGGAGCAACGGTCAGGTATAATCGCCGAGGTGACAGCCGAACGCGTCGGGCTTCTGCATGAGGCCTTCGCCGGGGACCACCGCGATGATCTCGTAATAATCGTCCGGGTTCTGCATATCCGACTTCTTCTTGCCGCGTTGGATGATCACTGGCCGCACGAGTTGATGATCCTCTGGACGGAACCACACCTCGCCCACAGTGGACTGCACGTGCTTGCCAGCCTCATAGGACTTGATCACGGCTGGCGGATAAAAAGTCTTCGCCCGTTCCACCGCATCGGCCCAAAGGGCGAGCGACATATAGCCCGAATTTGCGCTCCAATCCGGCTTGTAGTTGTATTTCTTCTCGAATTCAGCAACAAACTCCTTTGCCAACGGGAAACGATCACCCAGCGTCCACCAGAAGTCGGTCGACGCATACACGCCCTGCATCAGGTCCGCCCCGACATCGCGCGCCAGGAACGGCGTGTTGTACGCCACCACCAGCGTCATCTTGTCCAGCACGCCGAACTGCTTGGCTTGCTTGATCGACTGAATGGCGTCGTTGCCGAAGTTAATATTGATGAATACGTCGGCGCCGCTGTTGGCGATGTTCAGCAGGTAGGAGCTGTAGTCCGACGCGCCCAGCGGGCAGACCTGGTTGGTCGCCACGGTCCAGCCACCCTGTTCCTTGGTGCTCTGTTCGAACGACTGCCGGACGGTATGACCATAAGTATAGTCCGGCGTCAGGAAAGCGATCTTCTTGTTTTTACCGAGTGCCGTGATGATCACGGGTGTCAGCGCCGCGGCGGCGGTCTGGGCATAGAAGCATTGCCGGAACGAATAGCGCACGCAGTCCTTGCCTGTGGTGTCGTTCGAGCCGCTGAGCAACGGCAGGTAGATCACGTGCTCGCGCTGTGCCAGTTTGTTCAGTGCCACAGCCTCTGCGCTCGACACGCAGCCACAGATCATGATCGCCTTGTCGTCATTGATGAACTTGGTCGCATTCTGCACTGCGGTGTTCGGCTTCGCTTCCGAATCCGCAACGCCGTGCTTTATCTGCTTGCCCAGCACGCCTTTTGTGATGTTTGGCGCGATCTTGCGGATGAGATCGTTGCCGGTATTGATATGTTCGATCGCCAGTTCGGCGCCCTTCAGTTCGTCCTCACCAGGCACCGCGTAAGTGCCGGTGCGCGGCAGGCTGATGCCGACGAACACCGAATCACCCGCCGCGCCCGCCGGCCATGTGCCAATCGGCGGCTCGTCCGCAGCCCATGCACCTTGGCGCAGACCCGGCAGCATCGCGCCGCCCAGCAGGCTGGCTCCAGCACCCAACAGCGCACGACGCCGTGTCGCCGGAAATTGGAATGTACTGTCGGCCATCAGGTCCTCCCCCATGCTTTGCAACCGCCGTCGCTTGTCGCGAACGTGCAATTGATAATTGACAAACCATAGAGACCGTAGTCTGTCAATTTGCGATCCGGGTAGTACGCGAACGAAACTGAAGGTGCAAGCCGCGCATCCGGTTGTAGCCAGGTGCGGTCCCGACTATTGAGCATCGGTGACCAGTTCAAGGGGGACGTGTCGATGAACGTCAACGAGCATATCGGCGGCATCCGCTGCCGTGCCGGTTTTCGTTACTGACCCGGCCGCTGGTTCGTGCCCAGTCTGCCACTGCTGCTGTCCCAGGCCTTCAACGGCTTCGCCCTTGGGTCGCTTCTGGCGCTGGTCAGCAGCGGCTTGACCATCATCCTCGGCACCCTCGGCGTGCTGAACTTCGCGCACGGCGCGTTGTTCATGCTGGGCGC
>DATKFJ010000392.1:0-4477 GCA_035511435.1 Acetobacteraceae bacterium | reverse complement strand
GATGCGGCGGCCGAACCCGCCGTCAAGCCGATCATCATCGGCGCGAGCGAGCCAGCAGCGGCGGAAAAGAAGCGAGGCTGGTGGCGCAGGTAGGATCTGCCCCTGCTACGACCGGCAAAGACGTGAATGCCGAATCGGCCTTTGCTGGGGCGGGCTCTGCGTCGGCCAGACGGAAACGTTCCGTGGTTCAATAATTAGTCGCCTGGTATCAGGCTTTTGTCCTCATAATTGGCTTCGCCACTGGCGGCAGCGTCTTATCCGGGTACCTGCACCATTGCGCCGCGACGCAGCGCCAGCATTCCGGCAAGCGCGCCTTGCAGACATAGCGTCCGTGCAGGATCAGCCAATGATGCGCATCACGCAGCATCTCGGCCGGCACGCGACGCAGCAACGCGTCCTCCACTGCCCGTGGCGTACGCCCCAGTGCGATGCCGGTGCGATTGCCGAGCCGGAAGATGTGCGTATCGACCGCCATGGTGCTCTGGTCAAATGCCACATTCAGCACGACATTCGCGGTCTTCCGTCCCACCCCAGGCAACTTCTCCAAAGCCTCGCGATCGTGCGGCACCTGCCCGCCATGCTGCTCAAGCAATTGGCGCGACAGCTCGATGACGTTGCGAGCCTTGCCCTGCCAGAGACCGATCGAGCGGATATGTTTTGCTACACCCTCGACGCCAAGCCGCACCATCGCGTCGGGTGTCCGCGCTTCAGCGTACAGCGTTTCGGTTGCCCGGTTGACAGAGACATCGGTGGCCTGCGCGGACAGGACAACGGCGACCAGCAGCGTATAGGGGTCAACGAATGAGAGTTCGCTGCGAGGATCGGGATTGACCTTGGCGAGCGCTTCGAGAAAACCGCGCACCTCGGCCAGCGTCATGGCGCGTGACTTACGGGGCTTCGCCTGGGGACGTGGCTTCGCCTTGGGACGGGGTTTTGCCTGAGGACGGGGTTTTGCCGGCATGGCAACGTTTGTCGCGCAGCGCCGCGGGCCGGGCAAGGGTTTGCGAACGTAGCAGACGCGCTACAGTGGGATGATGGACCCGAAAGCAGACGCGCCGGCAACGGTGTTCGAGGCGGTGATCGTGCCTTATCGCAGCCTGTCGCCGCGTGGACTGCGCATTCTGATCGCGGTGATCTGCCTGCTGTGCGGCGTGACAGTACTGCGGTTCTGGTTCATTGGGGCTTGGCCGGTTGCTGCGTTCAGCGTGGTGGAAATCAGCATCGCGATCTTCCTGTTGCGGCTGAATGCGAGCCGGGCGCGGGCAAGCGAGCTGCTTTTCCTGTCCGAGGACTCGTTGCGTATTGTGCGCACGGACCGGGCAGGCAAGCGGCAGGAGCGGCGGCTGCCGGTCGGCTGGCTCAATGTGGTGATCGAGGAACCGCCCGGGCGGGTGCCGCGGCTGCTGCTTGTCGCCCGCGGCATCCGCGAGGAGATCGCAACCTCACTGGGCGAGGAAGAAAAGCGGGACCTTTGGGCAGCGCTGGCGGCGGCACTGCATCGCCTGCGAAATCCGCTGTTTGATAACCCGCAGTTGCAGACCGGTGCAGACGCCAACGGCGCGTGACGAGGTTTGACGATTTAGGCGTCAGCCGGCCCCATCGACTTGATCAGGTCGAATACGCGCTTGCGCACCGCGGGATCGGTGATCCGATAATAGGCGCGCACCAGTTCAAGCGTTTCCCGCCGGTTCAGCGCGTCATCGGTGAACCCGTCTTGCGACTCGGTAAACCCGGCGGCGCGGCGGCTCGACTGGGCGCCGTAGGTGTTGGCCAGGCTGTCCGGCATGTCGTCGAAGAAGAAACTGATCGGCACATCCAGCACGCGCGACAGATCGAACAGCCGTGACGCACCGACGCGGTTCACCCCGCGCTCGTATTTCTGCACCTGCTGGAAGGTGAGACCCAGGGCCTCACCGAGACGCTCCTGGGACATGCCAAGGAGGGTCCGACGAAGGCGGATGCGGGAGCCGACATGGACATCGATCGGGCTGGGTCGGCTTTCCTTTTCGGCACCCACGACGTGTTCGCCGCGCGCCATATCCGTAATCCCCTTCGGTTCGTTCAACATAGACGGCTCCTTAAGCGCTAGCACAACCGCCTGCTGGGCTGTCGTTAACGGAACCTTAATCACACAACCGACAATTGTCAACACAAGGTTTAAAATCGATACACAGTACAAAAATGCGAGCAAATCATCCGTGAATGAGCCAGTTCGGCGGACAGGCATCAACCGGGCAGTGCAAACCGTCTTGCCATAAGCCCTACCCCGAGTGCAACCGTCACTGACATGGCAGGGATCCAAAGACCGAACCGGGCGAACAACGTCGCCGGCAAGGCGCCAGGCAGCGTCACAGCCAGCGTATCGGTCTGCTGCATCCCCAACCGGCCGAGTTCATGCCCGCGCGCGTCGAACGCGGCCGAGATGCCCGTGTTGGCGGCGCGCATCAGCGGCAGCCCCTCCTCCACCGCACGCATGCGCGCCGCTGCGAGGTGCTGGCGGGGGCCGGTGGAATTGCCGAACCAGGCGTCGTTGGTCACGTTTACCAGCCAATCCGGCCGATCGTTTCGATCAACGATCTGGCCGGAAAAGATCGCCTCGTAGCAGATCAACGCGCCGACCGGCGGTAAACCGGGAACGTGCAGCGTTTGCGGCCCGGGACCGGATGCGAATCCGCCGCCCGGCACCACCATCAGCGGCAACGGCAGCCAATCGGGGATGTACTCGCCGAACGGCACCAGGTGCCACTTGTCGTAGATCGCGGCGATGGTGCCGCTGTCAGTCAACGCGACCAGGCTGTTGCGCGGGCGCCGCTGATCGTCGAAGCGGACGCTGCCGATCAGCGACGGTGCGTCGCCCGTCTCCTGTTGGATCGCCTGGCGCGCACGTTCATCGATCTGCAGCAGGCCAGGGAACGCGGTCTCCGGCCAGATTGCAACGAAGGGACCGGTTCCCGCCCGTGCGCGCCCTTGCTCGGTCAGCGTCAGGTAATGCCGGAAAATCTGCACGGCGAGGTCCTGGCTCCATTTCTGGCCCTGCGGCACGTTGCCCTGCACCAGCACGACGGTCAGCGACGTTGGCGGCGGCATTGGCTTGTGCAGGCGGATCAGGCCAAGCGCCGCCCATGCCGCCAGCGCCGCGCCGCCGCCGATGCGCCAGCGCCAGCCCAGTGCCGGGGTCGCGGCGAGCAGCATCGTGGCCAGGGTAAGGCCGTCCACACCCACCCAGGCGGCCGGCTGGATGAACACGTCGCCGATGGTTCCGGGGATCTCCCAGACGCTGCCCCAGGGGTTCCACGGGAACCCGGTCAGCACGAACTGCCGCGCCAGATCCGCCAGCACCCAGGCGCCGGCCAATGCCAGGACCCGTGGCCAGCCCGGGCGCGCCAGGCGGGCGATGGCGCACGCGGCCGCAATGAATGCCGCGAGGCCGGCCGCCGTTGCCGGCACCGCGAACGGCACCAGCCACCAGAAGCGATCGGCCTCGTACAGGATTGCCTCGGTGATCCAATACAGGCCGAGAAGATGGTGGCCGAAGCCGAACCACCAGCCGCGTCGCGCCGCGACCGCGGGGCCGCGCGCGCCATCGAGCAGGGCAAGCAGGCCGGGCACCGAGACCAGCAGCACCGGGATGGCGTGCACCGGCGGCAGCGCGGCAGCGGACAGCGCGCCCAGACCCAGTGCGGCGAAGTCGGCACGCAGGCCGCGCATCGCGACGAGTCGCGACAAAAAACGGGAAATCATGCGTGCCGGCTACACGAGACTTCGGGACCTAACAACCTGATTTCACGGGGATTTTCCGTCGCCTTATGACCCCAATGTGTGCCCATCCGGTGCGCCCTGTAAAGGTCTACTGTCCACCACGGTTCGCGGTTACGTTGCCCGCTGGTAGCGCCGGAGCCAGCGATGCCTACATCCATCCGCTTTTCGACATTCCCACGGACGCAGCCTCCACCGCTTTTTACCGGGGTGATCCAAGATGTCTTTCGCGCCCACGCCGCGGAGATAGGCACACAGAACCTAGACAAGGGACTTACCAGCAACGATGTGCTGACCATCCTCCGGCCTGCCCTGATCGAGCTTGGGTTCACGGTGGAAGCAAGCAAACACGCGAGCGACAAGATTAAGCGTCCCGTGTTCTTTGGCGAGAACGGGGCTCCAGCGTTGCAATATGAGATTGATGCCTACCATGAGGCCTGGAAGTGCGGTTTGGAGATAGAGGCTGGGCGAGCCTGGATGGGTAACGCGGTCTATCGCGATCTGATACAGGCAATGGTGATGGTGGATTTAGAAACCCTCGTTCTCTGCGTGCCGCTTGGGTATCGCTACAATGCGGGCGGCAAGCCTTTGATTAGCCGTGACTACACGAATGCTATCGCGGTCGCAGATGCTATCTACGGCCACCACCGCATCACCATGCCTTACCGCCTTGTCCTGATCGGATATTGACTGCGAGTGACCCGTCAGAGCACCCCAACCT
>DATKFJ010000391.1:0-3390 GCA_035511435.1 Acetobacteraceae bacterium | reverse complement strand
TCTGACCAGCGAGGCCACACTGACCGGCAGCCGCTCGGTCAACGACAGCACCGGCACCAACGTCGCCCAGATCGTCATCTCCGGCGAACGGCGCCAGACGCCTCACGGTGTGGTCATGATGCCGGCGTTCGGCCACGCCTATTCGGACATCGAGATCGCCGCTGTCGCCAACTATGTCACCGCGCGCTTCGGCGCCAAGGCTTCGTCCCTGACGGCCAAGGCCGTCGCCGAACTTCGTCCATAGTTCCGTTCACTCTCCTCCAACCCGGGAGACAAATCATGCCGCAGACGCCAGAGACCACGCCGACCGGCGCCCGACCGCACCAGCCGGACGAGGACCGGTTCCACGCCATCCGCTCCGAGGACGTTCAGTGGAGATCGTTTCCGGCCTTTCCGCCGGAGGCGCGTCTGGCGGTCCTTGTCGGCGATCCAACCAAACCCGGCCCTTATGTGATCAGGGTCAAGCTGCCGGCGGGCACGAAGATGATGGCGCACGAGCACCCCGAGGACCGGATCTACACCGTGCTGTCCGGCGTGTTCTATATATCGGCCTGGGAAAAGTCTTCGATGAGACCAAGCTTATGGCCTATGCGCCGGGCAGTCTCGTGGTCCTTCCCGGCGGCCAGCCGCACTTCCACTGGGCCAAATCCGGCGAATACATCACCCAGGTCACTGCCATCGGTCCCCTGGGCCTTGGCTACATCGATCCGGCCAACGATCCGCGCAACCGCGGGCAACCGTGAACCGGCAAGGGGTGCCGTTGCCGACGCGCACTGCAAGATTCCAAAATCGCAGAAATCGCAGCGGGTGACACGAAGTGTCGCGATTCACCTGCCGGGCCGCCCGAGCGTCTTCGACTGTTCCGTGTCCGAGGTTCGGGATCGCAAAGGGCTAGGGAATGTAAGTCGAGAAGACATAGTCATGCGCCTTCTGCGGCTCGTGGCAGGCGAAGCATTGCTTCGTTGCATCGGTAACAACCGGCTTCTTGGGATCGCCACCAGCCCACGCCTGGAAGCCCCAACCGCCCGTCGCCGCGTATTTCCTGCTGTCCTTCACCATAAGCGCGAGGATCTTGCGGCCGCCCTCGATATATGAGCCGTCGCTCACCGTGAACTCATGCAGGTCGCTGACAAACATGGTCTTGTCGGGAAACGCTACGCCTTTCTTCAGCGCCGGCAGCCCGACCGCGTTGACAGAGACGTTGTGCATGCCGCCCAGCGCGTCGAACAGCGGGCTCGTTTTGTCGACCACCATGGAATTGACGTGAAACCATTGGCGATACCCCGTGGGCGGCTGCAAATCCGTATCGGCGGACACAGCGCCGGCTGCGCCAACGACGGCGGCAATCGCCAGAGCAGCGGAGACAGGGCGCAGCATCGGCAAGGGCCTTCTCCTTTGGGGCAAGCGAGAGGTGTGGACCAAATCCTGCATTCGACCATTCGACGCATCGACGCTGCCATCAACCAATAGCTTCGCCTCCGCGCTTGGGGCCATTTTCGCATCACATTCGACACAAGTTACGACGGTCAGCATCCTTGGTAGGAAATATTGCTACCATCTGCCATCCATGGCATCATGCTGGCATGGCCAACGTGGAAAAGCTCAGCGTCGCCCTGACCCCGGACATGGTGGCTGAGGTGCGCGCAGCCGTGGCAGGCGGCGATTACGGCAGCGTCAGCGAGGTGGTGCGCGACGCCCTGCGCGACTGGCGTCTGCGCCGCAGGATCGAGACCCTGGAGACCGAGGAACTGCGCCGCCTAGTGCAGGAAGGCATCGACAGCGGACCCGGCCTGGAAGCTGACGCGGTGTTTGCCCGGCTGCGTGCCCGGTTTGGCCAGCCACCGGCCAAGTGAGCGCAGCCCACCGGCTGCTCCTCTCGCCGCGCACCGCGGCCGACCTGGAAGAGATCGCCGACTATATCGCCCGCGACAACCCAGTCCGCGCCGCCAGCTTCGTCGCTGAGCTGGAGGCGACGTGCAGGGCGGTTGCGGCATCCCCGCAACTCTACCCGGCCCGCAGCGACCTGGCTCCCGGGCTGCGGATCGCGGTGCATGGCCGTTACATATCGTGCTGTACCGCGACCTGCTCGGCGAGAACACGGTGCGCGTCGAGCGCGTGCTGCACAGTGCCTGCAACCTGCCGCGGCTCCTGTAGTCGCCGATCTGGCTTGCCTGCGGCCCGCACGCCGCGCCAGGAAGCGCGTCAGGGAAAAATCTCGTGCGGGGCATGCTGCCTCAAGCAAAACAAGCACCTCCAGGGAAGCCATTAGAGAAGCGCATTACACCACCGCTCTGACGTCCGCTTTCAAGGGGCAAGACACGTTTTATCCGTCCCGCTCGTCGCGTGAGTTTCCTGGTGGCGATGTAGCTGCGCAAGGCAGGAGACGGTACCGCTGGACCTGGCTGACCTGCTCTGATGCGCCGGTTGGATACAGCATTTCCGGTGTCCGTCCGGGGCTGGTCCCTGTCTTGCAACGGGCATCGGCTCGCAGCTGGCCGCCAAGCGGAGCTCGGGGGTTCCCCACCGTGGTCCCGCCCCCGGCCTTGCACAACGGTCTTCGTTCTTTGCTGGCGTTGATCTCTTTGCTCAACGTGCAGCGCTCAGGAGCGGTGTTACGCCGTCTGCAGCGTGATCGGTGCAGGCTCGACCTCGCGCGCGATGGCCCAGCGGAAGGCTCCAATTTCCCGTGCAATCGCAGTGATGACCACGGTGTTGCGCTTCGCCTTCGCGACCAGTTGTCGACCTTCTCCCCCTCCCCTTGCCAGAGGCGCTAGCGGGTAGCGGTGCCCAAGGCCGCCGTCGGCGCATCGCCAACCCCCCTGGACAGCCCGCGCCCCCCTGTGGCCAACCCACCCCTCCCATCTCGCATCGCCACGGCAACCGGCGCCCACTGGCCACACCGCCCCCACCGCTGATACACGCCCCTCATGGATGCCAGGACGCCCCGCATCGACCTGAAGGCGAACAGCGACACGACTCGCATGTTGCTCGGCCGGCTCTGGCGCGAGCACATCCGCCACTACAAATCCCGCGTGGTGCTCGTGCTGGTCTTGACCGCCCTGATGGCCGGCACCACCGCGCTGTATCCGGTGGCGATCGACCACGCATTCGAGATGTTCGCCGATCGCGATCGCCGAATCCTCTACCAGATCCCCGCACTCGTCGTCGCCATCACCTCGATCAAGGCGGCCGCCCAGTACTTCCAGAACGTCCAGGTGCAGCAGATCGTGTTGCTGGCGATCCGCGAACTGCAAGGCCGCATGTTCGCCCATCTCGCGCACGCCGACCTCGCGCGGCTGGAACGCGAGGCCCCGGCACAGCTCGCAGCCCGCTTCACCACCGATGCAACCATCATCCGCGACGCGCTCACCCGAACGGTCAATGGCGTCG
>DATKFJ010000390.1:0-6316 GCA_035511435.1 Acetobacteraceae bacterium | reverse complement strand
GGCAACGGTCAGCACGTCGCCGAGCTTGTCAAGCAGATAGTCGAGATCGTCCTGCGCCAGGTCCTCGAACTGCGTCAGGATGCGGGTGATCACCCGTGCGCGATAGCGTTCCCGGTCGCGTTCGCCGCCGTCGAATTGCGTACCGCGCACCACCTCCACCGCGACGCGGACCGCGGCGAGCAGTCGCAACGGCATACCGGTCTTTTCATACAGCGACGTCAGAGCGTTCGAACCGGCGTCATGGATCAGGATGCGCGCGTTCACCACCGGCACCTTCGCCATGACTGCCATGGCGATCTCGAAGAACGCCATGTCGCCCAGGCACAGGGCGCGCAGCACCAGGAACGGTGTGAGCCGGTGATTATGATGCATCTGCCGGATCATCCGCTCCAGCTCCTGCTCGTTCGAGCCGAGGCTGAGATGCAGTGTGGCATGTTCGCGGCTTTGCAGGATGATATCGGTCGCAAGTGAAATCGGCAGCTCATGATGGCTGACGAGATGCGCCTGCAGTTTGTCCGATACGATGACGACAAGCCTCTCGGCAATGGTCATGGGTAGTTCGGCGCGATGCACGAGGCCGGTCTTGACCCGGTCGCTGTCGGCAAAGCGATCGACCGCCTTGCCCAAACTCGCTTCGGCGATGCGTGCGCCGGGGTTGGCCATCAGTGTGGCGACCGCTGCCTCGCCGCCATTGGTCACCAGCGCATCGGCGACTGGCTCGGTGACATCGGGCCGACCGGCGATGGCAGTCTGCCTGGTCGCGCTGCCGTGCCAGACGAGTTCCAGCAGGTCGGCTTCGGTCAGCACGGGCGATTCGATGAGAATCGGCAGCGCCACCGCCTCGACGTCGTTGGCAAGCCGGATCGCCACGTCGTGCGGCAGTCGGACGGCGCTGCGCAGGCTGTGCGACAGGGCTTGACGCACCGTCAGTTCAACGTCGCGGGCCATGGCGCGGACGATGTCGTGGGCGATATCCAGCTCAGCGGCGGTCAGCAGCGTATTGTCGAGTTCGCCCGCGACTTTCGCCGCCACCTCGGCGCGCACCGAGGCAGACGGCTGCGCCAGCAACCGCGCAACGTCGGCCTGCGTAAGAGAAGACACCATGTACGCAGAGTAGTGCCGGAAATCTTGCCTTCTTGTTAAGAAGCAAGGTGGCATTGCCGATGTCGCAGAGCGGGTGCCGACGCTGCACCAACCAGCGGCCTCCAGGCGTCAATACAACGAAGCGCCACGCAACGAAGCGCCACGCAACGAAGCACCGGTGAACGCAGTACCCTAAAGCGCCAACCCGGCAACCGCGTCAGCCAACGCCTGATGGGCCTTGTCGGCTGCGGCAGTTGCCCGTTCGATCGCCTGACCAAGCTGGTCGAGTTTCGTTTCGTCGGCATCCAGCGCGCTGATCAGCCTGGCATGCAGCGCATCGTTTGCCGCGACCACAGCGAGATTGCTGCGAATGCGGTCCTCGTCCTGCAGGATCGCCGCCCGCTGCGCCTGGAGCTGATTCAACGCAGTCTGACTGGATGTTTCGTCCTGCCGCAGTGAAGCAAGTCGCTGCAATGCGGCGCGCGCCGGGGCTGCGAGGTTCTGCTCGTTGAGCAGCCGCACCACAACCTGCGCATCATCGGCCAGCAACGCCGTGTCCTCGCGCACCAGACGATCGGCATAGACGGTAAGCCTGCGCACCTCGCCCGCCTTCAGCGTAACCGGCAGACGCCATGCGGTTGCGGTCTGCTCGGTACCGGGGATCGGGCCGCCTTCGACCGACAGGGTGCGGTCCCCGTCCTTGGGAATTTCCAACAGGACCTGCCGCGGTGCATCTGCCGGCGCGGTGATGGTGAACCGCAGCACTTCGCGCTGCCGCGTCGCGATGTGCAGCACGCCGTTGGCGGCGGTCAGCGATGCCAGAGTGGTCTGCCCGCTGCTGTCGCGTTCGACCGTGGTACGCAGGTCCTGGGCAAACGACAGCAGCCGGCTTTCGCCCGTGGGCAGGCCGCCCAGCCTGGCGTCGCCGACAAATGTCGCCGCGCCCGCAGCATCGTACAGAGTCAGCACGCCGGTCGGCAGCGAGGTGCCGGTGTCGTTCGTGATGCGGATGGCGGACAGCGGATGCGGATCGTCGCCGGTCGCCAGATCGACGCGCGTCGCAGGCACCGTGCGGTCGATGATCGGCACGCTGGCGGTATGGCCTGCCGCAAGCGAAACCGCTGTCGCCAACTGGAAGATCGTCTCCTCCGCTGCCTCGGCCGCCTGCACTTGATCGGACGGCGCGGCCATCGTCTCGGCCGTTGATTGTGCCATGGCCATCGCTGGCGGAGCGGCACCGAAAGCTGGCGCGAACGTACGGCCGCTGGGTGACGGTGCGTCATTCGCCGCCATCGCCGCCGGGCGCGCGCGGGTGTCCACGTCGGGCAGGATGCGGCCGAGGACTTCCACCGGTACCTCCGGCCGCTGCACGAAATAGCTGCGATAGATCGCCTGTCGGAAAGTGACGGGATTGCCGTATTGCAAAGTCAGAGCCACGCCGTTCCAGTCGGCGCCGGACTAATTCTCCAGCACGGCCCAGCCTTGCAGGCGCGCGGGATCGCCATCCTTCGCCGGCAGTACCAGCCGATACGACGCCTTCCACACCGGCGCCTCGGCGACATAGCCGATGCGCACCGTTCGGTTGCCGGTGCCGGTGCTGCGCAGCGTAATGTGGCGCGTGTTCTGGCCGGCTTCACGGCGCAGCGATTCCAGTGCCCGCGTGATGCGATCGCGCAAGTCGGGGTTGGCGACCTGAATGCTGCTGGCATCCTCCAGCACGAATTGCTGCAGTCCGTCCGCGCCAAGCAACGTAACGCGGGTACGCTGCACGGTCGCCGGCGGTTGACCGGGGGTCGTGGGCAATGGTTCGGTGACACGGTCGGCATGCATGATGCGGCCGGTCATCGGTCGCGGACCCTGCACCGAAATTACTACTCCTTGCAGGCTGTTCAGGGTGTCGGTCGGCGAGCGCAATGCGGCTGGGCCGAACGGCAGGTCAGCGAAACTCGCGCGCGTGTTGTCGCGGCCGGGCAATTCCATCGTGCCAACACCGCCCGCGCTGTCGAACACCACCAACGAGGTCAGCACATCGTCCACCTCGTCCAGCGGCACATCGAGGCCGAGTGCGGCGGTGCCGTCGACGTTGGCCTCGTACTCGAAATAGCCAACGCCTGCTGACGACAGCATGACGCGTTTGAGCACAAGATCCGCCGCGAATGCCGGGCAGACGCTGCCAAGCAGAAACGCCAGTGTCAGCAGCCGCATCACGTTGCCTCCGCCCGATTGCGAGTCCGGCTTCGGGCGTGCAGCTTTAGCAGAGCATCGGCGGGAAGGGGAGGCTGATGACGCCATTCAGCGCGGTGAGCGGTGACCAGATGCGATTGGCGCAGATCATCACGGGTGCTGCGATGGCGCTGTTTATCGGTATCGGCGTAGTGCCCGGGCTGCAGCATCACGCGGCCAGGCTGCGACTCGCGCTGCTGGTCGTGTATCTGGCGGCGTGTGGGGTTTTCGTTGCGTGGGTGCTGTTGCGGTAGCGTCGGTTCGCGATGCTGAATATCGCACCGCCCATCGGCGTGGTTCGGTGGGGCGTGGTTCGGTGGGGCGTGGTTCGGTGGAGTGCGGCGATGTCCACCGACTCTATCTCTAGCCGGCCATCTCTAGCCGCCCATCATTAGCCGCGCCGTATCACGACGGTCTTGCCCGACCGAACCTGGCGGCGTTTGCCGAGTAATCCGGCGAGCGCATCGTCGGTCAGTGCGAGGTCGCTCGCGGTGTGGGCGCCGAGTTTGCAGGCCCAGCAATACCAGCCCGGCTGGTCGAGTGACGCGCGGCGACCGGCAATCACGATCTCGACAGCGACGATCTCACGTTCCATGAGTTCGCCGCACGATTCACACTGCATGGCCGAGTCCTCTGTGGTGTGGACTGACCGCAGGCTACCATCCGCGCACGAGTCGCGTCGGCTCGTTCCGGACGCTGCCAGGAAAATCGTGTGACTGACGGACAGCCGGGTTTTCCTGTCATCGGCAGGATCGCGGCGACGCGGCCCATCGATAGTCGCGGCCCATCGATAATCGCGGCCTATCGATAGTCGCGGCCCATCGATAGTCTAGGCGGCGATCTCCTGGGTGGTCTCGGCGACCGCAGGCAGCGCCGGTACCGCATCGGCAACCATGGTGGGACGGTTGGCGTAGCGCCGCGCGAGCCATGCGCAGACCACGAGCTGCATCGGGTGATACAGCATGATCGGCAGCACGATCACCCCAAGCGTTGGGCCGGAAAACAGCGCGCTGGCGATCGGAATGCCGGCGACCAGCGACTTCTGCGATCCGCAGAAGACCGTGGCAACTTCGTCGGCGTGGTTGAAGCCACACATGCGGGCAGTGACCCGGGTGACCACCAGGGCCGCCGCCAGCAACGACGCAACGATCAGCGCAAGCATGCCAAGAGTGGCCGGCGGCAATTGCTGCCAGATGCCATGCACAACGGCCGCACTGAACGCGGTGTAGACCACCAGCAGGATTGAACCACGGTCGGTGACCGCCAGCAGGGCCCGGTTGCGCGCCGCCCATGTGCCGATCCACGGGCGGACCAGATGGCCCGCGATGAACGGCAGCAGCAGTTCGGCGAACACCAGCCGCATGCCGGAAAGATCGACGCCATGGCCGCCGCGCACGTGCGACATGAAGCCGAACACCAGCGGCGTGATCAACAGACCGGCCAGGCTGGACGCAGTCGCTGCACAGACGGCGCCCGCGACGTTGCCCTGGGCGATCGAGGTCAACGCGATGGATGACTGCACAGTGGATGGCAGCGCGCACAGGAACAGCACGCCCAGCACCAGCGTGCGATTCAGCGAATGCGGCAGCAGTTCGGTGACAGCGGTGCCGAGGATGGGAAACAGCGCGAAGGTCGTGCAGGCGATGGCACAATGCAGTCGCCAGTTGGTCAAACCCGTGACGACCGCCTCGCGCGACAGCCGTGCGCCCTGCAGGAAGAACAGCGAGCCGATCGCGAAGACGCCGGCCCAGCCGAACAGTCGGGCGCTGACACCCTGGCATGGCACCAGGGTCGCCAGCGTAACGGTAGCCATCAGGGCCATGACGAACACGTCGGGCCGCAGGCGCTTGACGCTTTGGGCGATCCGGATTGCGTGAACCATGGTCCATACCTCCCAGTGCTCGTGCGGGTGGTTGTCACATGCGGCGTGGTCCGCCGCTGTGAGGCGGGGCACAGGAACGCTGAATTAATTGCGGTGGCGGCGTGGTGTGGTCAGCCGTGGCGATCGGCGCTCGAGAATGCCTGCGGGTCTGCATGGCAGATGCGATCGCTGACTGGCGTCGGGGCGTGGTCGGAGGCTTCCAGCACGAGTGCCCTGGCGAGTGACGCGGCGCAGGCCCGGTCGATGCCGTGTTCGCCGCGGCAGAGGAACAGGGCTTTCGACACGATGGCTGCGGCCGGGGCAGGGGTGGCTGGGGCCGAGCTGGCCGGGGCAGGGATGATCGAGGCAGGTTTCGCGGTCAGCGGCAGGATCGCCGCCCAGAGCGCGATCAGTCCGATCGCCATCGCGGCTGCTATGAGAAACCGTCGCATGACTGCTGCTCCTCGATCACGCCTGGGTTGCCAGGTTCTCCGGGCCACTCTGCGATGGATTGCGAGTGGCCCGTATGAACCGCGTCACAGGTTCAGGCCCAATGGCCAGGCACCCAGTAACCGTTCTGCCAATGGGCGGGGATCCAGGCGGGCTGCGGCGGCGCATAGTAAACCGGGGCCGGATAATAGGCCGGCGCCGGCGCGACGATGACCGGGGGCACGAAAGGGCCGACGCCCCAGCCGTAGCCGTAGCCGTAGCCGTAACCACCGCGCCACCAGGCATTGGCGGGCTGCGGTGCGGCGGCGATGCCGATGGTAGCGAGGCCGAGGATGGCGCAGGTCGCTGCGATGCGCTTGGAGCGGGGGCTGCGTGCGGTTGAGGAGGTCATTATCATCTCCACCAGGTTGGTTGTTCGGCGGGGCCTTGGTCTGTGGCTGTTGCCTTGCGCCGTGACGGCAACCTAGGGCGGGCGAATTGGTTACGGATACAGGAGAGACCGCCTGCCGGTTTTGGCTGAACCCGTCCGGCCGGAAGTCCGGGAAAAAGGCGGGGGTTTTCCGGTTGCCGGCTGGCGACCTCCTGCCATGATCGATCAACGCAACCCCCACCCTTGACAGTCTCCCGGGCGCACCAATCATTTGCGTGCGAATGAGCAGGATTGACCCCGGAGGGGCGTGGCCGGAGGCGGGTTTGACA
>DATKFJ010000389.1:0-5262 GCA_035511435.1 Acetobacteraceae bacterium | reverse complement strand
CCGCAGCGCAATGCTGCGCGCATGTGCATGAAGTCCCTCGGCCTCGGCCAGCGCGACCGCCGACGGCCCTACCTGCGCCAGGCCATCGGCATCAGCCGCAACCCACGTCGTGCGCTTCAGGAAGTCGAACACCGACAGCCCTGACGCGAAGCGTGCCGTCCGTCCGGTCGGCAGCACGTGGTTCGGCCCGGCGATGTAGTCGCCTACCGCCTCCGGACACCACGCGCCGAGAAACACTGCTCCAGCATGGCGAACCCGCGCGAACACCGCACCGGGATCGCGCAGCATCAATTGCAGATGTTCCGGCGCCAGCCGATTGACCAGTCCAATGGCCTCGTCCCAGTCGCGCACCAGGATGATTGCGCCGTGCGACTGCCAGCTTGTCCCGGCGATCGCCGCGCGCGGCAGCGTGGCGAGTTCCGCCGTCACCGCCGCGGCAACCCTGTCGGCAAACCCCGCATCGTCCGTTATCAGGATCGCCTGAGCCGCCTCGTCGTGTTCGGCCTGCGCCAGCAGGTCCAGCGCCACCAATCGTGGATCGTTCGCCGCATCGGCCAAAATCACGACCTCCGACGGACCGGCGATCGCGTCGATGCCAACGCGCCCGAATACCTGCCGTTTAGCTTCGGCAACATACGCGTTCCCAGGCCCGACTATGCGATCGACTGCCGCGATGGATGCAGTGCCATACGCCAACGCGGCAATCGCCTGAGCACCGCCGACCCGATAGATTTCCGCAACACCCGCGCGACGAGCGGCGGCCAACACCAGCGGGTTCAGCGTTCCGTCCGGGGTAGGCACGCACATTGCGATGCGAGGCACGCCGGCGACACGGGCCGGAATCGCGTTCATCAGCACCGAGGACGGATACGCCGCCTTGCCCCCCGGCACGTAAAGCCCGACCGCGTCCAGAGGTCCCCACCGCATGCCCAGCGTCAGACCAACAGCGTCCGTGGTTTGCAGGTCCACAGGCAACTGCATGCGATGGAAGGCTTCGATGCGCGTCGCCGCCAGATCGAGTGCCGCCATCAGCGCTGGTGCAATCCCGGTCATCGCGGCATCGATCTCGTCGGCCGCAATGCGCAACCGATCCGTCGTCAACGTCAGTCGATCGAAGCGCGCCGTGTACCGCAGCAGCGCAGCGTCACCGTCAGCGCGCACATCGGCGATGATTGCCGACACCGCCTGATCCACGCTTTCGGTGGTCGCGCGCGCCTGGCCCAGCAGAGTGGTGAACTCAAGCTCGAAGCCAGCGTCAACGGTGCTCAGGCGAATCATTGCAGGGCCAGAGCCTCCGCCTCCCGGTGTTGGATGGGGCTGGGTGGGAGGGGGTTGAGTGGGCGGCGGTTGGGGGGAGGGGGAGCAATCAATACGTTTCACCCACGGATGTTTCTCCCAGCGCCGCCCGGAACCGTGCGATCCAGGCGCCGATCGTCTCCGGCTGCGTCTTCAACGCGGTACGGTTAACGATGAGACGGGACGTGATCGGCGCGATCACCTCGGTTTCCACCAGCCCATTCGCCCGCAGCGTGGACCCGGTCTGCACCAGATCGACAATCAGCCGCGACAGCCCCAGACCGGGGGCCAACTCCATCGCGCCATTCAGATGCACCACATCGGCGTGCACGCCGCGAGAAGCGAAGTGACGCCGGGCAATGTTGGGATACTTGGTTGCGACCCGAACCCGCGACCAGCGGGACGGATCATCGGCGCCCGCGGTTTCCACCGGTTCGGCGACCGATACGCGGCAAACCCCGATCCCGAGGTCTAGCGGCGCATAGATTTCCGGGTAATCGAATTCCATCAGCACATCGGCGCCGCAGATGCCAAGTTGCGCCGCGCCGAACGCGACAAAGGTCGCAACATCGAATGGGCGCACCCGCACCACATCGAGCATCGGATCGTTCGTCGGAAAGCGCAGCCGACGGCTTTCCTCGTCGGCATAATCTGGCGCGGGGGCGACGCCGGCACGCGCGAGGACCTGCCCACATTCGGCCAGGATACGGCCTTTCGGGAGCGCCAGGACCAGCGGGGTCGCGACGTCGGGTTCCAGCGCGGTGGCAGGGTAGGGGGCGGTCATGAGAGTTTCCGGCCGACGAGGGTAGCGGCGTCTACACCAGGGTGGCGCTGACGGAAAGACCGGCCCGAAACGATGACGCCGTTCAGGTCAGGCCCCGGCAAGGAGCAGCAATCCTCCCAGCCGGGGCTTGGCCTCACGGAAACGCAACCACCCTCAAGGGGCGATTACGCCACGCAGCACAAATCAGGGCGTGTGCACGATCATCGTGCTGGCGGGCGCAGCCGGAGCCACATAGGTCGCCTGCGGCACCGGAGTGACGACCGTAGAAGTCTGGGCCGGTGGCTCATGCACGGTGGTCACGCAGCCAGCGAGGCCCAGAAACGCCAGTGGAATTAGGAATGAGATGCGCATTGGACGGATCCTTCAGTTGCGAATGGTGGACATGCGTTAATGTGTGCCGTTCCGTGGCCGGTGCGCGCCGGTTTTGTGGCAGGTTCTAGGCGAACCATCACGACCCGGTGCGGTCAGCAAGCCCGATGCGGTCAGCAAGCCCAGTGGGGAAAAAGCATTTGACGCCTGATCACTGATCGCTGATCACTGGCCACGAATGTGGACCCTGCTCGACCTGGCTGGCTCGGTGGCGTTGCTGCTGTGGGGACTGCACATGGTGCAGACCGGCATCCAGCGCGGCTTTGGCCCTGACCTGCGCCGCTGGCTCGGTACCACGCTGGGTAATCGGCTGGCCGCGTTCGTCGCCGGGATGGGCGTCACCGCCATCCTGCAAAGCAGCACGGCGACCGGCCTGATGGTGGCGGGTTTCGCCGCCGGCGGCGCGGTCGCCCTGGTGCCGGCGCTCGCCGTCATGCTGGGCGCCAATGTCGGCACCACGCTGATCGTCCAGTTGCTGTCGTTCGACGTGGCGGAGGTGGCGCCGGCACTGATCCTGCTCGGCGTGCTGCTGTTCCGTCGCGGCACTGCGGCGCGCACGCGTGATCTCGGCCGTGTGGCGATCGGCCTTGGCTTGATGCTGATGGCGCTGCACCAACTGGTCGTTCTGGTGACGCCGTATGAGGACGTGCCGAGCCTGCGGCTGGTACTGGGCGCCATCGCCACCTCACCGGTGGTGGACGTGCTGGTGGCCGCCGGACTGACCTGGGCGGCGCATTCCTCGGTCGCCGTGGTGCTGCTGGTGATGTCGTTCGCCGCCAAGGGCGCCGTGCCGCCGGACGCCGCGTTCGCGTTGGTGCTGGGCGCCAATCTGGGAACCGCGATCAATCCAGTGTTGGAGGGAGTTTCGGGCGACGATCCGGTGGGCCGCCGGTTGCCGATCGGCAATTTGCTGAACCGCCTGTTCGGCTGTTTGGCGGCGCTGCTGCTGCTGCCCTATCTCGGTCGCTGGATGGTGTGGTTCGATCCCGATCCGGCACGCGCTGTCGCCGATTTCCACACCTTCTTCAATCTGATCCTGGCGGCGCTGTTTCTGCCGGTGCTCGGTCCCTACGCCTGGCTGTTGCGCAAGATGCTGCCGGCACGGATTGCGGCGGACGATCCGTCGCAGCCGCGCTACCTCGACCATGCGGCGCTGGAGACGCCGCCGATCGCACTGGCCGCGGCGGCCCGCGAGGCGTTGCGTATGGCCGATGCGCTGGAGGCCATCCTGTCTGGCGCCGCTGACGCCCTGGCCAGCACCGATCGGCGCCGCATCGGCGAGGTCCGCAGGCTGGACGATGTGCTCGACCGGTTGAACACCGCGATCAAGGAGTACCTCACGGCGCTGGATCCGGAGTCGCTGTCGGACACGGATCATCGACGGCTGTCGCAGATCCTGATGTTCGCCACCAACCTGGAAGCCGCGGGCGACGTGATCGACCGCGACGTGATGGGACACGCCGCCAAACGCCTGAAACGCGGTATTCCTCTCGGCGAGGCAGAGCGTGGCGAGGCGAGGCGCGTGCTGGATCGACTTGCGGTCACGGTGCGCGCGGCGGCGGCGGTGTTCATGACCGAGGATGCCCGCTCCGCGCGCCAGCTTGCCGCGGAGAAGGAAGCCTTCCGCGACTTGGAGTCGGCCGCGACCCGGGCGCATTTCGCCAGCATGCAGGGCGGCAAGGCGGACCCGGGCGCGCTCGATCTGGACCTGCTGCGCCATCTGAAGCGGGTCAACGGCCATCTGGTGGCCGCCGCTGCCTACCCGGTGCTGGAAGGCCAGGGGGAACTGCTGTCCAGCCGATTGCGCCTGGATTCCTGACGGCGGCGGGGCGGATTGCGCTTCGCCTGCCCGCCCCACACATTAGTCACAGCGTGGGGCGATGACCCGGAGGGCGGTCCGTTGCCCGCTCGGTTGTCTCCCTCCGGCACACTGTGGCTGGGTCGCAACAAGACATGTATGTTGTGGCCCCATCGGAAGTGGGGTCCCATATGTTGATTGACGGCACGGTCCGCATCGGCGGAAAATCGGGTCCAATAGACCAGGGGGAATCCGACGTGCTCGACGCAGTGCAGATGCCAGGTCGCCATCAGGTCCATATCGACCGTTCGCGCGATGCCTTGTTGACCGATTTCGGCCGCGCGACCCTGTCCGACCGCTATCTGATGCCGGGCGAGGATTTCCAGGACCTGTTCGCCCGCGTCGCCTCCTATTACGGCGACGATGCCGGCCACGCCCAGCGAATTTACGATTACATGAGCAGGCTGTGGTTCATGCCGGCGACGCCGGTGTTGTCGAACGGCGGAACGCAGCGCGGCCTGCCGATCTCCTGCTTCCTGAACGAGGCGTCCGACAGCCTGGAAGGCATCGTCGGGCTGTGGAACGAGAACGTCTGGCTGGCGTCGAAGGGCGGTGGCATCGGCTCCTATTGGGGCAATCTGCGCTCGATCGGCGAGAAGGTCGGCGCGGTTGGCAAGACCTCCGGCGTGATCCCGTTCATCCGCGTGATGGATTCGCTCACGCTGGCGATTTCGCAGGGCTCGCTGCGCCGCGGATCGGCCGCGGTTTACCTGCCGGTCTGGCATCCGGAGATCGAGGAGTTCGTGGAAATCCGTCGCCCGACCGGCGGCGATCCGAACCGCAAGGCACTGAACCTGCACCACGGCATCCTGGTGTCGGACGCGTTCATGCGCGCGGTGGAGGCCGACGAGCAATGGGCACTGCTGTCGCCGAAGGATGAAACGCCGGTGCGGTCGATTTCGGCGCGGGCGCTGTGGGTGCGCATCCTGACTGCACGGATCGAGACCGGCGAGCC
>DATKFJ010000388.1:0-18280 GCA_035511435.1 Acetobacteraceae bacterium | reverse complement strand
ACCGTCGAGACCAACGGCGCGGTCACGCCGGAGGATTCGGTGGCGCTGGCGGCGCGCATCCTGCAGGACCAGTTGCAGTTGTTCATCAACTTCGAAGAGCCGCAGCAGATCCGTGCGGAGGAGCCGGAAGACAACCTGCCGTTCAACCGCAACCTGTTGCGCAAGGTGGACGAGTTGGAGTTGTCGGTCCGCTCGGCGAACTGCCTGAAGAACGATAATATCGTGTATATCGGCGACCTGGTGCAGAAGTCCGAACAGGAAATGCTGCGCACGCCGAACTTCGGTCGCAAGTCGCTGAACGAGATCAAGGAGGTGCTGACCTCCATGGGTCTGTCACTCGGCATGAGCGTGTCGGGCTGGCCGCCGGAGAATATCGAGGACCTGGCCAAGCGGCTGGAAGAGCCGTTCTGAAACTTGTATCGAACGCGCTCTTCGCGCGACAGGGGTAACGGGACATGCGTCACGGGGTAGCCGGCCGGAAACTTGGCGTCACGTCCACTCATCGCCAGGCGATGTTCCGCAATATGGCGGTGGCGCTGATCAAGCACGAGCAGATCACCACGACCTTGCCGAAGGCGAAGGAGCTGCGGCCGGTGGCCGAGAAGCTGATCACGCTGGGCAAGCGCGGTGGCATGCACGCGCGGCGGCTGGCGTATGCGCAGCTGCGCGACGATGTCATCGTGTCGAAGCTGTTCGGTGCGCTGGCCGATCGGTATCGCGCGCGGTCCGGCGGGTACTGTCGGGTGCTGAGGGCCGGCGTGCGCTACGGCGATGCGGCCAACATGGCGGTGATCGAGTTCGTGGACCGCGATGTGGGCGCGAAGGGGTTGGACAGCGGGCCCGTGCAGACGCAGGAAGAGGAAGCCGAGGCGGCGTAGCTGCCCGCAGCGCGCGAACGCACGGCAGTAAATCTTCCGCCGTCCGCTGCGGGAGGCGGTAGGGGGCGGCGACCCGTTCGCGGACTCCCACCGCTACGGACCACCGCCCCACCGCAGTCGATCAGAACCCAGAGGCCTTGAGCAACGGCTCGGCGTAGTCCGGCACGGTCAGGTGTTCGAGCGCAGCTTGCTGCTGCGCGCCGAACACGTCGCGTTCGTCCGACGAGGCCGAGATGTTTGGCCTGTCGACGGAAATCTTGATGGCGCTGCAGGTGTCCACAAAGAACGTGCCGACGACCTGTTCCGCGGGCATACCCAGCAGCTTCGCCACGCTCTCCTTGTGGAAGACGTTGGAGCGCAGCGCGGTCTCGTAGTTCTCGGCTGACGTGAAGATGATGTCGAAGGTCAGCCGATTGATGCCGGCATCCTTGCTGCGGATCACCACGGCGATGTCGAGCAGCCGATGGCTGCCTCGCAGCGGGCCGGACGGTGGGACATCGGCGATGAGCGACAATGTCCTGTCGTCCACATTGCCCTGGTAGCCGGTGATGCCGATGTCGAAGTAGCGCGGCCGTTCGATGCCTTCCTGCGTCCATTCGGCACCGTTGGCGCGATACCAGGTGATGGGAAACATCTGCGCCTTGATGACCGCTTCGTTCTGTAGCAGGTGATACAGCGACCAGGCATATTCATCCTCTGCATCGAGGTTCTGCCGCGACGTGGGCCTGGGTCTGGTCAAGCCGGTGATGCGGGCAATCTCCCGCTGATGCGCGGCGTCGAGGCGCTGTGCATCGCGGTCCACCGTGCGCAGCAGGATCGCCGGATTGGCCGCATCGGCATCGGTGATCGTGTAGCCGGCGTTCGCCAGCGCCTGCGGGAATTCGTCCTGTATCAGCCGGATCACGGCGTCCTTGATCATCGCGTAGTTCTCGAAGAACACCGGGTCACGCGTGCCGCTGGGAACGATCGCGCCATAACGTCCATCGTCATGCTGGAAGCTCACCAGATTGGGCGACATCGGATAGGCGATATTGCCTGCGGTCGCCTTGCGGCCCGGATAGCCGTAATGAATGAGGTAGTGGGTCAACAGGCTGGCAAGCAGTATCGCGGCTTCGCGGTCCTTTGATACGGTTTCGATGATGATCCCGAGCTCGCGCTCCGCCGGTCCCCGCACCGGCGTCGGCTGCACGCCGTTGCGGCCGTAGACCAGTACATCGTCGGGAATCTTCGGCAGGTCCGCCGGATCGATGTAGATCAGCGACACCTTCCGTTTGCCCAGCAGATGCGCCCCTTCCAACTTGATGCTCCAGGGCCAGGGCTTGTCGGCGTGAACGAACCTGCTGTTGCGGATGGCGGTGGTGCGGCTGTCGCGCGCCAGGAACTCGGTCTTCTCCATCGCGAGGATTCCCTCGGGATAGAACTGCAATTGCGGATGGCTCTCTTCGTACAGCGAGTGGGCGGCGATGGAATACGGCGTGCAGCGCCGGCCGGGATTGGGCGCGACAAACAATGCGCTGCCATCGTCATAGATCTCCGCCACGAGGCAGTCCGACGGCGAACCGGGATCGCAGGCCAGCGCACCACACTCGAGTACATGGCCGACGTGATAGGCAGTGCCCGCGTCGATGCCGCGGCGGATCATGTCGGACGCGAACAGCGCGACGTCGCAGGATCGGCCGGCAAAGATATATTGTGCGCCGGCTTGCAGTGCGGTGATCAGCGGATGGATGCCCATCTGTCCAACGATGGTGCTTTCGCGCAGCGTCGCCTCGTTCAGTTCAGGTCCTCGTCCGGTTGAAAGCAATGCGCCCTTGCGGAACTCGGATATCACGACTTCCGGGTCGAGCTCGGCCGAAATTGTGGCGACCTTGGCGTCCTGCACATCAAGTTCGGCGAACACCTCCTTCGCGACATCGACCATCCACGCCAGGTTGCGATCGCCACCCGCCATGCCGCAACTGCCAAGGATGACCGGCACGCGGGCTCGCTGGGCGGCCCGCACGATATGGCGGAAGTCATTCTTCACTGCCTCGCGCTCGAAGTACTCCGTTCCGGTCCCCAGGTAATGCGGACCCGCGTCCATCGATCCGGCATCGGATATGATGGCATCCACGCCACCTCTGACCGCCTCATCCAGCGACTCCCGTGGGAAGCCGTAGCCCAGTGCTCCGCATGCCGAGACAACGCGATAGATCAGCTTTGCCATGATCAGGTTCTCCTTGTGAATGTCGCGGCGGGAACATGTTCCTTGGGCAATCGGCCAACAAATACTGCTTCGCTATGGGGCTATCGCTCGCCGATATAGGTTCAGTACTGCATACGATGGACAAGCGGTGCGCCCGCCGCCATCCTGATTGGCTGTGTCAAACTCGCACCGACGCGACCGCCCTCTCGGCAACTGCGAAGACGATCGCCATGCAACTGCGGCATCTGCATTACTTCGTGAAGATCGTGGAGGCCGGAAGCTTCTCGCGCGCCGCCACGACGATCCACGTCGCACAGCCGGCACTGAGCCAGCAGATCGCGGAACTGGAGCACGAACTCAACGTCACCCTGCTGTATCGCAGCGCACGCGGCGTGCGACCGACACCCGCGGGAGACATCCTGTTCCGCGAGGCCGTATCGATCCTGGGCCGCATAGGCCAGCTTCGCACTCTCGTGCGATCGAGCGACGGAGAAATCGCTGGCGCCGTCAACCTCGGCGCTTCGTCGACCTTGGCATCCACGTTGTTTGGACCATTCGGCGAGGCGTGCAGGACGGCGCTGCCAAACGTCACGCTGCGCTACTCCACCAGTGGCGGCATGCCACTGATGGCGCGGCTCGAAGCGCATACGCTCGATCTCGCGGTGACATTCGAAGATGAATTGTCGCCACTGTTCGCTCGACAACCATTGTTCCGCCAGCGTCTGTATCTGGTCCGGCATGAGGCGTTGCCCGGCGAGCCTGCTTCGGTATCGCTGCAGGATCTCACCGCGATGCCGTTGGTGTTGCCGATGGCGCCGAATGTCGTGCGCGGCAAGCTGGATCGCGTGTTCGCGGCAGCCGGATTGGCACCGCGTGTCGTCGCGGAAGCTGATGTGCTGTCAAGCCTGATGTCCGCCGTGCAAACGGGGATCGGCGCAACCATTCTTCCGAAGGGCGATTTCTCCGATGTGCCGGGTTATGCCACCCTGGCAACGTCGCTGGTGGAACCGCCGATGTACTTGACCGCTGCCGTATTGTGGTCGGCCGAGACGCCGCTGACCCCTGCCGGCGAAGCTGTACGGAACCTGCTGCAGAGCTTCATCGACGAGCAGTTTCTCGTGCCGCTGCCTGCGGGCGCCGAACGGATTGCGGCAGCTGTGTCTGCAACAGTCGGCGACAGCGCCATATCGGCGTAGCCATCGTTGCCGGCTCGCGTGGCTTCCGAGCATGGCGAATTCGGTGGAACCGCGCACTATATTGGCGTCGTGTCCACTCGATCCCCAGGTCAGGACGATATGTTCGGTCCCCCGGCCGAGCCTGAAGCGCCGACCGGTCCGCGCCCGCTGGCCGATCGGCTGCGCCCGCGTTCGCTCGACGAAGTCGTGGGGCAGGACCATCTGCTCGGCCCGGACGGCACGCTGACCCGTATGCTGGAGCGCGGCTCGCTCGCCTCATTGATCCTGTGGGGGCCGCCGGGCTGCGGCAAGACCACCATCGCGCGTCTGCTCGCCGCGCGTTCCGGCCTGCATTTCGTGCAGCTCTCGGCGGTATTTTCCGGTGTTGCCGACCTGAAGCGCGCGTTCGACGAGGCAACGCGGCGGCGGCGCACCGGCCAGGGCACGCTGCTGTTCGTCGACGAAATCCACCGTTTCAACCGCGCTCAGCAGGACGGCTTCCTGCCGGTGGTGGAGACCGGAACGATCACGCTGATCGGTGCCACCACGGAGAACCCGTCGTTTGCGCTGAATGGCGCGCTGTTGTCGCGCTGCCAGGTGCTGGTGCTGCGCCGGCTGGATGATGCGGCGCTGGAACTGCTGCTGGCGCGCGCCGAAGCCGACATCGGCCGCAGCCTGCCGCTCGATACGGAGGCCCGGGCGAGTTTGCGCGCGATGGCCGATGGCGACGGCCGCTACGTGCTCAACATGGCGGAGCAGATTTTTGCGCTGCCCCCGGATGCGCCGGTGATGGACCCGACGGCGCTTGCCGCGCTGCTCGCCCGCCGTGCGGCATTGTACGACAAGGATCGCGAGGAGCACTACAACCTGATCTCGGCGCTGCATAAGTCGCTGCGCGGTTCCGATCCGGATGCGGCGCTATACTGGTTCGCGCGCATGCTGAACGGCGGTGAGGATCCGCGCTACATCGCGCGCCGGCTGGTTCGTTTTGCGGCAGAGGATATCGGCATGGCCGATCCGCAGGCGCTGACGCAGGCGCTGGCGGGATGGGAAACCTACGAGCGCCTGGGTTCACCGGAGGGCGAACTCGCGATTGCGCAGGTGGTGATTTATCTCGGCACCGCGCCTAAATCGAACGCGATCTACACCGCCTACAGTGCCGCGCGCGCAGCGGCAAAAGCGACCGGTTCGCTGATGCCGCCGGCGCACATCCTGAATGCGCCAACGAAGTTGATGAAGGAACTTGGCTACGGGTCAGGCTACGAGTACGACCATGAGGCCGAGGACGCGTTTTCGGGGCAGAATTACTTCCCTGACGGCATGGCACGCGAGCGACTTTATCGCCCGCGTGACCGTGGCTTCGAACGCGAGATCAGCAAACGGCTCGACTACTGGGCCACGCTGCGCGCGGAACGCAGCGGTGGATAGCGATCAGCCCCAGTGGCCGGGCACCCAGACGCCGCCCTGCCAGTGCGGCGGTATCCATGGACGCTGCTGCGGCTCGTAGTAAGCAGTCGGCGGCGCGTAGTACGTGGGCGGCGGTGGGTAGTACACCGGCGCCGGTGCGTAATAGGGCGGCGCGACAACAACCGGTGGGATCACGACGCCGAAGCCGACACCGCAGCAGAAGCCGCCGCGCCACCATGCCTCCGCCTTACCGGGCAGCGCCATGATGCCGATAGTGGCCACGCCGGCGATTGCCAGGACGGCGCCGAGACGTCTGCTTTTTAACACGGTCGTTTCTCCATGCCTGATTGACCAAGGTTTACTTGGACACGCAGTGTATCAGGTGCGTGACCCGATTGTATCCTAATGCATTGCGTTTCGCTAGCCGATCAACACTGTCGGGCAGCCAAGCACGATCGTGCCGCCATGAGCCGTCAGGTCACCCAGCCGCGCAGCCGGTTGTCCGGCGATCAGCACAGTGAACGAGCCGAGTGCGATCACGTCGGGAGGTCCGACGCATACGCACATGTCACCGACCCGGGCGGCTGGCAAACCCTGGATCAGCACGGTCACCCCACCTGGCGGCAGGATCGGCCCACCGACATGCGGCACGATCCCTGTCACCATGGGACAGACATGCATATCGGTGATTCTGGCGGCTGGCATACCCATGGGCGTAGCATCGCCAGGCAACGTGGCAAGCGCAACATTATTCGGTGTTTCGGGCGATGCGGCGCTGCCAGAGGGCGAGGCCCGGCGTCACCAGCAACTCCATCGCGAGAGCCGCCAGCATCACCGGCGATGGGGCGCCGATCGCAAGCAGCGACAACAGACGGCCCGCACCGCCGACCACGACGATGCACGTCAGCAGGCGAAAACGACCGCCATGCATTTCGATACACGGAATGGTCGAGGCGTATCCCAGTCCAATCGCCAACAGCAGTCCGGAGAGATAGCGAAAGTGACTGTCCAGGTCGGTCGCCGCGACGATGCCGGAGCCAAGCATGCGCGGTCCCAGCAACATGCCGGCGCCGCCTGCGCCAAGCGGCACCAGGCAGGCGATCGCGACAGCGACTTGCAGTGCGCGCTTTTCAAATGTGCTCATGTATCCGTTCCGATCGTGGACCCGATCGCCAGGCGCCGGTTGTCGTTCTATACGGATCGGACCCCCGAATGACGATCGCGCAAGCGGCCATGGCGGGCATTGCGACGCTGCGGCGGACATGGCGGGTGACGATCCTGTTTGCCACCTCGCTGGCGAGCGGTTGCTCGCCAACACAACTCGTCAACGCGCTTGTTCCGCATGATGATTTCAGGCTGGTCGCCGATCGGTCCTACGGCGATCTGCCGCGACAGAAACTCGACATCTACATGCCGATAAAGACCAATCGCACGACTCCCGTCGTCATATTCTTCTATGGCGGCAATTGGCAGACTGGATCGAAGCGCGACTACCTGTTTGTCGGTCAGGCGTTGGCCTCGCGCGGCTTCATCGCCGTCATTCCCGACTATCGCCTGTACCCTGAAGTGCGCTACCCGGCGTTCCTCGAAGATGGCGCGAAAGCCGTGTCGTGGACGCTGCGGCATCTGGACGAACTTGGCGGCGATCCGGGCAGCGTGCATCTCATGGGGCATTCCGCCGGCGGCTATATCGCGGCGATGCTGGCGCTGGACCAACGATGGCTGGGCAGCGATCGTACACGTATCGCGAGCGCAGTGGGGTTGGCGGGGCCGTACGATTTCCTGCCGCTCGCCGATCCAGTGCTGCAGGTGATCTTCGGCACGGAACCAGATCTGTCGCGCACTCAGCCGATCACCTTTGCCGACGGATCGGCCGCGCCATTGCTGCTGGTCAGCGGCCTCGATGACACGACGGTGAGACCCGCCAATTCGATGCATCTCGCGGCGCGTGTGCGCGAACAGGGCGGCGTTGCGACGGAGAAGTATTATCCGGGCGTGGGCCATGTTGCGCTGGTCGCAGCGATCGCCGCGCTCTTGCGTTTCGTCGCGCCGACTTTGGCGGATGTCGTTGGCTTCTTGAAGCGGGACTGTACTGGTCGCAGCAAGGCAGCACCGTGATGCTGCCCTGCGTCGGCATGACGTGGGATCGACGCCCGGTATTATTCCGCGGCCATGCGGTGTGGTTCGGCCATATTCGCCGCACGTTGCAAATCGACCGACAGCAGCCGCGATACACCACGCTCCTGCATCGTCACACCGTACAGCCGGTCCATCCGCGCCATGGTCAGCGGATGGTGCGTCACCACCAGGAAGCGCGTCTCGGTCTCCCGCACCATGTCTTCCAGCAGGTTGCAGAATCGGTCGACGTTCGCATCGTCCAGCGGCGCATCCACCTCGTCCAGCACGCACATCGGTGCGGGGTTGCACTTGAACACCGCGAAGATCAGCGACAGCGCGGTCAGCGCCTGCTCGCCGCCTGACAGCAGCGACAGCGTGGCCAGCTTCTTGCCCGGCGGCTGGGCGTAGATCTCCAGCCCGGCCTCCAGCGGATCATCCGATCCGACCAACGCCAGATGTGCCCGTCCGCCGCCGAACATGCGGGTGAACAGCGCCTGGAAGTTGCGGTCTACCTGCTCGAACACCGTGCCCAGGCGGTCGCGTCCCTCGCGGTTCAGATGCCCGATCGAGCCGCGCAGCTTGGCGATCGCGGTGGTCAGTTCCTCGCGTTCGGCGGTGATGCCGGCGATCTGCTTCTCGATCGCCTCGGCCTCCACCTCGGCGCGCAGGTTCACCGGACCCATCTCCTCCCGCTCCTTCAGCAGGCGTTCCAGGCGGCGACGCGCCTTTTCCTCCGTCTCGGGCGAGAGTTCGGCGGGCGGATCGGGCAGCGCAGGGCTGGCGCCGAGACGTTCGGCGATGCGTTCGACCACGGCCGCCCAGGCCTGCTCGGTCTGGCTTGCCGCGCCTTCGGACCGCACCGCATCTTCGCGTGCACCGGCGAGCGCTGCTTCCGCGGTGCGCGCGGCACGGTCGGCTTCGGTCGATCGGTTGATCGCTGCCGCCAAACTGTCGGCGGTGCCACGATGCGCCGCCTCCGCCGTCTCCAGCGCATCCAGCGCCTCTGCACGACGAGCGGCAATCTGCGCTGGGGCCGCTTGCAACGCGGCGTGTTCGAGTTCGGCGGCATCCCGGCGTGCGGCCAGTTCGCTGACACGGTTCGCGGCGCCCGCGGCGCGTTGCGCCCAGTCGGCACGCTCTGCCGCGATGGCGGTGCGCCGAGTGGTGCGGGCAGCGTGCTCACGGACCAACGTCTCGCGTTCCGCTCGTGCCGCGGCATCCGCGGACCGGCGATCGGACAGCGCCACGCGGGCGGTGTCGACCGCATGCCGCAGGACGGTCAGATCGGGCAGTGTGCCCTGCGCCCCGCGAGCCTGCGCCAGACCGGCGCCGGCTTCCTCGCGCTCCGCTGCCAACCGCTCGATCTGCACGTCGATGGCCGCAAGCCGGGCCGCTATTTCCGTCGCCTGCGCGCGCATTCGCTGATGCGCCGCGCGGGTTCGTTCCAGCCGCTGCTCCGCCTCGGCGCGCGCGGCGCGCGCCTGCTGCTCCGCCGATATCGCTGCGAGGTCGGCGTCGCCGGCAGCTTGCCGTTCGGCCCGGGCGGTTTCCGCGTTCTGGCTGGCAGCCGCCAGATCGCGATTTAACACTGACAGCCGGTTGCGCTGCTGCAAACGAACGGCGGCAGCGGTCGGGGTTCCGGCACGGATGGTGTAGCCATCCCAGCGCCACACGGCGCCTTCGCGGGACACCAGAACCTGTCCCGGCGCCAGTTCCGCCTGCGAGGCATCGCCGGTCGCGTCATCTTCCACCAGACCGATCTGCGACAGCACCCGGGCAAGCGCCGACGGACCCTGGACCAGCCCGGAAAGTGGCGTCGCACCAGCCGGCAGCTCGGGGCACAGGTCGAACGGCGGCAATTCGCGCCAATGCCGCGCGGCGTCGCGGTCCGCGGCGGATGTCAGTTCCTCGCCCAGCGCCGCGCCGAGTGCGGCTTCCAGTCCTGGCGGAACACTCAGCGCATCGACCATGGGCGGCCAGCGCTCGCCGTCCTTGACCGCCAGCACCTCCGCCAGGGCGCGCGCCTCGGCTGCCAGCCGGGCCTGAGCCGAGTCAGCGGCCGACTGCCGGTCGCGCGCCGCAGTCAACGCGGCACCGGTGGCCGCGCGGCCATGCTCCGCCGCAGCCAGCGCCTCACGCACCGCCGCCAACGCCGTCTCGGCTGCGCTCTGCTCGGAGCCGGCGGCATGGAGCGCTGCCGGATCGATTGCCTGGGCGCCAATCCTGTCGCGTTCCTCGCGGATCCGGGCGAACTGATCCTCCACCCGGCGCCAGCGCTGCTCCGCCTGGATCAACTGCTGCGCCACCGCCTGCGCCCGCGCATTCGCTTCGGCGGCCGCTTCGGTGGCACGATTGGCCTCTGCTTCGGCCAGGCGCACAGCCTCGGCAGCGTCCGCCACCGCGGTCTCGGCTGCCTCGGCGCGCACCACATGACCCGTATCGGCGTCTGCCAGCGACGCATCTTCCGTGCCGAGTCGCGCTTCCGCCGCATCCGAATCGCGGCGGAGCTGGTCCGCATGGGACAGGTCCTGGCCAAGCTGGTCCAGGCGCCGCGTCGCCTCTGCCAGTGCGGCACGGGCGCGATCTTCCTCGGCCGCAATCTGCTCCTGCGCGACGCGATGGCGCTCCAAAGCGGTGCGCGCAGTCGATTCGGCTTCCCGCAGTGGCGGCAACGCCGCGGCCGCCTCTGTGGCATGGGTGGACGCCTGGGTGGTTGCCTCGGTCGCTGCCGCTACGGCAAGCCGCGCCGCATGCAGGGCCGCCTGCGCCTCGCTCCGCACGGCGTCGGCGCGCGCGCGCTGGATCGACAGCAATTCCGCCTCGGCCTGCCGGATAGCCCCCGAGATGTTGCGATACCGGCTGGCCTGGCGAGCCTGCCGCTTCAGTGCGCCAAGCTGCGCCTCGAGCTGGCCTCGCAGGTCCTCCGCGCGCGCCATGTTGGTCTCGGCGGCGCGCAACTTCAATTCTGCCTCGTGGCGGCGCGCATGCAGGCCGGTAATGCCGGCGGCCTCCTCCAGCACTGCGCGGCGATCCTCCGGCCGAGCCGTGATCAGCGTGCCGACCCGTCCCTGGCTGACCATGCCGGAGGCATGCGCGCCGGACGCCATATCGGCGAACAGGGTCTGCACGTCGCGGGCACGCACCTCCTTGCCGTTCACCCGATACTCGCTGCCCGATCCGCGCGCGATACGGCGGATGATCTCCAACTCGGCTTGCTCATGGAACGGCGGCGGCACCGCGCCGGCGGTCTCGTCCAGCGTCAGGGTCACCTCGGCCAGATTGCGAGACGGCCGACCGGTGGTGCCGGCGAAGATCACATCATCCATCTCGCCGGCACGAAGCGAGCGCGTGCTCTGCTCGCCCATCGCCCAGCGCAGCGCCTCCACCACGTTGGACTTGCCGCAGCCGTTCGGGCCGACAATGCCGGTCAGGCCGGGGTGGATTTCCACGCTGACGGTTTCGGCGAAACTCTTGAATCCGACAATGCGCAGGCGGCGGAAATGCACGGGCAATACGGAACTCCTTCGCTAACTGCCGAGAAGCTTGGCGAACCCGGCGGCCGACATGTCGCCCTCGTAGAGCTTCCCATTGACCAGGAAGCTTGGAGTCGCAGCAACGTTCCAACGCTTTTCGGCGTCCATCGCCCGGCCGGCAATCCGTTTCCGCAGGTCGTTATCGGCGACGGCACGGGGCGGTTCCCACGATCGCTACAGTTAGTAGGGCGCGCCATGCAACGGCCGTACTCATCTCTAAATCTAGTAGTAAATTGCCTGATGGAACAAGCCCCATAGCCAGGATCAGGCAGGTGCCAGGATGAGCCAGGTGCGTGGGGGAGGGGTGCGACGCGCCCATTGCAGGTTGTGCCGTACGCGTCCCTCGGCCTCCCGCAAAGCAAGCGGGAAGACTTCGTGTCCCCGTCGCGGGCTGCTACGCGTCGGGGATCAGCTTGCGGAATGCGTCGTAGTCCATCTCGCCCGCGTATTTCTGGCTATTGATGACAAAGCTCGGTGTCGAGTCGATTTTCCAGCGATCCTGGTCCGCCTGCTGCTGTTGCAGGATCCAACTCTTCAGGTCGTTGTCGGCGAGGGCCTGATCGAAGGTGGGGCGGCTCATTCCCGCGAGCGCCGCCATTTTCCACAGTTCATCGGTTGTGTTGATGCCGCGGGCAAAGGCCCAGCGGTCCTGGTTGGCAAACAGCGCGGTGACGAACGGGTAGTAGCGTTCCGGCGGCAGGTAACGGGCGATCATCGCAGCCGCCAGGGCCACCTGGTCCAGCGGAAAATCGTGATAGACGAAGCGCACCTTGCCGGGCTGGATGAGGTCCTTTTCCACCTGTGGCATGGTCTCGCGCGAGAATGCCGCGCAATGGGTGCAGGTAAGCGAGAAGAATTCGTTGACGGTTACCTTGGCCGACGGGCTGCCCACGGAGCGCGTTGTTTCGCGTTGGTCCTCCGTCTGCGCTGCGGCTGGCGTGGCAGATGGCGTCTGGGCGGATATCGCCTGGACAGATGGTGCCTGGGCCGGCGGCTGCACTGGCAGCTCCGCCGCTGGCGATGCGCGCAACTCGCGCCAGCCGAGGGAGCCTAGTACGCCGACGGTGAGGACACCGCCGGCAAGGGACAGGTTGGAACGGCGTGTCAGCGGCATCGGTACCTCGATATTTGGTTCATGGTGATCGGAAACGCATGCAGTCCCTGCGGGTGATGAATGGGTATCGCCACGCTCGACACACATCCTACCGGTTGTGACGTCGCAGCGCAGGGTGAGTCGAGCGCAGCGATACCGATCAATCGAGCGGTACTCCAGTCATGCCCTGCGGGTCAGGAATGCTTGCCTTGCGACACCGTCGCCCGACCCAGTTGCGACACCGTCGCGCGACCCGGTCGCGACACCATCGCGCGGCCCAGTGTGGTCAGGGCCGTGCGCAACTCACCTTCGGGCATGCCGGCAACGGCGGCGTCGACCGCGGCGAGATCAGCCGGGTCCGGCGGCACCGGTTGCGGCGGGAGCGGCGGCGCCAGGGTCGTGGTCTGCACGAAGCGCAGGCCGGTGACCACCTGGCTGCCGAGATGCGCATTGATCCTGGCCGTCAGTTCGGTCACCAGGTACTGGAGTTCCATCGCGATCGGGCCGGCGCAGGCGATGGTCAGCGTGCCGGATGACAGGCGTCGGGGCGTGGTGACCGCGGCGATGGCGGGGCCGACGATGGCGGACCAGTCCGACAGGACCTGCGCGGTCGCCGGCGCACGGCGGCGGAACGCGGGACGCGTCAGGCGCGGCATCAGCGCGCTGAGCGGACGCGGGCCGTAGACGTGGCGGTCGTCTCTGTTCATACCGCTGGTCGTGTCCCTCGCTGCCAATGCCCCTGCCTCTCTGCTCCTTGCGTGGTATGCGCGCCATCGCCGCTCGCTGCCTTGGCGCGCGGAACCCGGCGATCCGCCCGATGCCTACCGCATATGGGTCAGCGAGATCATGCTGCAGCAGACAACGGTAACAGCGACGATATCTTACTATGAATCATTCTTAAGGCGCTTCCCCAACATCGTGGCACTGGCCGATGCGCCCTTGGAATCCGTGCTGGCCGCATGGGCCGGGCTTGGCTACTACGCGCGTGCCCGCAACCTGCATGCCTGCGCCCGCGCGGTGGTCGCGGCGGGCGGCTTTCCCCGCGATCTGGAAGCCCTGCGGGCGTTGCCCGGCATTGGCGTCTACACCGCGGCGGCAGTCGGCGCGATCGCGTTCGGGCTGCCAGCCGTGCCGGTGGACGGCAACGTCGAACGCGTCGTCGCGCGGCTGTTCGCCGTGCAGCAGGCATTGCCGGCGGCCAAGCCGACGCTGCGGGCGCTGGCCGGGAGACTTGGCAGCGATCCGGCCGCCATGGCGCAACCGTCCGACTTCGCCCAGGCGCTGTTCGACCTCGGGGCAACGGTGTGCACGCCGGCTGCGCCGACGTGCGTGCTGTGTCCATGGATCATGCACTGTGCCGGGCGTCGCGACGGCATCGCGGACCAACTGCCGCGGCGCGCGGCGAAGCGGCTGCGGCCGTTACGGCATGGCGTGCATTTCTGGCTGGAGGACGCCGATGGCAATGTATTGCTGCGCCGTCGGCCAACGCAGGGGCTGCTCGGCGGCATGACGGAATTGCCGGGAACCGAGTGGCGTGGGTCACCGTGGCATGCCGCGGAGGCTTTGGCACACGCGCCAATGGATGTCGCGTGGCAGGCGGCGGGCCAGGTGCGGCACGGCTTCACGCATTTCGAACTCACCATCGATCTGTTCGCCGCGCGGGTGGCGCGGATCGAGGCGGCGGGTTTCCACCGCCCGATCAGCGCACTGGCGCAAGAGGCTCTGCCGTCGGTGATGCGCAAATGCGTTCGCATGGCGCAGGGTTCGGTATCGGCGACTTGATCGCCGGCATTTCGGGCCGCACGATCCGCGCCGACAAACCTGGAGAATGATGATGCAGACACGCGCTGCGATTGCCCGCAAGGCTGGCGAAGCGCTGAGCCTCGAGACGGTCGAACTGGATGGGCCCAGGGACGGTGAGGTGCTGGTCGAGATCAAGGCCACCGGCATCTGCCATACAGATGAATATACGCTGTCGGGCGCGGACCCCGAGGGGCTGTTCCCGGCGATCCTCGGACACGAAGGCGCCGGCGTGGTGGTGGATGTTGGTCCGGGCGTGACCAGCCTGCGCAAGGGCGACCACGTCATCCCGCTGTACACGCCGGAATGCCGCCAGTGCGAATACTGCCTGAGCCGCAAAACCAATCTGTGCGTGGCGATCCGCGCGACACAGGGGCGCGGCGTGATGCCGGACGGCACGAGTCGTTTCAAATGCGCTGGCGAGACGGTGTTCCACTACATGGGCACATCGACGTTCGCGAACCACACTGTGCTGCCGGAGATCGCGCTGGCGAAGATCCGCGACGACGCACCATTCGACAAGGTCTGCTACATCGGCTGCGGCGTGACCACCGGCATCGGCGCGGTGATGAACACGGCGAAGGTGGAAACGGGTGCGCGCTGCGTCGTATTCGGACTTGGCGGCATCGGACTCAACGTCATCCAGGGGCTGCGCCTGGTCGGCGCCGAGATGATCGTCGGCGTCGATCTCAATCCGCGCCGGCGCGAGATCGCCGAGAAATTCGGCATGACGCATTTCGTCAATCCGGCGGACGTGCAGGGCGATCTGGTGCCTTATCTGGTGGACCTGACGAAAGGCGGTGCCGACTACAGCTTCGAGTGCATCGGCAACGTGAAGGTGATGCGCCAGGCGCTGGAATGCGCGCATCGCGGATGGGGCCAGAGCATCATCATCGGCGTGGCCGGTGCGGGGCAGGAGATCGCCACGCGGCCATTCCAGTTGGTGACCGGGCGGGTGTGGAAGGGCACCGCGTTCGGTGGTGCGCGCGGACGCACCGATGTGCCGCGCATCGTCGATTGGTACATGGACGGTCGCATCAACATCGACGATCTGATCACGCATACGCTGCCGTTCGAACAGATCAACGAAGGGTTCGACCTGATGCGGCGCGGCGAGTCGATCAGGACGGTGGTGGTGTACTGAACGACTGATCGCACGATCCGCTCGCCGCGAGAGTGGCGCGCTATGCGGCGCGGCGGTGCGGAACTGCACGGAAACTGGGCAGGTGCCACGTGACATTGCTCCTGTCGGCTGCGGGAAACGCATGCGCAGTCTGGTACAGGCTTTGCTTGGAAGGTGAATGGCCCAGCAAATTCAGTGGGAGCAATCTGGCCACCGGGGGATGCAGCATTGAAGGAGGCGGCCGAAGCGGCTGCTCTGGCAGGCAACGGCGCGGAGCCGATCATTCGGCTGGATCGGATCTGGAAGTCTTTTGGTCGTCTCGAAGTTCTGACCGACGTGTCGTTGTCCGTGCAGAAAGGCGAGGTGGTGTGCATCATCGGCCCTTCGGGCGCCGGCAAGTCGACCTTGCTCCGATGCATCAATCATCTGGAGGGCGTCGATGACGGCAGCATTCATTTCGAAGGTCGGCCGGTCTATCGCTATACGCAGGACGGCCGGACGGTCATCGATCCCGACAAGCGCATCGAAGCGATCCGCGCACAGATCGGCATGGTGTTCCAGTCGTTCAACCTTTTCCCGCATCTCACGGCGCTGGGCAACGTCATCGAGGCGCCGGTCCATGTGCTGCGCGAGTCGATAGCGCAGGCGCGCGAGCGCGGCATGGCGGTGCTGCGCAAGGTCGGTCTGACGGACAAGGCGCATTCCTATCCGCATCAACTGAGCGGCGGTCAGCAGCAGCGCGTGGCGATCGCGCGGGCACTGGCGATGAATCCCAAGGTGATGCTGTTCGACGAGGCGACATCGGCACTCGATCCTGAACTGGTGGGCGACGTGTTGCGCGTGATGCGGCAACTGGCCGGCGAGGGCATGACGATGGTCGTCGTGACTCACGAGATGGATTTCGCGCGTGAGGTCGCGGATCGCGTGGTGTTCATGGAGCAGGGTTGCATCGTCGAGGAAGGTCCGCCGAGTGTGGTGTTCACCGCGCCGCGCAGTCCGCGCACGCGACAATTCCTGCACTCGGTGCTGACACGGAATGGCGGCGCCGAGACGCCGCCATAGGCTGACTGTGCCAAGTGAGCGATCCGACAACAGGGGGCAACAGGACATGAGCGAACAACCGATCGAAACACGGCTGGGCCGACGCGGCATGATCCGTGGTGGCGCAATCGGTGGTGCGGCAACTTTGCTGGCGGCAGCCACCGGTACCGCGCGCGCCGCTGCAGTGGCGCCGCCGCCGGTAAACGACAAGGACTTCGCCGATTTCTCGCTGATCAAGATCAACTCCGACGATGACTCGCTGGCGAAGATCCAGAAAAAGGGCTTGGTGGTCGGCACGTCGAACGACTGGCCCTACTCGTTCCTGGATCCGAAGACCAACGAATGGACCGGGCTGGACGCCGATTTCATCAGATACGCCTGCAAGATGCTGAACATCGACAAGATCACGGTGCAGACTGTGACGTTCGACGGGCTGATCCCCGGGCTGCTGGATGGGCGGTTCGACATCGTCGGTGATTCGATCCACTACACCAAGAATCGTTCGAAGGTGGTGAACTTCTGCTTTCCCAATTACTACTATGCCGAGGCACTCGTGGTACCGGCAGGCAATCCCCACAATCTGCACCAGCTTGCCGACCTGAAGGGCTACACCGTGGGCACGTTGCTCGGCACCAACTACGCCGAGTGGCTGCAGGCCGTGCCGGGGGTGAAGTTCCAGGGCTACAAGGACTGGGCGCAGATTGTTCCGGAACTGGCGATCGGGCGTACCGATGCCGCGCTGTACGATCAGCCGGTGGTGGCCGCTTTGATGAAGCAGCATCCGGAGTGGAAGATCGAGATCGTACAGGACTACGAGCCGCGCACGTTCAAGAATCCGGCCGGTTACAGCAGCTATGCCTTCCGCCAGGCCGATATCCAATGGGTCAGCGCGATGTCGTCGGTGTTTCTTTGGATGGAGTACAACAACAAGGCGAAGGACATTCTCACGAAGTGGGGGCTTAGCGGATACAACAACTAGACGCGTCAGTCCGATTTCCTACGGCGAACGGCAGGTCCGATGATCTACTCCCTCAACGACATGGTCACATTCCTGCCGTCGCTGCTGCAAGGCGCGCTGCTGACCATCGCGGTCTCCTTGCTGGCGTTCGGCCTGGCGCTGGTGCTTGGCCTGGCGACCGGCCTCGCCCGAATTTCCCGCCTGACGGTGTTGCGCGTGGTGGCGGGATGCTACATCCAGTTCATCCGCGGCACGCCGCTGCTGCTGCAACTGTTCTTTATCTACTACGTGCTGCCCTATGCCGGTATCGTTCTGAGCCCGTTCGTTTCCGGCGCGATGGGGCTCACGTTGAATTATGCGGCCTACATGGCGGAGGTGTTCCGCTCCGGCATCCAGGCGATTCCAAAAGGCCAATGGGAAGCCGGCGCGTCGGTGGGCATGTCACGTCGGCTGATGCTTCGGCGCATCATCCTGCCGCAGGCTATCCGCATCATCGTTCCGTCGATCGGCAATTTCTTTGTTTCGATCTTCAAGGATTCCGCACTGGTGTCGGTGATCACCATGCGCGATCTGATGTTCAGCGGCCAGTTGCTGGCCTCCGCCACCTACAAGCATTTCGAGATCTTCACCATGGTGGCGGTGATCTACTTCATGATCAGCTATCCCACCGCGAAGTTTGTTGAATGGGTCGAGGCACGGATCGACATCACCCGCCGGCCGGTGGTGATCGGCATGCGCACTTAGCAGGCCTTCTCCCGTCATGATGGGCTGCTACAGCGCCGCGGTCAGTCCGCCGTCCACCACAAGCACGTGTCCGGTGACATAGGATGCCGCGTCCGAGGCAAGGAACACGGCGGGGCCGGCGACCTCGGTTGGTTCACACCAGCGTCCCATGGGCGCGCGGGTCGAGATCCATTCGTTGAACTTGGTGTCAGCGTGCAGCGTCGCTGTCGCATCGGTCGGCACGAA
>DATKFJ010000387.1:0-19509 GCA_035511435.1 Acetobacteraceae bacterium | reverse complement strand
GCTGACGTTCCTGACCGCGGGGCCGAACAGTCAGACGCTGGTGGTCGCGCTGTACTATGCGGTGTTCGCCGCCGGGGTGCGGCCGCAGCAGTCGATCGACGCGATGGCGGTGATCTACATGATCACCACGCTGATATGGCTGCTGATCGCGCTGCGCTTCGTCAACCCGACGCAGATCGTGACCCGGGCCAAGCGGTAGTCGGCAAGGTTCGGGCTGCTCGCAATGACAATTGAGCCCTTAAGCCAAGACGTGGTACGTCATACATAATAGCCATGGCGCTCTACATAATCGCCATGGCGATCCGCTCGGGCGGCGACGATCATGCGGAGGCGCTGTTCCGCGACGGCAAGCTGGACCGCGTCCGGACCGGAGGATATCGAGATCGTGGACTATCATTGAGGTCGCATAGGGGGTGCTTCGTGTCCCACGTACGTATCCGAACTCATCCGGGGGAAGTCCTGCGGGAGGAGTTCATGAAACCGCTCGGACTGAGTGCGAATGCGCTGGCACGGGCGTTGCGCGTGCCGCCCAACCGGATCACCGGAATCATTGCACGCGAGAAGCCGCGTTCCGTAACGCCGGACACGGCGCTGCGATTGGCGCGGTTCTTTCGAACAACGCCGCGATTCTGGCTCAATTTGCAGGCGGCTTATGAGCTATCGGTTGCGGAAGCGGCCGCGGGAAAGATCATCGAGCGCGATATCCAGCCGATCGCTGCGTAGACCGCATCATCATGAGCACAGGCCATCATCATGAGCACGGGCCATCAACGACAAGGCATTAACCTGGCCGCCGAGCGGGAGTAATGTAGCCTCCACTGCTCCACCAAAATCCACGAGACAGCATTGACCCAGATCGCGATCAGCACTTCGAAAACCCCAAAGCAGCCGCCGGCGGACGAGACGCTGGCCTTTGGCAAGGTCTTCACCGACCACATGTTCCTGATGAACTACGACGAGGGACAGGGGTGGCATGAACCCCGCATCGTGCCTTATGCGCCGTTCACCTTGGACCCCGCGACCTGCGAGCTGCACTACGGCCAGGCGATCTTCGATGGGCTGAAGGCGTTCCGCGGCCGCGATGGCCGCATCCGGCTGTTCCGCGCCGCCGATCACTCTCGGCGGCTGAATCGGTCGGCGCATTACCTGTGCATCCCGGAACTCGACCCGGAAATGGTGGAGGAGTCGATCCGCGCGCTGGTGGAAGTCGACCAGCGCTGGGTGCCGTCGCTGCCCGGAACGTCGCTTTATATCCGTCCGACCGTGATCGCGACCGAAACGTTCCTGGGCGTGCATCCGTCCAGCAGCTACCTGTACTACGTCATCGCCGGACCGGTCGGCGCGTACTACAAGGAGGGCATGAACCCGGTCCGCATCCTGGCCTCGGACACGCATGTTCGGGCTGTGCCGGGTGGGCTGGGCGCTGCCAAGACCGCCGGCAACTATGCCGCCAGCCTGTTCGGCGCGGAGGAGGCGCAGCAGGCGGGCTACACCCAAGTGCTATGGCTGGACGGCGTCGAACACCGCTACCTCGACGAGGTCGGCACGATGAATATCATGCTGAAGATCGGCGATGAGGTCATTACACCGCCGTTGAATGGCGCGATCCTGGCGGGCATCACGCGTGACTCCGTTCTGACGCTGCTGCGCGACTGGGGGCTGCGCGTGTCGGAGCGTCCGGTGGCGATCGATGAAGTGATCGCGGCGGCACAGGCGGGACAGTTGGAGATGTGGGGCACCGGCACCGCGGCGGTGATCTCGCCGGTGGGTGAACTTGGCTACAAGGGCGAGCGCTACACGATCAACGGCGGCAAGACCGGCGCGCTGACGCAGAAGCTGTACGACACCATCGTTGGTATCCAGTACGGCACGGCGCCGGATCCGCACGGCTGGACGCGGCTGTTGGGCAACCGTCTGGGCGGGTGAGGGGCTACGCCGCTTCGCCGCGCAGGAAGTCGTCGGTGTATTCGCCGCGCGATACCTTGACCGGGATTTCTTCCTCGGTCGTGCATTCCAGAAGTTCCGATCCAGCCGTGAGCGAGGCAGTCGCGAGCTGGTCGATCTGATCGGCGAACGCGCTTGCCCGCTCTGTGTCGAGCCGCCAGACGAAGCGGCTGCCGTCATCGGTCGCCGGTTGAATGCCCGGCGCGCCAGGCGACGCGGTCACGGTTATCGCGGTGCGAGCAGCGCTGCAGAATCCCAACCTGTCGAGCTGCACGTCCGTGCTGTCGCGCGAGAACCGGCGCAGCACGGCGGCGAGCAGGCGCAGGTCCTCCGCCTCGCCGAGCATCAGCACCATCGGGTTGAAGTCGCTGGGCAGGAAGCCGATGCGCAGCATGGTCAGACAACCTCGATCACGTCGGTGGCGTGGCAGAGTTCTTCGGTGCCAATCGCCGGCCCACCGTCCGGTACTGCCACAAGCCGGACCCGCGCCCATTCGTCGTTGACGAGTTCCAGCACTTCCGCGGTGATACCGCCGACGATGCGGAGTTTGCTGCCGGGTTCGATGCCGGTGAGTTCGATCATGGATGCCTGCCTGCCGCGTCAGACGAGAGTGCCCGTGTCATTGCGAGGCCCGTGTCATTGCGAGGCCCGTGTCATTGCGAGGAGCACGGCGACGCGCCAATCGCGAACCGGTTGAGCATACCGTGACCGAGCTCCTTTCGCCGCTGCGCTTCTCGCAATGACAACGTGCATCAGAAGAAGATGCTCAGGTTCTTTGCCAACAGCACGTTCTGCTCCAGGATGATTTCCCGCCGCGCGATCTGCCACGAGGTCCCCACGCGCCGCAACTCATCGGTGCGCCGGCCGATGAAGCTGTAATTCTCGTACTCGACGCGGTTCTGATACACCAGGAACCGACACCCCACCGTCGCCTCCTGTGCATCCTCCACCGATGGACGCACATCCAGCAGCCGCACGTTGCTGACCATGTGGCACACCCGCGACAGTGGTTCCTCGGCGTAGTGCACGCCCGTCAGGATCTGCTCCACACGCTTGCCCAGCGTCCACTTGTCTTCATCAAACCAGCTTATGCCCTCGCCCTGTTTGGTGTTTTCGCGTTCCGCATGCTGGCCGAACTTCACGTTGCGGCGCATAGGCATGAAATACACCAGGTCCTCGGCCAACAGTTCCAGCCACTCCTTGAACCGACGCTGGTCCAGCAGGTCGGCCTCGAAGTAAAGAAACTCCTCGATCTCTTCGCGGAGCTGATACCAAACGAGCGGGCGCATCATTCGGCTGCCGCGCGGATCGGCGAGCGACCCAGCAGCTCGTCCCACGATCCGCCGTTCAGATACGATGCGTAGGCACGATAGTAGTTGCGCGGCGTCTGGTCGGTGATCTGCAACGATACGTCGCCGGGGATTGGATGGTCTTTCGTGTACGCCCCCATCGAAGCCTGATAATTGAACGGATAGCGCCGCGCGATGGTGCCCTTGCTGGAGGCGGTGGCGTACAGCCAGTTCTCCATGTCGTCCTGCTCGGTCATGCCGGCAGGACCGGAATAGCGCATGTAGTAGCGGCGCAGCACATCCTTCACCTCGGCTGGCGCATCGGCATCGACCATGAAAAACCGCCAACCTTCGGTTTCGGTCGGGCTGTGCGGATGCCAAACACAAATGCCGCGCGGCTGCCGACCGTGATACGAGGCGTTGGGAAAGATCGTGCCGACCAGCGGCAACATCCGCGCCTTCTCGCCCAGCCGGCGCTTCCGTTCATGGAAGCAATGGCGGAAATACTCATCGACAATCGGATGCTGCGTATAGCTGGAGACATACTCCGTATGCTCCGGCATCAGCGCACCGGTCATGCCATGACCCTGCGGAAATCCCACCCAGAACCGCTGGCCCCCGGAGTATTCGTTGTCACGGCGGCTGGATGCGCCACGCTGTCCGCTGGGGCCCATGCCGATCATGTCAACCGAACGGTGCGAAGGATTGTGGTAGGTGTCACCAAGGAAATTCTCCGCGGCGAACTTCCAGTTCGACGGGAACACCCATTTGTGCACACCGATCACCTCGGCTCCGCCTGGCCGCCCGTCGCGGCAATCCACCACCTGATCCAGGTGATCCACCGCATCGCCCAGATACGTCAGGAAGTCCGCCGCATGTGGATCCCACGTAGCCCAAACGGTGCCCTTATAAACCGCCAGCTTCGCTACCTCGATCAGCGACCAGTCTTCACGTTGCAGCGTGCCTTCATACAGCGCGCGATATAGCGGCACGCCCTGCAGCCGGCCGTCCGTGGTGTAGCTCCACGAATGATACGGACACACGAACAGCGACGTATTGCCCTGTTCGTAGCGGCAAACCTTCATGCCGCGATGTCGGCACGAGTTCAGGAACACATGCACCGCGCCCGCGTGGTCGCGGCACAGGATCACCGACTCCTCGCCCATACGCGACACGAAGAAGTCGCCCGGCTTGGAAATCTGGCTTTCGTGACCGATGAACAGCCAGGCGCGGGCAAACAGCTTCTCCAGTTCGTCCCGATAGAACTGCGGCGAGACGAAGATTTCACGGCTGACCGTGCCGTGCTGGAGATCGATCATCCGGTCGATTGCGGTCATTGTCCGCTACTCCGCCGCGACCTGCACCGGTCCGCGGTCGCGGCCGATCAGCGTGTCCCAATCGTCGCCGTTCAAGTACGAAGCGTAGACACGATAGTAGTTGCGCGGTGTCTGGTCGGTGATCTGCAGCGACACATCGCCCGGGATCGGATGGTCTTTCGTGTACGCCCCCATCGACGCCTGATAGTTGAACGGATAGCGCCGCGCGATGGTGCCCTTGCTGGACGCGGTGGCGTACAGCCAGTTCTCCATGTCGTCCTGCTCGGTCATCCCCGCCGGCCCCGAGTACCGCATGTAGAACCGCCGCAGCACGTCCTTCACCTCGGCCGGCGCATCGGCATCGACCAGGAAGAAGCGCCAGCCTTCCGTCTCGGTCGGGCTGTGCGGATGCCACACGCACAAGCCGCGCGGCTGGCGGCCGTGATACGACGTGTTGGGAAAGATGTTGCCGGTGAATGGCAACAGCCGCGCCTTCTCGCCCAGCCGGCGCTTCCGTTCGTTGAAGCAGTGGCGGAAGTACTCGTCAACGATCGGATACTGCGCGTAGCTCGACTGGTAGTCCTGTTCACTCGGCATCAGTACGCTGTGCATCCCGTGACCCGCCGGATGGCTGACCCAGACGTGCTGGCCCTTGTTGTATTCGTTGTCGCGGCGGCCTTTTTCGCCACGCGGCGCACTGGGGCCGATGCCGATCATGTCCACCGAGCGATGCGACGGATTGTGATAGGTGTCGCCGAGAAAATTCTCTGCCGCGAACTTCCAATTCGAGGGGAACACCCATTTGTGCACGCCGATCACTTCCGATCCGCCGGGGCGTCCGTCGCGACAGTCCAGCACCTGGTCCAGGTGATCCACTGCGCCACCGAGATACGCCAGGAAATCGGGCGCGGCCGGGTCCCATGATGCCCATACCGTGCCCTTGTACAGCGCCAGCCGAGGCACCTCGATCAACGACCATTCCTCGCGGTTCAGCGTGCCCTCATAAAGCGCGCGATACAGCGGGACGCCCTGCAACCTGCCGTCGGTCGTGTAGCTCCATGAATGATACGGGCAGACGAACAGCGACGTGTTGCCCTGCTCGTAGCGGCACACCTTCATGCCGCGATGGCGGCACGAATTCAGGAACACATGCACCGCGCCCCGCGCGTCGCGACACAGGATCACCGACTCTTCGCCCATACGCGACACGAAGAAATCGCCCGGCCTGGGGATCTGGCTTTCGTGACCGATGAACAGCCAGGCGCGGGTGAACAGTTTATCCAGTTCCTCACGATGGAATTCCGGTGACACGAAGATCTCGCGGCTGATCATGCCGCGGTCCGGGTCGATCAACCGGTCGATGGGCAGGGTCGTGGTCATCTGCCGTTCTCCCTGACGGGCCAGGTGCCGTCGTCGGCGGATTGTGCCCACTTGGGCAGTGTCGGCGTCAAGCCTCGCGGCATGCTAGCTTCGTCATGTCCGGCAACGTCGTGTAGGGAGTTGGCCATGTTGGATCGGTCGCTCAAGCGTCTTGGCAAGAAGAGCCGACGAGGCTTCCGGGGTTATCCGTTGGCAACGATGGCAGCGTATGGACCCGATGACCGGCGCGCCAGCAAGCTGGTGGTGACCATCTTCGCGCGTGAGGGGGAAGAAAGTGAGATGCGCAAATGGTCGTCGGATACCGCCGATCCGCGGTCCGACCCAAAGATCGCCGCCGAGATTCTGGACTTTCTGGAGCAGAACGACGTGCTGTCTGTCGCCATGTCCGACCGCATCATTGGCTGCCCGCACGAGGAAGACATCGACTACAAGGGCGAATATTGCCCCGTGTGCGCGTTCTGGATCGGGCGCGACAGGTTCACCGGGAAGCTGGTATCGCCACCATCCTGACCGGTCGGCATCGGGCCGCAAATCTGTCTTCGCTGGCGCGAACCTTCCTTAACTCCGCCCGCGTGACAGTCGTGTCTCCACCTGCGTCAGCACCTCGGTCAGGCCTACACTCATGATGACCAGCACCAGGATGGCGGCGTAAGTCCCTGTCGCGTCGAACACGCCCGAATAATATTCGATCATGAACCCGATGCCGCTGTTCGACGCGATCAACTCGGCCAGCAGCGTGTTGGTGAAGGCATAGCGCACCGCAATCCGCATGCCCGTGAAGATCCATGGCAGTGTCGCCGGCACCAGCACCTTGCCGATCACCTCGATCCGCGTCGCACCCATCAGCGCGAGCGACCGCACCAGGTCGCGATCGACGTTGCGCACACCGTCCAGCGTGCTGTTCAGCACCAGGAAGAATACCGTGAGGGCGACCAGCGCCACCTTAGACTCGATGCCGATGCCCAGCGTGATGACGAACAGCGGCGCCAGCGCGATTTTCGGCATCGCGTACAGCGCGTTGATGTACGGCGACAGCACGCGATGCAGGCGCGGCAGCAGGCCGAACAGCAGACCCAGCGCGATGCCGGAGCCGGTGCCGATGACGTAGCCCAGCGCCATGGCCAGCAATGTCGCGCCGAGGTTCGGCCACAATGAACCGTCCAGGATCCAGCTCCACAGTCGCGCGATGATTTGCACCGGCCCGCTCATCCAGAAGCGCAGCCCTTTGGTCGGCAGCACCTGCCACATTGTCAGGATGACCAGCGCCAGCAGCAGGCGTGCCAGCAACCGGCCCGGCGCGGTCTCCAGGAATCGCACCAGCGGTGCTGTCGCCGAGTTGGGTGCCGTCGCGATACGGATCGATTGGCTCATACGTCGGTGCCCTGCGTCACTTCATCTTTCAACTCGTCCCACAACTCCTCGTGCAGACGGGCGAAGGCCTCGGTGAACCGGATGCGGAACACGTCGCGCGGACGCGGCAGATCGACGTCGCGAATTGTGCGGATGCGCCCGGGCCGAGCACTGAACACCACGACGCGATCCGCCAGCGTGATTGCTTCGCCGAGATCGTGCGTGACGAACACGACGGTCATTCGCCGCAGCCGTGTCAGGTCCTGCAACTGCGCAAGCATCAGCAGCTTGAGCTGCGCGTCCAATGCACCGAACGGCTCGTCCATCAGCAGCGTCTCGGGCTGATAGATCAGCGTCCGTGCCAGCGCCACGCGCTTGCGCATCCCACCGGAAAGCTCTGCCGGGTAGTGCCGCTCGAAGCCATTCAATCCCACCAGATCGATGATCTGGCGCACACGCGCATTCGCCTCCGCCCGCGGCACGCTCCGACACTTCAGCTCCAGCGCGATCCGCACATTGTCAGCCGCGCTGCGCCATGGCAGCAGCGTGTCCTTCTGCGTCATGTAGCCGACATTGCGATTGAGCCCGTTGACCGGCTCGCCGTCGTACCAGATGCGTCCTTCGCTGGGTGCCAGCAATCCCGCGACCAAATTCAATATGGTCGATTTGCCACAGCCGCTCGGTCCGACCAGTGCGACGAACTCATGATCCCGCACGGTGAGATCGATCGGCTGCAACGCCTGCACTTCGCGATCGCGCGTGGCGAAGCGCTTCGCGACACCCGTCAGCCTGATCTTCACGGCGTCCGGCGCAACATCATCCCTCGGCATGGCGCCACCGCAATAGCCGTCGTTCCGCCCACGCAGCCGCTTCGGACACAGCCAGGCCCATCATCATCAGGATGAACAGCGCCGCATACAGCGACGTCATGTCGAATTGCGACGCCGCATCGCTCAGCAGAAAGCCAAGCCCCCGTCGCGCCGCCAGCATCTCGCCGGTCGTGGCGGCCACCAGCGCATAGGGCAGCGCGATCTTGAAGCCGCCGACGATCCACGCCATGCAGGCCGGCGCCACGACCTTCTGGAATTTCTCACGTCGCGTCGATCCCATCAGCTCCACCTGCGCAATCAGATCGTGATCCACCGACGTGGCGCCGGCGAACGTGTTGAAGAACAGCAGGAAGAACACGACGAGTGTCACCAGAACGATCTTCGGCAACATATCCAGGCCGAAGAACATGATGAACAGCGGTGCCAGCGCGATCAGCGGTACGCTGTAGAACGCCACGATGATCGGCCGCAGGATCACCGACAGCAGTGGCGATCGGCCAAGCACCAGTCCGGCAAGGATGCCGAACACGGCACCGATGAACAGGCCGGTGACCACTTCGGTCAGCGTGGTCGCCACCTGAAGATACAGATCGCCCCGCGCCCACTGCACCAGCCGATCTGCAATCAAACTCGGCTCACTGGTCCATTGCGAGCCATGCAGCCGCCCCAACGCTTCCCATGCGGCCAACAGCCCAACGCCGACCGCGACCTGCCAGACGAGGATGTGGTCGTTGCGTGACGTTCCGCCGTCACGTGCGGTTTCCTGTGTTGCGGACACGCTATTTGCCCAGCAGCTCCTTCGCCGCCTCACGCGCGAGATCGGGATAGACCACCTGATCATAGGTCACGGTGATCGGCGTCTTCTCGGTCAGGTTCACCATCTTCACGGTGCTGTCCACCTGCGCCTGCGAGATGATCGGCGTGGCCGGCAGCGCCTTGATGTAGGTGTTGTACGCCGTGTTGAACTCCGCTTCGGGCGTGTCCTGGAAGAACGTGCGGACGATCTTGCGCGCGTCTTCGGGATGTTCGTGCGCGAACTTCATCGCCTTGGTCATCGCGCGCACGACATGCAGCAGCAGCGGGCGTTTCTCTGCCAGCGTGGCGCGGCTGGTGGTGATCACCTGGTATGGCACGTCCTTATACTCCGGGACCTTGCCGGTCATCGGATCGGCGATGTCCTGGCCCAATCCTCGGCTCACCGCCATGTCGGTGAATGGCGACATGAAGGCGAAGCCGTCAGTGGCGCCAGCCGCCATCGCAGCAACCATCGGGGCACCGATGCCGATCGGTTCCAGTTGCACATCGCGCGACGGGTCCAGCCCGCGCACCAGCATGATGGTCCGCATGAACTCGTCTGTGCTGGAACCGGGCGAGGTGATGCCGATCTTCACGCCGTGCAGGCGCTTCAGCTTCTCGTCGAGCGACATGCTGTCGGTGATGCCCAGGCGGTTGATCGCCGCGTTCGATAGCACCAGGGCGATCGGGTAGACGTCGAACGCGGTGCAGATGCCCACCAGATCGCCGCCGCGGCCGACCGCGTGCATGGTGTGGGCGAAACCGACCTGTGTGATCTCGGCGCTGCCGCCCATCACAGCGGCGGCCTGCCGTGTGCCGGACGCAACATCCACCGGATCGGGATCGAGGCCTTCTTCCTTATAGAAGCCGCCGCCGATCGCGATGTACTGGATGATGAACGCCAAAGCCTTGCCGGCGAGGGCGATGGTGACCTTCTGCAACGGTGCGTCCGCCGCGGCCGGGCGCATGCCTGCCAGGCTGAAACTCGCCACGGCCAGCATCGTCGCGGCCAGTCGCAGGACTCGAGATCGCATCTCCCCCTCCGGTTTCCGGCCATTCGGCTTGGCGCCCTGGCCTGTCATGTGTTGCCGGTTCGAAAACGCGCGACGAGGACGAACGTGCGCGTGGTTCAACCGCGCTGGAGAGTACCCGCGTTTGGCCGGCAATCAAACCCGTCAATGTTGCGATGGGATCCGAGAGGGCATCGCCTGGGCTCGATTGAACACACCCGAGGTGGCGGTCGTTGCAAGATCGCGGTTAGGGATAGTTCGTGTCACAGTGTTGTGCTGGCATGTCGTCGCGATCTCGACGACGTCGCGTGGTCTGCGCTTCAGCGGTGAAGCTTGCGCTCCGCGCTCAGCCGGTTCGTGTGGCTGCGGCAGACGGCTGGTTGCGTTGACGCGGATCGGTCAGCGACGGACGCAACGCCCAGGCCAGCGGCAAGGTCAGCATGCACACCGCGGCGACGATGAAGATGGCGCGTTCCGGTCCGAATGCGTCGCCCGCGAAACCGTACAATGCCGGGGCGATCGCGCCACCACCGATCGTGCCAGTGTAGAACAGGCCAAACGCATGCTCACGGCGATCCGGCGGAACCAGTTCCGGCACCGTACCGTAGAGCACGGAGGAGGTGCCGTTCAGCGCAATGCCGATGATCGGCAGGCACGCGAGCGAAGCATCCAGCGGCAGCCAGCCAAGAGCCACGATGCCCAGCGCTGTTGCAAGTTCGGTCAGCAGCACGGCGCGCAGCACGCCAAGCCGCGCACCCAATAATCCGCAGGCCAACTTGCCGACAGCACCGCCGGTGAAGATCAGCGTGAGGGCTATGCCGATGGTCGGCGTCGCCGCACCTTTTGCCCGCAGCACGAAGGGTAGGAACGCCAGGAAACCCATGCGCGTCGCACTGTCGACGATGCCAATAGCAAGCAGCAGGGGAAACCCCAGCCGCTGGCGCGGTTGGGTGTGCGCAGTGGGCACCGTGCGTGCCGCCATATCCGGCTCCGGTGCGACATCGAGCTTCGGCGGCAGCAGCAGCAGGATCGCGGCTGCGCCACCAATGCCGAGCATGCCGATGAGCCCCAGCGCGGGTCGCCACGGCATGACGACAAGCAGCCACGCCGTTGCGGCGGGCAGCGCCATTTTTCCGAGATCGCCGGCGAAGTTGTAGGTGCCCAACGCGGATCGCGAGCCGTGCGCGGCATACGCGGCCGAGACCAGTGCCGAACCGATCGGATGCTGCACGGCTGCACCGACGCCGCCCACCATCAGTGCGGCGGCCAGCATGACAAAGCCTGCGCCACTCAGGCCGATGGTCAGATAAGCGCCGCCGGCCAGCGCCGTGCCGATCGCCAGCAGCAGGGGGCCGCCCACCCGACGCGCCAGGTGCGACAGCGGAAGTTGAAAGCTCGCCATCACTCCGGTGAACAGCATGCGAAGCACGCCAAGCGCGGCGTAGCTCAGCGCGAATTCGGCCTGCCAGATCGGCAGCAGCACGTAGATCAGGTCGGTGAACCCGTCATGCAGCGCGTGCACGCCGCAGGTGACGGCAAGGACCCGACGACGGCGGTCCATAGTGCCCAGGGTTGCGCCTATTGCCGATGTCAGGCTGGACATACCGGATTGCCCTCTCGCGGTGTCATCGAATTGTCATACCGCGGGGGGCTAAAAGGGAAGATGGAGAATGATCGGATTTGTCTAGATGTCTAGGGCAATCAGAGCCCGGACGAGCGCAAAAGCTGCGTCCCGGGGCGACGACGCGACCCGGCGGGAAGCGACAACCTCTTACGGGCGATTATTCCTTGGCGGGACCAGACGCGCGGCGTCTTGCTGCCAGCAGGCCCAGCAACGCGGGTGCCAGCAGCGCGAGGCTGGCAGGCTCGGGCGCCCCGAGCGTGGCCAAGATCGGCCCACGCGTCGTCTCCAGCGGCGGACTGTCAAGCGTGAGCTCGACGAATATGTCGAAGAAGCTGTCGATCTTGAATGTACCGGCGTTGCCGCCCACTGGCGTGATCGAGGTTGTGCCGGTGGATGCGTGCGCCGGGTCCAGACCGAGGGTCAACGTGCTGCCCAACACCGGACCGCTCAATGAAAGGGCGGTAAGATCGGTGGTCCAGGACCCAGTCTCGTCCGGTCCTACGCGTCCGAGCACCTGTTCGTCGAGCGTGCCGGTCAGCATCACCGGCGCGACCGGCACGCCGAGAAGTGTGGTCAACTCGCCCGAGTAGGTGGCGTCCGCCTCAATGTCCTGGCTGCCACCGCCGAAGGTCGACGACACCAATGCGGTCAGCGTCAGGGATCCGCTCGAAATGCATTTGGCCACGGCGGGAAAGCATCCAGCGCCAACTGCCGCTGTGTACGGCACGCCCAGCACCGGCAACGTGGCGCTGGATGAGATCACGGATGCACTGGCTGTTCCTGGGCCGGCAAGTTGCATCATGGCGCTGACGGCCAGCAAGCCACCGAGGGTTCGACCACACGACGGAATTCGCATAGCGGTCTCCTTTTTTCGGACAAGGCACGATGGCGATACTATCCGTTGTCACAACGACGCGATACTGGCTTGGCGCGCTTCACCTGTAAAATGGTGCCGTCAGCCAATGCTTCGCAGACCAAATACGGCCAGCCCCGCTGCGAGCAATGCGGTCCACCGCAGGGCAATCGGGTGTGACCCTGTGACGGATTCCTACCGTGTTGCTGCTGCGAGCGGAGCGAAGCAACCTGCGGCGAGTTGGGCGCGTACACCGTGACCGAGACTGCCGCGCTGCTCACAATGACATCGCAATGACAGGCGAGCCCGGCTGTCCGCATGCAATCCGCTACGCCGCGTCCACGTTCGATGCCGTTGAAGCGGCGAGGTAATCTGCCAGCCGCGTGACGTCAGCGGGGCTAACGCGCAAGCCGAGTTTGCTGCGCCGCCACAGCACGTCGTCGGCGGTGCGGGCCCATTCGGTGCGCTGAAGCCAGTCCACCTCGCGCTCGGTCAGGTCCGCGCCGAAACGGCGGCCGAGATCGCCGGCGCCGCGGGCATCGCCGAGGGTGTCGGCGGCGAGCGTACCGTAAGCTCGCACCAGACGCCGCGATGTGGCTTCGGACAGGAACGGGTAGCGGCGGCAGAGATCATGCCGCACGGTCTCGATCGCGTTCCACTCGAAATCCCCGCCGGGTAATGCAGCGCCCGCGGTCCACGCAACACGCATAGCCGGAAAGAACCGCGACAGCTTTGCGATCGCCGCTTCGGCGAGCCGCCGATACGTCGTGATCTTGCCGCCGAACACCGAGAGCAGCGGCGCGCTGTCGGCTGGCGCCTCCAACTCCAGGGTGTAGTCGCGCGTGGCCTCCTGTGCCTTGCCGGCGCCGTCATCCAGCAGCGGACGGACACCTGAATAGCGCCAGACAATGGCCGCCGGATCGACCGGCCGGCGCAGGTATTGGCTGACCGCGGCGCACAGGTAGCGCTCTTCCTCTGCCGTGCTGGCCACGTCCGCGGGATCGCCATGGAAGTCCTCGTCCGTGGTGCCGATAAGGGTAAAATCCTGCTGGTAGGGAATCGCGAAACACACGCGGCCGTCGGCGTTCTGCAAGATGTAGCTGCGGTCGTGCGCATAGAGCTTCGGCACCACGATGTGGCTGCCACGCACCAGCCGGACACGCTTTGGCGCCGCTTCGCGGATGACATCGGTGAGCACGCGTGCCACGTACGGGCCGCCGGCATTGACCACGACGCGCGCGTGCGCCGCGGCATCGCCCTGCAGCGCCAGCCGCCACACGCCATCCGTTCGCCGCGCGGCGATGCAGCGTGTGTGCGTGCGAATGTCCGCACCGTGCGTCGCCGCATCGCGGGCATTCAGCACGACGAGGCGGGAATCATCCACGCTGCAATCGGAATACTCGAAACCGCGGGTGAATTCCGGCCGCAGCGGTTCGCCGGCGGGATCATGCCGCAGGTCCAGCGAGCGCGTGCCCGGCAGGATCTTGCGACCGCCCAGATGGTCGTAGAGGAACAAGCCGAGCCGGATCAGCCAACGGGGCCGCAGCGCCGCGTGGTGGGGCAGCACGAAGCGCATCGGCCGGATGATATGCGGCGCGGCGCGCAGCAGCACCTCGCGCTCGGCCAGCGATTCACGGACCAGGCGGAAGGCGTGGTGCTCCAGATAGCGCAGCCCACCGTGGATCAGCTTGGTGGACGCCGAGGATGTGCCGCTGGCCAGATCGCCCTGCTCGACAAGCAGCACGGAAAGCCCACGGCCGGCGGCGTCGCGCGCGATGCCGCAGCCGTTCACGCCGCCGCCGATGATGGCGAGGTCGAACAGTTCAGTCCTGGCTGAATTCACCCGACTTGCCGCCGGCCTTGTGGGTCACACGCAGCGCCTCGATGCACATGCCACGATCCACCGATTTGCACATGTCGTAGACCGTCAGCGCGGCCACGGAAGCTGCGGTCAGCGCCTCCATCTCGACCCCGGTCTGGCCGGTGGTGCGCACTGTCGCGACGATCTCCACCGCGTCCGCCACAACTGTCAGGTCAACGGTCACGGCGCTGATCGGCAACGGATGACAGAGCGGGATCAGCTCCGCGGTGCGCTTGGCCGCCATGATGCCGGCGATCCGCGCTACGCCCAGGACGTCGCCCTTCTTCGCGCCGCCGCTGCGGATCAGCGCCAGCGTGGCCGGCAGCATGGTCACCCGGGCACGCGCCGTCGCGGTGCGTTCGGTGACCGGCTTGGCGCCGACATCGACCATCGCCGCGTTGCCACGCGCGTCGAAATGGCTGAACTCCCGGCTCACGGTTCGCCCGTCAGAAGCGTCCGGGTGGCGACCTCGACGTCCGGCTGGCGCATCAGGCTTTCGCCGACCAGGAAGCAGTGTGGCCCCACCGCGGCCAGGCGTTGCAGGTCGGCGTGGCTGCGAATGCCGCTCTCGGCGATCAGGAAGCGGTCCGGCGGCACCAGCGGCGCCAATTCGTCCGTTGTCGCCAGATCGGTGACCAAGGTCTTGAGATTGCGGTTGTTGATGCCGATCAGCGGTGTCTGCAAACCGAGTGCCCGCTGCAGATCGCGCCGATCGTGCACCTCGGCCAGCACATCCATATCCAGGCAGCGCGCCAGCTCTTCCAGGTCGCGAGCCTGGGTGTCGGTGAGTGTTGCCAGGATCAGCAGGATGCAGTCCGCCCCCATCGCGCGGCTTTCGTAGACCTGCCACTGATCAAGAATGAAGTCTTTGCGCAGCACCGGCAGGTCAACGGCTTCGCGGGCCGCCATCAGATCGGCGGCACTGCCTTGGAAATGCGGCCCGTCGGTCAGCACCGAGAGGCAGGTCGCCCCCGCGTCGCGATAGGCGCGCGCCAGTGCCGGGGGATCGAAGTCCGGCCGGATCAGGCCGCCTGACGGCGACGCCTTCTTGATCTCGGCGATCAGGCCGTAGCGACCACCGGCGACGGCGTGCTTCAGCGCCGACCCGAAACCGCGTGGCGCGTCATGGCGGATGCCGATCTCGTAGCGCAGGGTGTCGATGCTGGTTGCCGCCTTGGCACGCGCCACCGCTGCCAGCGTATCGGCACAGATGCGGGCCAGGACATCGGCAGGCGGGATGGTTATGTCGTCAGCCATCGGCTCCTCTCGTTCCTCCGGGTCGCTCCTGCGGGCTTGTCTGACTGACCGGGGGGATCAGCGCACAGCCGTTTCGCGCCGCAGCGTTTCCAATGCGCCGAGTGCCGCGCCGGATGCGATCGAGCGGGCGGCGAGCGCCACGCCCTCGCGCAGGTCCGCCGCCTTTGCCGCCACATTCAACGCCGCGGCTGAATTCAGCAGCACCGTGTCGCGATATGGGCCGGTCGCACCTTGAAGCAATGCCTGCAAGGTTGCGGCGTTGAGCGCGGCATCGCCGCCACGGATCGCCTCGACCGGTGCGCGCGGCAGGCCGATATCCTCGGGGTTCACGGTGAAGCTGCGTACAGCGCCGTGCTGCCAGGCAGTTACCTGGTTCTCGCCGGCCACGGTGAGTTCGTCGAGGCCCTGGCCGTGCACGATCCAGGCGGTCTCGCTGCCGAGTCGGCCGAGGGTTTCGGCCATTGGCCGGGCCCATTCGGGGGCGAACACGCCGATGAGCTGGCGGCGCACGCGGGCCGGATTGGCCAGTGGTCCCAGCAGGTTGAAAATTGTGCGCGTGCCGAGTTCGACGCGCGGACCGGCGGCGTGGCGCATCGAGGGATGGTGACGCGGCGCGAACAGGAAGGCGCAGTTCGCGGCGCGCAGGATGTCCGACAGGCGTTCCAGCGGCACGTCGACGTTGACGCCGAGGGCGGTCAGCACGTCCGCGCCGCCGGTGCGCGAGGAGAGGGCACGGTTGCCGTGCTTGGCCACCGGCACGCCGCAGCCAGCGATCACGAAGGTCACGGCGGTGGAGACATTCAGCGTGCCGGCCGCATCGCCTCCGGTGCCGCAGACATCGATCGCGTCGGCGGGGGCGGCGACTGCGGTCATGCGTGCCCGCATCGCGCGGACCGCGCCGGTCAGTTCGGGCACCGTTTCGCCGCGCACCCGCATCGCCATCAGCAATGCGCCGATCTGTGCCGGGGTGGCTTCGCCGGACATGATGATGTCGAAGGCGTTTTCTGCTTCGGCGTCGGTCATTGTCTCGCCCGCGGCGAGGCGGGCCAGGATCGGTTTCAGGTTGTTGGACATTTCCCGACGTCAGGCGGCGCGCGCCGGGGCGTTGGTGCCGCGAGCGATCGCGAGGAAATTTGTCAGTAATTCATGGCCGTGCTGGCTGGCGATGCTTTCGGGATGGAACTGCACGCCGAAGATCGGCAGCGCGCGGTGGCGCATCGCCATCAGCAGCCCGTCCTCGGTCCAGGCGGTGGCCACCAGTACGTCGGGCAACGTAGCGCGATCGACGATCAGGCTGTGGTAGCGCGTGGCGGAGAACGGCGAGGGGAGGCCTTCCAGGATGTCGGCCGCGGTGTGGAAGATGCGCGATATCTTGCCGTGCATCGGGGCGGGCGCGCGGACGACGTTGCCGCCAAATGCCTGGCCGATCGCCTGATGGCCGAGGCAGACGCCGAGGATGGGGATTTTCCCCGCGGCGGCGGTGATGAGGTCCAGGCAGATGCCGGCCTCGTTCGGAGTGCATGGGCCGGGGGAGAGCACGATCGCTTCCGGCTGGCGCGCGAGGGCGTCGTTTACGGTGAGCTTGTCGTTGCGCACGACCTCGCACCGGGCGCCAACGTCGCCCAGGAAGTGGAACAGGTTGAAGGTGAAGCTATCGTAGTTGTCGATCAGCAGGATCATGGCGGTGCATCCTGCGCGGGCAGTGTTGGGCGGTCAACTTGGGTGTTGGGATTGTGGGCTTATGGGGTTTCGCCGTGAGGGGTTTGCGTCTCGCGTGTGTCTCATTGTCTCGATGAGCGAGATGAAGTCACGGCGTTCTCGGGAGGGCTTTGGGGTCAAGGGGGCGGGTTGCAGCGGGGCTGCGACTTGCTTCCGGGTGATTGCGTGGGGTGAGGCGCGTGCGGCTTGGATGATGGGCAAACGCGCACTGGGCGTTATTTCTTCCCCTGGCAGCTTTGCTCTGGTGCCTCGCCCTCCGCCCCCTTTCACAAGGTAAGCAGGAGTGCCGTGGCGGCGATGGATCAGGCGGCGGTTCTTGTGCGACGGGCTACGGTGTCGAAGGCACGCACCAAAGGGTCGGCGCTGGCGACGATGGCGGCGACCAGTTCGGGGCGGAGCGGGCCGAAGTTGAGCCTGGCCGGCAGCCCGCCCAGGCGACGGATGAGCGAGGCACGCTTCGGGTGGGCCCTCGCGTAGCGACCCGCTTCTGCGGCTAGATCGTATTCGGCTGGGGCGTGTTCGGCTGGGTTGTGTTCGGTTGGGGCGTGTTCGGTTGGGTTAGGCGGCGATGCCTGCTGCGCGGCAGGGACCGAGATGTGCCTCATCCGGTGGATGGCACGGTCCATGGCTGCTTGGCGCGTGGCGCTGCTCGCATGATCGCCAATGGCCTGGTCGCGCTTGAGCTGGCGCAGGCTGCTCTGCATGCAGCGCATCATGGTGGCGGCCTGCGCGCGGCAACGGCGGACTTCCTCCGGCGTCTGGCCGCGCTGCGCGGCTTGGCGGAGGCAATCAATAACATGGGCGTCGGCGGCGACGATCTGGGCGGCAAGCCTGGCCTCGAACGCGTCGCCGGGGTGCAGGGCTGCGAGGGCCGCGACCGCCGCTTCATTGCGGTCGGCGAGCTGGTCGGGGTTATCGATGACGGACAGTGGAAGGGTAGCGCAGAGGTAGGCGAAGACCTCGCGAGTGACGGCTGGGGGGAGGTTGGGAAGGTAATCGGGGATTTGCATGGTGGCTGAACCCGCGCGGTGGAATTTGCGGGATATTGTGGTTATATATAGTAACTACAAGGGTAGTATATATATCAGGAGGTTTCGCGTTGTGATGTGATGGGTCGAGGGGGCGGGGGAGCGGTCTAAGTCACGACAGACGGGCCTGCCGGCCAATCCGACCGCGGGTCGTTCAGCTTCGCTGTCGTCACCATGGCGGCGCGGCAGGTAGTGTCTCAGTTTGGCTCTCGCCTTAGCGGCAATCCTCGTAAGTAGTCATTGCGAAGCCGCGCTTTGGCCAATGACTCGGGGCTTCCGCACATAGCCGAAGCCGGCCCCGCCCGACCAAGCCCGTCCGTCAGGGTAACGAAGTTCGATGCCGACGAGATCGCTTTCATCTGCCAGCGACATATTAACGCCCGTCTGGACATTGCCGAATTTCGATATGGCGCTCTCCGTCAGAGTGAAATGCGTAGTCGAACCACATCGGCCGCAGAAGTGGATTTCTGCGGCCGGATCGTCTTTGTCTTCCCGGCTATATTCTCTGGTTGCGCCCTCGATGCTGACTTCGGAGGGGTGGAAATAGGACCAGCGAGCGCCAGACTTGCTGCATAGCGTGCAATTGCACTCGTTGATGAAGTCTGGTCGCTTTGCCACTTCGATGCGGACTTGACCGCAGAGACACGTAAGTTTCAGCATTTTACTCTTATATCAGGAGGTCCGCTCGCCTGATAGCTGCCGTTGGCTCCCACGCAGAGCTGAGATTCAAACTGAGACGCTACCGCGCGGCCTGCTACACCTGCGCCCGCACAATTGCCTCGGATATGAAACGCCGAGCTTCCTCTGCGTCACCCCAGCCAGTGATCTTCGCCCACTTGCCGGGTTCGAGGTCCTTGTAGTGTTCGAAGAAATGCTGGATCTGCTGCAACGTGATTTGCGGCAGGTCGACATAGTTGTGGACGTGTACATAGCGCTGCGTCAGCTTGGGCGATGGCACCGCGATAATCTTTTCATCGCCACCGGCATCGTCTTCCATCTTCAGCACGCCGATCGGCCGCACGTTGATGACGGCGCCGGCGAGGATCGGACGGGTGTTGGCCACCAGCACATCGATCGGGTCGCCGTCGTCGGACAGGGTGTGCGGGATGAAACCGTAATTGCCGGGATAGCGCATCGGTGTGTACAGAAAGCGATCGACAAACAGCGTACCGGCGGCCTTGTTCATCTCGTATTTGATCGGCTCGCCGCCGATGGCGACCTCGATGACGACATTGACGTCGTCCGGCGGCGTG
>DATKFJ010000386.1:0-20087 GCA_035511435.1 Acetobacteraceae bacterium | reverse complement strand
TGCTCGCCGTGGCCTGGGAGATGCCAAGCTCGCGCGCCGCCCCGGAGAAGCTCCGTCGGGAGGCCACTTTGGCAAATACCGTCATGCTCGTCAGCCGGTCCACATCAACCACCTATCGGGACGCAAAGGTCCCGCCCTATGTTTCAAAAGTCCCTCTGGTATGTCATCATCGCAATCGCATTCTCGTGTGGGGACCGCTGGAAGGGCGCAGTGTTCGGTTGAGGTGCCGTGCAGGGATGCCTCGGATGGACATTCGTGCGCCACAGTGGGCGGTGAGTCCATTGTTGTGCGGCCGGTGTTGTGCGGCTGGGCTGGCGGGCTGGCGTTCGCTGACGGTCCGCCCGAGCAACCACTCTGGCATCCCTGTCACCGCGAGAAGCGCGGCGACGCGGCAATCTCCATCGAAGTGCCCCACCCGGCCGAAATTTCTTCGCTCCGCTCGCAACGACAACAAAAGCGCATCTTTAACGCGTTCACCCGATTGCCCGACGTGATGCGCAGCTTCACACGCGCAGCGGCAACGGTTGTTCACCCAGCATGTCCGCGAGGATGACGCTCCGCACTTCTTCGAGATCGAGGTGATGCGTCTCGATCATCGGTGCAGCGTCGGCAAGGATCGCGTCGACGTCTTGCATCAGCTTGAGCCGCTTGAACAGGTCAGGGCGGGCAACGCCCATGCTTTCGCCGACCAGCTCGAGGAAGTTCACCACCTCGAACGGCCAATCGCGTTCGTGCGAACAAAGCTCGCGATGACACGCATGGTAGATGCCCGCCAAGGTCGTGACACCGGCATCCGCCGCCGCCTGTAGCTGGCCATGGTGAATCTGTCGCTTGTATTCCGGTACCGGATTCAACGTGTTGCACATCCAGCCGATTCGCGGCTGCTGCAGATCGACGAAGTCGAGACCGGGGATTGCCAGCAGGATGCTGCGCGCGGCATCGGTGATACCCGGCACGCCAGGATGCTCGTGCAGCCCGACGCGTTTGTTGACCGGATGCACCAGCAGTGGACGCAGCGCATCGAGCCGCGCGGCGAGAAACAGCAGGAACGGCTCCAGCTCCAGCCTCGAGTCGGTCTTGCCCGGGACGACAACCTCGCCAAGCTGCACCTGGCATGATGGGCACCAGGACAGGACACGATTGCCGGCGCTCGCCAGGCGATCGATGGTGCGATAGGCGATGCGGCCTGATGTCGCGAGATCGCCGGCACGGAATTGCAGCACGCCACAGCAATGCGACGGTCCGCCCATGACGCGATAGCGGATGCCGAGAGCATCCATGATGTCGAAGCAGAGCAGCGCGATGTGTGGCGTCTTCAGCAAATTGCAGCCGGTGTAGAATACCACGTCCGGTGCTTCGTGGCTGTCTTCTTCGGGACGGAAGCGCGCCAGCAGATCGGGCGGCAGTTGCAACCGCGACAGCACGCGCACGCCGGTCGTCATGCCGGTGAAGCGGGTGAACCCGATGCGCCGACGATCCGCCGATCCGGCCCGCTTTTCCTTGGCGAGACGCGCCATCGCGAGCATGAAGCGCGGATTCACGCCGTACTGGCACGCCGGAATGCAGTGGCCACTGCCGGTGCACACTGCTGCCCAGCGCGCGGAGGCCTCGTGGTTATCGCCGCCGCGCAGGATCGCCAGTACACCAGACGCGAGTGCCGAAGGGTCGCTGGCATCGATGCCTGCGGGCGCCGGCATCGGGCATACCTCGACGCAGGCGCCGCACGCAGTGCAGCGTTCCAGGATGTCCGCAACGCGCGTCTCCAGGGCCTGCTCGAACGACGATTCCATCGGCATCTCCTGCTACTGTCGCGCGCTGCTCATCACGTGCAACTCGCCACGCTACGCTGGTCATTGCGACACGCTTGTCATAGCGACGAAGCGACGCGCAACCGGTTCGAGCTTGCTGCGTTGCGAGGCTGCTGGCAACGACAGGCATGGCGGCCCTTCGTTGCCGCGATCATCGCGTCAAAGCGACTGCAAGATGGCGGGTTGTTCCACCCGGCCAGGCGAATGTGCCACCGGGGCCGGCAGCACGTCGGGCCAGCGCCACCGGCCATCGGCGAACAGCAGCCGCATATCGTCCATGTCGCAATGGAACGGCGGTCCACCCGCCACGCCGGTCTGCATGAACAGAACGAACAATTTGCCGCCCTGTCGCAGCCACCGATGCAGGCGCGCCGCGTAATCCGGCAATATGGCCTGTGGCAGCGCGCACAGGCAGGTCTGGTCGTAGATTGCGTCGAACGGCGCATCCGGGTTCCAGGTGAACAGGTCGGACTGCACAACCTGCGCTGCGACATGCAGTCGCTCCAGACGACCCCGCTGCGCGGCAACCGCACTGGCGGCCGCGTCCACCACGGTGACGTCGAAACCGGCTTCCGCCAGGGCAACGGGTTCGACACTGCGTCCGCCGCCGGGGATCAGGATGCGGCAAGGCGCCAGCTCGCCCGCTTCGCGCCAGGCGAGGAATGCGGGGTTGATGCCAGGACGCTCCCACCCGGTATTGCCGGCCCGATAACGGCTTTCCCAGTCGATCGCCTGCGTTTCGGTCATGGTTCGTCGCTCGGCAGTTCGCCGGCGGCGCGCACCAGTTTGCCGGCGGCGCGGCGGCGCAGCAGTTCGCCCTGACGTTCACTCCACAGCAGGACGTCGGTGTCGTAGTCGGTCATGCCACTGCCTCCGGCAGCGTCATCCACCGGAGCAGTCGCGGAGCAAGCGTCGCTTCGCCGCACGTCAGCGTGTCGCGCATTGCGTCGATCCGCAGCACCGCCAGTCCCGACTGGTCGCGGCCGGAGCGCATCGTTCCGACCTCTGTCGCGCCGCGCAATACCGGCGTGCCAGGCAGCGGCAAGCTGCCTATTACCGCCACCGGAACCAGGCGGCGCTTGATCAGGCCGCGGTACTTGGTGCGCGCGGTCAATTCCTGACCCATGTAGCAGCCCTTGCTCCAGGACACGCCGTTCAGTTCATCGAATCCGGCCTCCAGCAGTACGGTCTTTTCCGGTTCCAGGTCGCGCGAGCCGTCGGGCAGGCCGAGAGCGAGCCGGTGCCGATCCCAATCCACCTCCGATGCGGTGGTTCGCAGCGGCGTGGCGGACAGCAATCGCCAGCCGGCGTCGGGCAGCCGAGGGTCGGGGGCGGTGATCGCCTGTGCTGTGGGCGCGTCGGTCCACGCGGCATAAACGGAAAATTCCTCGGCCGCGCGCAACGTCACCTTGGCTCGCAGGCGGAAGCGTGACAGGCGTTGCAGCAACAGCGGCATCTGGCCGCGTTCGCAATCCAGCAGCAGGCGGTCGCCGTCGGCCAGGATGAAGAAATCGGCCAGCCACTTGCCCTGCGGCGTCAGCAATGCCGCCCAGACCGCACGACCGGGAACCGCCTGCGCTACATCGTTCGACACCAGGCCCTGCAGGAAGGCTTCCCGGTCCTCTCCACCGACTTCGATCACGCCCCGTTCGGGCAATGCTGCCAGCCGCGTCATGCGTGGAAGAGTGGGCTTTGGCGCGGCGGCCCGCAAGAAGTGTATGGACGCACAACCTGTCAATACGATCACTGTACCGGCTGGCGGCCACTGTACCGGCTGGCGGCGACCCATTCCCTGAAGGAAACCGGTTTCAATGGGCGCATGGCGCGACGGAGCAAGACGGCAATCTCCGTCCCATTGTGCGACGCCCCCTCCCCTGCGTGGCCCGCTTCGCGGCCCGAGCCCATGAGGGACTGTGGAAGCACCGCTCGCAATGACGACACCCGCTGATCTAGACACGGAGCGACATGAAGATCGCACAGGTGATGGCCGGTTCGCCGGCCGGCGGGGCAGAGCTGTTCTTCGAGCGGCTTACCATCGCCCTGGCACAGGCAGGCGAGACCGTCCTGCCTGTGATCCGACGCAATGCGCCGCGGGCGGAACGGCTGACAAGCGCGGGATCAACCCCCGTACAGCTCGCTTTTGGCGGACCGTTCGACCTGCTGACCGGCCCACGGCTGCATACGGCCCTGCGACGTTTCGCACCGCGCGTCACAGTGGCCTGGATGAACCGCGCGGCACACTTCACGCCACGCGGCGACTGGGTGCTCGCCGGGCGGCTCGGCGGCTACTACGACCTGCGCCACTACCGGCACTGTGACCACCTGATCGGCAATACCCGCGGGATCATCGACTGGATCACGCGCCAGGGCTGGCCGGCGGCGCGGGCGCATTACCTACCCAACTTCGCGTCGGATATGGCGAACGCCATACCAGCATCCCTCCCCGTGCCCCATGGCGTCCGGATCATCCTTGCCCTGGGCAGACTGCATCGCAACAAGGCGTTCGACGTACTGGTCCGCGCCATGCCGGCAGTCCCCGGCGTGCACGCGGTGATCGCCGGCGAGGGTCCGGAGCGCACCGCCTTGCTGGACATCGCCCGCCGCGAGGGGGTCGCCGACCGGCTGCACCTGCCCGGTTGGCGCAGCGATACAGCGGCGTTGCTTGCCGCTGCCGATCTGCTGGTCTGTCCGTCCCGCGTCGAGCCGCTGGGTAACGTGGTGATCGAGGCCTGGTCCGCACGCCGTCCGGTGGTCGCCGCCGCTTCGGATGGCCCGCGAGAGCTGATTACGCCCGGGCGCGACGGGCTGCTGGTGCCGCCGGAGGACCCGAAAGCGCTGGCCAGTGCCATCGCCGGCGTGCTGGATAATCCCGGTCATGCGGCGGCGCTGGCAGAAGCGGGCCGCCTCCGCTACGAAGCGGCGTATGCCGAGGCGCCCGTGGTGGCGCGCTGGCGGCAGTTTCTTGCCACCGTGGAGAAGCCCTGAATGTGCGGCATTGCCGGCCTGATCCTGTCCTCCGGGGCGCCCCCGCCCGACCCTGCAACCTTGTCGCGGTTGATTGATTCACTGGCGCATCGTGGACCCGACGGCACCGGTCACGCCGTCGTCGGTCGGGTCGCGCTGGTACACAACCGGCTGTCGATCATCGACCTGGTGACCGGCGACCAGCCGCTGTTCGCCGGCCCCGCCACACTGGTGTGCAACGGCGAGATCTATAATTACCGCGAATTGCGTGTCGCGATGCCGGGGGTAAACTTCGCCACCAACAGCGACTGTGAGCCGCCGCTGCATCTGTGGCTGAAGGAGGGTGCGGACTATGCGCAGCACCTGCGCGGCATGTACGCCATCGCCATCCATGAACGCATGCAACGCACGGTGACGCTGACGCGCGATCCGTTCGGCATCAAGCCGCTGTATATCGCGCAGGTCGCCGGCGGCCTGGCATTCGCGTCCGAACCGCAGGCGCTGCTGGAAGCCGGGTTGGTGGCACGCACAGTGCGGCCGGCCGCGCGTGAAGAGCTTTTGCAGCTACAATTCACCACCGGCACCGAGACGATCTTCGAAGGCATCCAGCGCCTGCTGCCCGGCGAAACGCTGACCTGTGCCGATGGCCACGTGCTGGATCGGCGCCGTGTGTCGCATATTCCTGACGGTGGGCCGGAGAACATCGACGAGGATGCGGCGCTGGCACGGCTGGACCGCGCGTTGGAGGAAAGCGTCGATCTGCATCAGCGCAGCGATGTGCCGTACGGCATGTTCCTGTCGGGAGGCATCGACAGTGCCACCCTGCTCGCACTGATGGCGCGGCTGAACAGTCAGCCGGTGCTGGCGTTCACCGCCGGGTTCGATGCGCCAGGCGCGGCCGACGAACGCGAGCACGCAGCGACAGTTGCGAAAGCTCTCGGCGCGCACCACGAGACGATCGAGATCACCGAAAAGATGGTCTGGCGGCATCTGCCCGAGATCGTCGGCTGCATGGACGACCCGGCGGCGGATTACGCGATCATTCCGACATGGTTCCTGGCACAGCGCGCACGGCAGGACGTGAAGGTGGTACTGAGCGGTGAAGGCGGCGACGAGATCTTCGCCGGCTATGGGCGCTATCGCAGCGCGATGAAGCCGTGGTGGCTGGGCGGACGGACGATGTGGGCGCGCGGCAGCTTCGATCGCGTGGATGTGCTGCGCTCGCGTTCCACTACCTGGCGTGACGGCATCGCCGCGGCAGAAGCAGAGGCGGCGGAAGGTGGCCGTTCGCGTCTGGCGGCGGCGCAGGCAACCGACATGGCCGATTGGCTGCCGCACGATCTGCTGCTGAAGCTGGATCGCTGCCTGATGGCGCACGCGGTGGAGGGACGTACACCATTCCTCGATCCTGGCGTGGCGAATGCCGCGTTCCGTTTGCCGGACGGGATGAAATTGCGTGCTGGTCTGGGTAAGTGGATCCTGCGCAAGTGGCTGGAGAAGCATCTGCCGATCGCTCGGCCGTTTGCGCCGAAGCAAGGTTTCACCGTGCCGGTCGGCGCTTGGATCAAGGGACAGGGATCGCGACTCGGCCCATTGGTGGCGGCTCAGCCCGGCATTGCGGAAATCGCCGATCCGGCGAAGGTGCGAATGCTGTTCAGCCACATTCACCGCTGGCGTCAGGGTTTCGCCGCATGGAAGCTGCTGTTCTATGCATTGTGGCACCGCAGGCATATTCTCGGGCTCCCGCCGGCGGGCGACGTGTTCGAGACCCTGGCAACGCTATGACCGATCGCACGGTGCTGTTGCGGGACATCGGCGTGAATGCCGGCCTGCCCTACGCGACCTATCTGCTGCTGAGTTATGAAGGTGTGCCGACCGTGCAGGCGCTCGCTGCCGGAGCGGTGTTTCCGGTCGCCTCGATCATCTATGGCTTTGTTCGCGAGCGCCGGGTGCAGGCTCTCGGCATGATCGTGCTGGTGGCGACGGTCGCCTCGATCCTCGCCACGCTATATTTCACCAGTCCGTACTTCGTACTTGCGAAGGGCTCGCTGTTCACTGGTTCGCTCGGTTTGCTGATGCTGGGATCGCTGTTTGCACGTCGTCCGCTGGTGTTCCACCTGGCGAACCTCAGCGCCGATGCCGAAGACCGGGCGGAAGCCGAGAAGATGTGGGAGACGGAGCCCCGCTACCGCCGCCTGATGCACCGCATCACTGTCGTGTGGGCGGTCGCTCTGCTGTGCGAGGCATCGCTGCGCCTGATCCTGATCCCGCTGCTGCCGATCGCACTGTTCCTGCCGCTCAGCGAGGCAATGTGGATCTGCTGCATGGCACTGATGATCGGATGGAGCTGGCGGTACGGCGAGCGCGAGATGGGCCGGATCGATGCGGGATGAGCGCGCACGCTGGCATGGCGAAGCAAAGCAATATCGTGGAGAAACGACTGCGAGATTGCTGCACTCCGTTCGCAATGACAGATTGCTGATAGCCTGCGAACAATCAGAACGAGCTGGGGGAGAAAAAGATGCCCGCACATTTCGATCTGCTGATCCGCAATGGCAACTGTGTGCTGCCCTGGGGCATCGAAGCCACGGACGTCGGAGTACGTAGCGGCCGCATCGCCGCACTCGGCGTTGGATCGGGCGCGACCGCGGACGCGACGATCGATGCCAATGGCCTGCACGTGCTGCCCGGCCTGATCGATCCGCACGTGCATCTGCGCGATCCAGGCGACAAGGCTGTGGAAAGCATCCCGACCGGCACCCGGGCCGCTGTGTTGGGTGGACTTGCAGCCGTGTTCGACATGCCGAACACGTCGCCCTCTATCACCGACGCGGCACAGCTCGCCTGGAAGCAGGAGTACGTCGAGCGCGAATCATGGTGCGACATCGGGCTATACGTTGGTGGCACCAAGCAGAACATTCCGGAGCTCACATCATTGGAACTGGGCCGCGGAGTGTGTGGGATCAAGATCTTTGCCGGCAGTTCCACCGGCGACCTTATGGTGGAAGACGATGAACATCTGGAACGCGTGATGCGGTCGGGGCGCCGACGCATCGCGTATCACTCCGAGGATGAATACCGGTTGCAGGATCGCCGCCGCCTGTTCAAGTCTGGCGATCCCTATTCCAGCCATATGGAATGGCGGGACGAGGAGACTGCGTTTCTCGGCACGCGTCGCCTGATGGCACTGGCACGCGCGACCCGGCGGCCGGCGCATATACTGCACGTATCTACAGCCGAGGAGCTGGATTACCTCAAGGATTTTCGTGACATAGCCACCTGCGAGGTGCTGGTGAATCACCTGACGCAGGTGGCGCCGGATTGCTACGACAAGCTGAAGGGCTTCGGCGTGATGAATCCGCCGATCCGCGGGCCGCGTCATCTGGAGGCGGGCTGGCGCGCAATCAACGACGGCACGGTGGACACGATCGGCTCTGACCACGCGCCGCATGCACGCGACAAGAAACTGCTGCCTTGGCCGGATTGTCCCGCCGGGCTGACGGGCGTGCAGACCTTGGTGCCGGTCATGCTGAACCATGTGAATGCCGGCCGGCTTTCGCTGATGCGCATGGTCGATCTGATGTGCGCGGGGCCCGCGCGGGTCTATGGCGTAGTTGGCAAGGGTCGCTTGGCCGCGGGCTACGATGCGGACTTTACGCTGGTTGACCTGAAGCGCCGCCGCCGCATCGAGGAATCCTGGATCGAATCGCCGTGTGGATGGACGCCGTTCGCCGACATGGACATCACCGGCTGGCCGATCGCTACAATCGTGCGCGGCCAGACGGTGATGCGCGAAGACGAGTTACTAGGGTCGCCTGTCGGACGGCTGGTACGCTACGTGGGCTGACTGCCGTGCAATGACGGTTACGCTGCTGCACGCACTGGTTGCGTCGACGCGGCCTTGATCAGATCGGCGCCCTTCTCCGCGATCATGATGACCGCGGCATTGGTGTTGCCGGATACCAGTGTCGGCATGATAGACGCATCGATCACCCGCAGTCCCGCGATTCCGTGCACGCGCAGTTCATCATCCACCACCGCCATCGGATCGTGACCCATCTTGCATGTGCCGGTGACATGATACGTGGTCTGTCCATTCATGCGCGCGAAATCCAGCCACTCCTCGTCCGTCTGCACTTTATCGCCGGGATTCATCTCGAACGCGCGGTACTTGTCCATCACCGCGTTGTTGATGATGCGGCGGCCGATCTTCATCCCAGCCACCACCGTCTGACGATCCAGTTCCTCGGCCAGGAAATTCGGCCGGATCGCCGGCGCTGCCAGCGGGTCGGGAGACTTCGCATGGATAGACCCGCGCGATTCCGGCCGGCACTGATAAATCGTCAGGGTCATGCCGGGCTGGCGATCCAGAACGCGGGTCTGCGCGGTCGCATAGCTTGCGTGCGCGAAATGGTACTGCACGTCGGGTTGCACCAGTTCCGGCCGCGTCCTGACAAAGCCATAGACGATGCCAGCGGTAAATGTCAGCACGCCGCGGTGCTGCGTATAGTACTTGATGATCTCCTTGGCGAATGCCAGGCCGCGCGTCTGCTCGTTGAGCGTGATCGGCAGCTTCACCCGCCAGTTCATGCGCGGCGCAAAGTGGTCTCGGTAGTTCTCGCCGACACCACGCAACTCGTGCTTCACCTCGATGCCAAGCGATTGCAGCAGTTCGGGCTGGCCGATCCCGGATAGTTCCAGCACCTGCGGCGATTTTACCGCACCCGCGGCAACTATGACCTCACTGCCGCAGCGTGCCTGGTGCGTCTGGCCGTGCTGGCGGTACTCCACGCCCACCGCCCGCTTGCCTTCGAGCAGGATCCGCGTGGTATGGGCCTCGATCTCGACGCGCAGGTTCGCGCGACCGCGCGCCGGATCGAGGAAGCCGCGCGCGGTGGACCATCGCCTGCCATTCTTCTGGGTGACCTGATAATAGCCGAAGCCTTCCTGCTTGCCGTTGTTGTAGTCCGGATTGCGCGGATAGCCCTCGGCGGCGGCCGCGTCGATGAACGCATCAGGCAATTCGGCGCGTTCGACCATGTTGGCAACGTTCTGCAGACCGCCGCGACCAGGCGTTTCGTCGCCACCGGGTTCGAAGTGTTCCGACTTGCGGAAATACGGCAGCACCGATTCATACGACCAGCCTCGATTGCCGAACTGCGCCCACGTATCGTAGTCGAGCGGGTTGCCGCGGACATACAGCATGCCGTTGATCGAGCTCGATCCGCCGAGTGTCTTGCCGCGCGGGATGGGGATGGAGCGACCCTTGACGTTGTCCTCGGGTTCGGTGGCGAAATTCCAGTTGTATCGTTGGCTGTTGAGCAGTTTGGTGAAGCCGACCGGGATGGCGATCCACATGGAATCATCCTTTGGGCCGGCCTCCAGCAACAGCACCTTGTTGCGCGGGTTTTCGCTCAGCCGGTGGGCCAGCACACAGCCCGCTGATCCGGCTCCGATGATGATGTAGTCGTAATCCGCCATTTCCGTTCCCCCTTGTTTGTTGCGCATGCTACAGGCGGACGCCGCTTGCCTCAACACGATGCCCGGGTGAGGATGCGACGGGGAACACGAAACGTTGCGCTTTTCGATCTACAGTTTGATACGCCATGCGCTGGGTGGAGCTACCTGGCCGGAGCAATGGCGTTCGCCTGAGCCACGCGCAGGCTATGACGTCGTGATCATTGGTGCCGGCGGCCATGGTTTGGCCACGGCATATTACCTCGCCAGGCAACACGGCGTGCGTAATGTCGCGGTGTTGGAGCGTGGTTGGCTCGGTGGCGGCAACACCGGGCGCAACACCACCATCATCCGTTCGAACTACCTGTGGGACGAGAGTGCGGCGCTGTACGAACATGCGCTCAAGCTGTGGGAAGGCCTGTCGCAGGAGCTGAACTACAACGTCATGTACTCGCCGCGTGGCGTGATGATGCTGGCGCATTCGCTGCACGATGTGCAGGTGTTCAAGCGTCACGTGCACGCCAACCGGCTGAACGGCATCGACAACGAATGGCTGACACCAGAACTGGCGCAGCGCTTCTGTCCGCCGCTCAACATTTCGACCGAGTTGCGTCATCCGATCCTGGGCGCCGCGCTGCAACGCCGAGGCGGCGTGGCGCGGCATGATGCGGTGGCCTGGGGCTATGCGCGCGGTGCGAGCGCGCTTGGTGTCGATATCATCCAGAACTGCGAGGTGACCGCGATCAGCCGAGCGCCGTCCGGAGCCGTAAACGCGGTGGACACGACACGCGGGCGAATTGCGGCGAAAAAGATTGCGGTGGTTGCAGCGGGTCATACCAGCGTGGTGATGGCGATGGCCGGCGTGCGCATGCCACTGGAAAGCTATCCGTTGCAGGCGCTGGTGTCCGAGCCGATAAAGCCGGTGCTGCCCTGCGTGGTGATGTCCAACGGCATCCACGCCTACATTTCGCAGTCGGACAAAGGAGAATTGGTGATCGGCGCCGGCACCGATGCCTACGTGTCGTACAGCCAGGCGGGCGGGCTGCACATTTCCGCACACACGCTGGAGGCGATCTGCGAACTGTTTCCGACGTTCCGCCGCCTGCGCATGCTGCGCAACTGGGGCGGCATTGTCGATGTCACGCCGGATCGGTCACCGATCATTGGTCTGACGCCGGTGCCGGGACTGTTCGTGAATTGCGGTTGGGGTACCGGCGGGTTCAAGGCGACACCAGGGTCGGGTCATGTATTCGCCGCGACGATCGCGCACAATGCGCCGCATCCGATCGCGGCACCTTTTACGCTGGACCGATTCCGTACCGGACGCCTGATCGACGAAGCCGCGGCCGCGGCGGTGGCGCACTGATGCTGCTGATCGCCTGTCCCTGGTGCGGCACGCGGCCGGAAAACGAATTCCATTACGGTGGCGAGGCGCACATTGCGCGTCCGCGCGATCCGGGGCTGTTGGACGATGCGGCGTGGGCCGAAATCCTCTACATGCGCAGCAATCCGAAAGGTGTACACTACGAACGCTGGCGCCACATCCATGGTTGCGGGCAATTCTTCAACTGCGTGCGCGATACGGTCAGCGATCGCATCCTGGCGACCTACAAGCCCGGCGAGCCAAGACCGGATACGTCCACTCAATGACTGGACAGTTCCGCGCGCCGGAAGGCGGTCGCGTCGATCGCGCCCGGCCCCTGTCATTCAGTTTCGACGGCAAGCAATTCACTGGCTGCCAGGGTGACACACTCGCCTCGGCACTGCTGGCAAATGGTGTGCATCTGGTTGGCCGATCATTCAAGTATCATCGACCACGCGGAATTCTGTCCGCTGGATCGGAGGAGCCCAACGCGCTGGTGAGTATTGATCGTGGACCCGGCCGCGTCACACCCAACCTACGCGCAACGCAGCTCGAATTATATGACGGGATGCAGGCACACAGCCAGAACCGCTTTCCCTCACTGGGGTTCGATGTCGGCGCCGTCAGCAACGCAATCGGCTCACTGCTTCCGGCGGGCTTCTACTACAAGACCTTCATGTGGCCACGCGCATTCTGGCGCCATCTGTATGAGCCTTCCATCCGCGCCGCTGCCGGGCTGGGACATGCGCCAGTGTCGCCAGATCCCGACAGGTACTCGCAGCATTATGCGCATTGCGATGTGTTGATTATCGGCGCGGGACCATCCGGTCTCGCGGCAGCGCTTGCCGCATCGGCGCGTGGCGCACGCGTCGTGCTATGTGATGAGCAGGCAGAGCTGGGCGGATCACTGCTGGCTGAGACGCAGGCCACGATCGACGGCAAGCCGGTGCCCGTTTGGTTATGGGACACACTGGAAACTCTCCATCAAAATGCGGACGTCACGCTGCTTCCACGGACCACCGCGTTCGGCTGGTTTCCTGATAATCTCATCGGGCTGGCAGAGCGCGTCACCGATCATCTGGCGAAACTTGAAGCGCAACTGCCACGCGAGAGGTTGTGGCAGGTGCGCGCGCAGGAGGTGATCATCGCCGCGGGCGCAATCGAGCGGCCACTGGTTTTTTCCGACAATGACCGGCCTGGAGTCATGCTGGCCGATGCCGCACGGCACTATCTTCTGCGATATGGCGTGACGGTCGGCGCACGCGCGGTGATGGTGACCAGCGACGACACCGCCTATGCGGCGGCGACCGCATTGCAACAGGCGGGCGTTGCCATATCCGCGGTTGCCGATCTTCGCCCCCAGGCGAGCAACGCTGCACGCGAATCCGGACTGGACGTGCGCATCGGCACAGGTGTGGTGGCCACCAGCGGCCGTCTGCGCATAACTCACGCGACATTATCGAGCGGCGAAACCATCGCATGCGACACACTTCTGATGTGCGGCGGTTGGACGCCATCAGTACACTTGTTCTCGCAATCCCGCGGAAAGCTGCGATTCGACGAGGTGTTGGGGGCTTTCCTGCCAAGTACATCGACGGTAGCGGCACGGTCAGTCGGTGCGTGCAATGGCGCCTTCAGCCTGACGTCGTGCCTGGAGCAGGGCTACGCCGCCGGCGACAGTGCTGCACCTACGCATCGGCGGTTTGCCGTCTCCGGTCTGCCTGCCTTCGTGCCATCCGCAACGGTGGAGCAATCGGTGGCCATGCGCGGCAAGGCATTTGTCGATTTTCAGAATGACGTGACGGTCAAGGATCTGCATATTGCGACGCGAGAAGGCTTTCGCTCGATCGAACATGTCAAACGCTATACCACGACCGGCATGGCGACCGATCAGGGCAAGACATCCAACATGAACACCCTGGCGATCGTGTCGACCATCCTGCGCCAGCCAATTCCCGCAGTCGGACACACGACATTTCGCATGCCGTATACGCCGGTAACGTTTGGTGCCCTTGCCGGCGCCGCGCGTGGCGCACTGTTCGAACCGGTTCGTCAAACTCCGATGCATGATTGGGCCGCGGCGCGGGGCGCTGTGTTCGAAAATGTTGGGACATGGCAGCGCGCGCGCTACTTTCCGCGGAACGGCGAGGATATGCCTGCAGCGGTCGCACGCGAATGCCATGCCGTACGCAATGCCGTCGGCATCTTCGATGCCACCACACTCGGCAAGATCGAGGTGATTGGTCCTGATGCAGTCGAATTCCTCAACCGCCTCTATACCAACGACTTCAGTCGGCTCGCCGTTGGCCATTGCCGCTACGGCGTGTTGCTGAACGAAGCGGGCTACGTGATGGACGATGGTGTTGTCGCACGTCTGGCGCCGGATCGCTTCCATGTGACCACGACCACCGGCGGCGCCGCCGGCGTGTTGCATCATATGGAAGATTACCTGCAGACGGAATTTCCCGAACTTCGCGTGTGGCTCACGTCCATCACCGAGCAATGGGCGGTCATCGCAGTGCAAGGACCGATGGCACGCGACGTGATCGCGCCGTTGGTGCGAGGCACCGACATATCGCCCGCAGTGATGCCGCACATGACGGTGCGTGAAGGCCGCATTTGCAATGTTCCGATGCGACTGTTCCGTGTCAGTTTTACCGGCGAACTCGGCTATGAAATCAACGTGCCGGCTGATTACGGGCACGCCGTCTGGGATGCGGTATTCGGCGTCGGCATGCGGTATGGCATGACGCCGTACGGTACCGAGACAATGCACGTGCTGCGCGCCGAGAAGGGCTACATTGTCGTCGGACAGGAGACGGACGGCACCGTGATCCCCGCCGACCTTGGTCTCGATTGGGCGATTGGCAAATCGAAAGCGGATTTCGTCGGCAAGCGATCGCTGATGCGCCCCGACATGCTGCGCACAGATCGCAAGCAGCTTGTGGGGTTGCTGGCGCCAGACGTGCTGGAAGAGGGCGCGCAGATCGTCGCAAACGCAAATTCTCCCATTCCGATGGCGATGCTTGGACACGTTACATCGGCCTACTGGAGCGGGGCGCTCGGCCGTCCGATCGCGTTGGGGCTGGTGGCCGGTGGCCGGGCGCGGTTTGGTCAGACGCTGTATGTACCGATGCCCGACCGTACCATCGCCGTGCGTGTGACGGATTCGATCTTCTACGATTCGAAGGGCAAGCGGCTGCATGGTTGAACGCACTCATCCTTTGGCCGCGCTGGCGTCCGCGTCGCCCCATTGCGATGCCGTGCGACTGGCCGCGCTGCCGCCGGCAACACGCCTGATAATAAGGGGCGGCGCGACGGCCATCGCATCTATCGGCATGGGGTTGCCCGCACCTTGCCGCGCGGTAAAGTTTGGCGAGCGGGCGCTGCTGTGGCTTGGCCCGGAGGAATTTCTGCTGTTGGCGCCCGATGACCTCATGCCGGCAATTGATACCGCCTGTGTCGTCGACGTATCGCATCGCAATACCGCATTGTCTGTCTCGGGCCCCCGCGCCGGCTGGGCAATCAATGCATTCTGTGCGCTTGACCTGCATCCTTCCGCTTTCGCAGTCGGCATGTGCACGCGCACCGTGCTTGGCAAGGCTGAAATCGTACTCTGGCGCACCGCCGCGGAGACGTTCCATTTAGAGGTGGCACGTTCGTTCGCACCCTATGTCTGGAACTGCCTGGATGAAGCGCGGCGCGAGTTTTTCGCCTGACGCCACCTGTGCTAGGCTCTTCATCAAATCCAGGCACTGGAGGAAACCATGGACTTCAAAGGCAAGGTCGCATTGATCACCGGCGCCGGCAATGGCATCGGCCGTGCCACTGCCGTCGGTTTTGCACGTGACGGCGCCAGGGTCGTCGTGGTGGACTGTGACACCGCAGGAGGCGAAGGCACAGCGGGCATCATCCGCCAGCAGGGTGGTAATGCACTGTTCGTCGCCGCCGACGTGACGAAGTCCGCTGATGTGCAGGCCTATGTGAAAGCCGCACTCGATGCCTACGGGACGATCGACTGCTTCCACAACAACGCCGGCATCGAGGGCAACATTGCCCCGACGGCGGAATACGACGAGGCGATGTTCGATGCGGTGATGAGCGTCAACGTGAAGGGCGTGTTCCTTGGTCTCCGACACGTTCTGCCGGTGATGCTGAAACAGCAGCGCGGGGCGATCGTGAACACCGCTTCCGTCGCTGGTCTCGTCGCTTCGCCTGGCATGTCGGCTTATGTCGCCTCCAAGCACGCGGTGATCGGATTGACCAAGACCGCGGCGGGTGAAGTGGCGCGCGCCGGGGTCCGAGTGAACGCGGTGTGTCCGGGGCCCATCGACACGCGCATGATCCACTCTGTGGAGTCGATGCTCAACCCCAGTGATCCCGGCAGCGTCGCTGACCGCTACCAATCCAACATTCCAATCGGCCGTTACGGCACGGCAGAAGAAATCGCCAATCTGGTGCTGTTCCTATGTTCCGACCTGGCGAGCAACATCACTGGTGCGCAGTACGTCGCAGACGGTGGCCGCACCGCTACGGGCGGCGCGGTCAGCAACAACCTGGTCAGCTAGACAATTCTCGCCTGGTGCAAGGAGAAGCGCGATGATTACCGCCATCGTCCTCTATGATCTGCCGCCCGAGATCGACCGTGAGGCATGCCGGCAGCATTTCCTCAAGATCGCACCAGATTTTCTCGGCCTGCCGGGATTCATTCGCAAACAGTTCATTCATGCTGTCGACGGTAGTGTTGCCGGCGGCTCGTATATCTGGAAGGACCTGGATGCGGCGAAGGCATTCTACAATGGTCCCTGGCTTGAGGGCATTCGACGTCGCTATGGCTGCGAACCTCGGATAAGCTATTTCGAGACGTTCGCGATCGCTGATCAAAGCACCGAATTCGCCGGCGCGCCGTTGGACTGACGCAGATGATCAAGAGCATTCGCACGGCAACATTGGACATCGGCTACCTGGAAAGCGGACCGGCCGATGGTCCCGCGGTTATTCTGCTGCACGGATTTCCGGACGACGTGCATGCCTATGACGGCGTGGCACCGCTGCTTGCCGCGGATGGATGTCATGTGCTGGTGCCATGGTTGCGCGGCTATGGGCCGACACGATTTCTCGATCCGGCCACGCCGCGATCCGGCCAGCAAGCCGCCCTCGGCGCCGACCTGCGCGACTTCATGGATGCACTCGGCATTCAGCAGGCGACACTGGCCGGTTACGACTGGGGCGGACGCGCCGCATGCATCGTCGCAGCGCTCTGGCCAGAGCGCGTGCGCGGTCTGGTTTCCGTCACCGGCTACAACATCCAGAACATTGCGGCGTCCGGCAATCCCGCGTCGGCTGATGCCGAATATCGTCATTGGTACCAATGGTATTTCCATACCGAGCGGGGACGCGCCGGGCTGACGCAGAACCGCCACGACATTTGCCGTCTGCTGTGGCAGCTATGGTCGCCCAACTGGCATTTCGACGATGCCACTTACCAGCGCACGGGTGAAAGTTTCGAATCCCCTGACTTCGTCGATGTGGTGATCCAGTCCTATCGCCACCGCTATGGCAATGCGCCTGGCGATCCGGCACTTGAACCAATCGAGCAACGTCTTGCTGAACAACCGAAGATCCCTGTGCCCACGATCGTGCTGCACGGCGCCGCCGACGGTGTCGGTCCGCCGGAAAACTCGCGGCAGCACGCGCGCCACTTCACATCGCGTTATGAACGCCGCGTGATTCCGGTTGCGGGCCATTTCCTGCCAAACGAGAAACCGGAAGCCGTAGTGCAGGCGATCCGCGAGTTGATGCGCTGATATTCCACTGAGCTACCTTGGGGGGTGGGCTTATATCAAGTGCCGGTTATGCGATGCTGCCAGCGGGTCGGCGAATTCCATCGCCCTGAACGATCTCACCGGTCCGCCGACCGGCATGGCGTTGAAACTGGCTGACCGAATCGCCGCTCCCCGCTGTCGTAGCCCTTGAGCGCGACGTCAAGGCCGCACACACTGTTCCCCCCGAGGAAACGTCGCGTAAAGCGCGGGAGGAACCGCATGGCTGAAACCAGCGCCTATCTGGTCGGGCTCGACAGGAACCAGGCCAACTACACACCGCTTACGCCGCTCACGTTCATCGAGCGTGCCGCCTACGTGCATCCTGATCATCCGTCCGTTGTGCATGGCGAGCAGCGCTTCACCTGGCGTGAGACCTATGCGCGCTGTCGCAGGCTCGCGTCCGCGCTGGAGCGTCGCGGCATCGGCCGGAATGACACCGTAGCGGTGATGGCACCGAACATACCGGCGGTCTACGAGGCGCATTTCGGCGTACCGATGTGCGGCGCGGTGCTGAATACTCTGAACACGCGGCTGGATGCCGAGACGATTGCGTTCATGCTGCGCCATGGCGATGCGCGCGTGTTGATCACTGACCGCGAGTTCTCCGCGACGATCGAACAGGCACTGACGCTTCTGGATAAGCCGCCGCTGGTGATCGACATCGACGATCCGAGCTACGAAGGTGGCAAGCTGCTGGGAGAGATCGGCTATGAGGCTTTTCTGGCGGAGGGCAATCCGGATTACGAGTGGCAAGGGCCGGCGGATGAATGGGATGCGATCGCGCTGAACTATACGTCCGGCACGACAGGCGACCCGAAAGGGGTCGTGTATCACCACCGCGGCGCCTATCTGAACGCGCTGAGCAACATACTCGACTGGGACATGCCGCAGCACGCGGTGTATCTCTGGACGTTGCCGATGTTCCATTGCAACGGCTGGTGCTTTCCATGGTCGGTGGCCGAACGTGCCGGCACCAGTATCTGTCTGCGCCGTGTCGAAGCGAAGGCGGCACTGGATGCGATTCACGACCACAAGGTGACGCACATGTGCGGTGCGCCGATCGTCTATTCCATGCTGATCAACGCACCGGATGAACTGCGCCGCGGCATCGACCATCGGATCGCCGGGCAGATCGCCGGCGCAGCACCGCCGGCTGCGATCATCGAAGGGGCAGAGAAGATCGGCATCGAGCTGACACATGTTTACGGGCTGACCGAAACCTACGGTCCCGCTTCGGTTTGCGCCAAGCATGCATCCTGGAGTGCCATGCCGATCGACGAGCGCGCCGAACGCAACGGGCGCCAGGGCGTGCGCGTGCCGATGCAGGAGGCGATGACGGTACTCGATCCAGAGACTATGTCGCCGGTGCCGAGGGATGGCGAGACGATGGGCGAGATCATGTTCCGCGGCAACATCACCATGAAGGGTTATCTGCGGAATCCAAAGGCCAGTGCTGCAGCGTTTTTTGGCGGCTGGCTCCATACCGGCGACCTCGCCGTGATGCAGCCCGATGGTTATGTGAAAATCCGCGACCGTTCGAAGGACATCATCATTTCGGGCGGCGAGAACATTTCGTCGATTGAGGTGGAGGAGACGCTGTATCGCCATCCCGCCGTGCTGAGCGCCGCGGTCGTGGCGCAGCCGGATGAGAAATGGGGCGAGACGCCGTGCGCATTTATCGAACTGAAGCCAGGCGCGAGCGTCAGTGCGGAAGACTTGCGCGCGTTCTGTCGCGAGCACATGGCGCGATTCAAGGTCCCAAAGAGCTTCGTGTTCCAGGAATTGCCGAAGACATCGACCGGGAAGATCCAGAAGTTCGTGCTGCGGGATATCGCGAGGTCGGTCAGCGCGATTGAATAGAGCGTGCCTCTGTCATTGCGTGGAATCGATTGGCTACCCCTGCGGGTCCTCGCGTCCGCGTGGTGAACGTCGCAGCAAGCTGTCCACCCGCGCGCGCAGCGCCTTTGCGTCGAATGGTGCGCGAACCTTGATATCGTTGTCGAAGTACACGAACACGTCGCGCTTGTGCTTGCGGCCTTTCCCGCCAACCCGGTCGGCGTCCGCCGGCTCACTGCCCTTCGCCCATGTTGCTACGCGCGCTGCCCAGGCATCCAGCGCATTATCGTCGTATCCACTGGCGTACAGCTCTTCCGACCCGTGCAGCCGGCAATATACAAAGTCCGATGTCAGATCCATCAGCCGCGGCCATTCGAGGGTATCGGCGCAAACCAACGCCACGTCATATTTGCGCAGCAGATCGATGAACTCACGCGTGCGGAAAGATTCATTGCGGATCTCGAATGCGTGTCGCATCGGGCGTTCGGCATCTACCTTCAACCAGGCCCGCGCCTTCAGCCTGCCGTCATGCTTGCGACCATAACGCGCGGCGGCCTCGGTATCATGCGGCAGCAGCTCCAGAAACGCCTCGATCCGCTCTGCATCGAACTGAAAATTGGGTGGGAACTGCCACAGGATCGGACCCAACTTCGCGCCGAGACGTAACAAGCCGGACGCAATGAAATTCGCCAGTGGTGTTTCCACGTCGCGCAGGCGTCTGATATGCGTGATGAAGCGCGGTGCCTTCACCGCAAACACAAAGCCATCTGGCGCGCGATCCGCCCAATCGCCGAACGAATCGGGCTTTTGCATGCCATAAAACGTGCCGTTGAT
>DATKFJ010000385.1:0-9024 GCA_035511435.1 Acetobacteraceae bacterium | reverse complement strand
AAACGACTGGATGGCGGCTACAACGTGGCAAGCTGGAGTGGCAACGTGGTGGACATCGTGCCCGACACGCTGCGCTTTGCAGCCGAGTTCATGCCGTCTCTGCGGCTGCAATGGCGCAATATGCGGCTGCGCATTGGGGGCAAGTTCCTGGAGGAATGGCAGGTGCCGCGGCATTGGTCGCTGGATGCGGCGTCACCGTTCGAACGCGTGCGCACGCTGGATCCCGAGCCTTACGAACCGATCCTGGATCAGGCACGCAAACACGTTATTGCCGCGTTTCCGGCATTCCGCGACATGAGAGTGGCGGAAAGCTGGGGCGGCGTCATCGATGTCACGCCTGACGCGGTGCCGGTGATCTCCGGTGTCGATACGCTGCCAGGATTCTTCATTGCGACGGGCTTCACCGGGCACGGCTTTGGCATTGGGCCCGGCGCGGGGCGGCTGATGGCGGAGCTTGTTGTGGGCGAAACGCCGATCGTGGATCCGACACCGTTCCGCTACAGCCGCTTCACCGACGGGTCGCGGCCGCAACCCTCGCCGCTGGTCTAATGCGGCTTGATCCGGGTGATGATTGGCAGCGTCACCTGATTCTCGATGCTGTAATGGCCGTGCGGTGAGGTGACGCGCTAAGCTTGTCGATGGTCAGTGCTCAGCGAACCCCAGCAACTAGATTGCCGAAGGAGTATAATTGACATGACACGCGAGCAGCTGCGCCGGCAAGGCGAAGCGACACGCACAGGTTTGTTCGGCGCCGGCGTGCATGAGCCCGCGGGGTTCGGCACGCTGCTGACCGAAGCAGTGCATGGCGCGGTTTGGAACCGGCCCGGTCTGGGGCGTCCCGACCGCATGCTGTGCACGCTCGCCGCACTCGCTGTCTGGCCACGGTTGCGTCAACTTCGCCGTCATGTCGCCGCGGCACTTGAACTCGGCGTGGCGCCGGAAGCAATCCGCGAGGTGCTTGTGCAGGCGGGGCTGTACGCCGGATTTTCCGCAGCCGAGGAAACGCTGGCTCTGGCGGCCGAGGTGTTCGCCGAACGTGGCGTGGCGTTTCCGCCCGATCCGCCGACCGATGCATCGTTGGATGATCTCACCAGTCGCGGGCGCGAGCTGATGCAGCAGGTGCACGGCGAGCGCAGCGTGCAGGGCTATGCCGCGCCGGACAACCCGGTGACTTACGCGCTGTATGGGCTGGCGATTCAATACGGCTATGGCGAGATCTGGTTCCGTCCGGGGTTGCCGCCGCGCTCGCGCGCGTTGGTTGCGGTGGCTGCATTCACCGCATTGCGGATGCCCGAACAGGCACGCCGCTTTGGGCAGGCGGCATTGAACCTGGGAGTGGCGCGTACCGAAGTGATCGAGGCTGTCATCCAGACCGCGCCGTACAGCGGCTTTCCGCCGGCGCTGAATGTGCTGAACGCCTTGTCGGACGTGTTGCGTTGACCGGCGCCGGCGTGGCAGCCTGGACAGGCAAATCACCAGGGAGATCACGCAATGCCTCAGATCACCGGAGGCTGCCTGTGCGGCAAGGTCCGTTATAGCGCGAATGCGGAACCTGCATTCACCGGGGTCTGCCATTGCCGCGACTGCCAGAAGTTCACGGGCAGCGCATTTGCCATTGTCGTCGCTATTCCGAAAGACGCGCTGTCGGTGCAGGGCAATGTGACCACGTTCAGCAAGACCGGCGACACCGGCAAGACCATCGAGCGGAGGTTCTGCCCGGAGTGCGGTTCGTCCCTGGTGGACGAGGCGTCGGTCATTCCGGGCATCGTGATGATCAGCTCCGGGACGCTGGATGACCCGAGTTGGGTGAAGCCGGCGATGCAAATCTATTGCGATAGCCAACAGCCCTGGGTGGACCTGGGCGGCGGACTTCAGAGTTTCGCCAAGATGCCGATGCCGGACGGATCATAACGGGAAGCCCAGCGTCGCCACGCCGGACGCCGCCACCGCGCCGGCGACGACGACAATCCATGGCGGCACCGCCCACAGCGTGAGCGCCAGGAAGGCGCTGATGGCCAGGCCGAAGCCGGCTGGTGTGTGCACGCCGCTTGTCCATACGGGCGTATAGAGAGCGGCGAGCAGCACGCCGACCACGGCGGCGTTGACGCCCCGCAGTGTGGCCTGCATGCCTTGCCGTTGGCGCAGTGTGTCCCAGAACGGCAGCAGTCCGATGATCAGCAGGAACGACGGCGTGAAGATTGCCACCAGCGCGATGAATGCGCCGATTGCGCCGTGGGGCGGCGGGATCATCACCGCGCCGAGATAGGCAGCGAAGGTGAACAACGGGCCTGGCACCGCCTGGGCGGCTCCGTAGCCGGCGAGGAATGCGTCGTTCGTTACCCAGCCCGGCGGCACGACAGCGGCCTGCAACAGCGGCAGCACGACGTGGCCTCCGCCGAACACCAATGCGCCGGCGTGATAGAATCCCGCGAACAGTTGCAGTGCCTGGCTGTTGATTGTCGCGGCGAGCGGCGGCAGCCCGAATAACAATGCGAAGAACAGAATGAGTGCCGCCGTCGCGATGCCGCGATGCAGCTTCAGGCCGAGCGGCACGTGGTCGGCCGTCGAGACGATGGTCGGGTTCGGCAGCAGCGTCAGGCCGACGATCGCGCCGAGTACGATCGCCGCGATCTGGCCGAGAGACGAGGGTACTGCGAGCGCGATCAGTGCGGCGGCGATTGCGAGCGTTGCGCGTGACCGGTCGGGTGCAAGGTTTCGCGCCATGCCCCAGATCGCCTGCGCGACAACGGCCACCGCGACCAGTTTCAGTCCCTTCAGCCAAGCGGCGTTACCGACATCGCCGAGTGCTTCAACACCGTAGGCGAAGGCGAGCATCAGCAGCGCGGATGGCAGAGTGAAGCCGACCCAGGCGGCGACCATGCCGAGTGGTCCGGCGCGCAACAGGCCGATCGACATGCCGAGTTGGCTCGATGCGGGGCCGGGCATGAACTGGCAGAGTGCGACGAGATCGGCGAAACCGCCTTCGGATACCCAGCGGCGGCGTTCGACGAACTCCGTACGGAAATAGCCGATATGCGCGACCGGGCCACCGAACGAGGTGCAGCCGAGGCGAAGGAAAATGCGGAGGACTTCTGTTGCGGTGGCCAGAGGTTGGTGATCAGCGGTCAGTCGCGCCTCTGGCATGGTTTTCTCCTGATCACTGGCGACTGATCACTGAGCACCCATGTCATGCTTTATGAAGCGGCCGCCGAGCATGATTGAGGCAATGTTGCGGCCGTCGCCGAGGAACACCGATATGTCGCGATACGGGTCGCCGTCCACCACCAGGAGATCGGCATGCGCTCCGGGGATCAGTTCGCCGAGCTTGCCTTCCTGACGCACGATCTCGGCGTTGAACAGCGTGGCGGAACGGATGATGTCCGGCGCGGTCATCACTTCGCGGCGGATGGTGAATTCGTTGCAATGGTCATTCTGCAATTGGCCAAGCAGGTCAGAGCCGAAGCCGATCTTGACGCCAGCGGCGCGGGCGATCTCCAGCGAGCGCAGGCCGGCATGCAGGACCAGTTCGTTTTTTGCCAGGCTGTAGCTGGAAAGCCCGTAATCGGGGCCGCGGCGTTTCAGCGCGTCGTAGGCCACCAGTGTCGGCACCAAATAGGCGTTGCGCTCGGCCATGAGTTGTGCGGTGGGTGCGTCGATCAGGTTGCCGTGTTCGATGGTGCGCACGCCGGCAGTCACCGCGCGTGCGATCGCCTTCGCCGAATACGCGTGGGCGCAAACATAGGTGCCCCAGCGCGTGGCCTCATCCACTGCCGCTTCGATCTCATCGATGCGGTATTGCAGGCTCTCCAGCGGATCGAGCTGGGAAGCGACGCCGCCGGACACCATGATCTTGATGTGATCTGCGCCCTTGCGCAGTTCGTCGCGCGCGGCCTTGATCACGTCGGGCACGCCATCGGCGACGCGGGCGGCCCAGGTGAGGCCGGAGCAGCAGGCGCAGAACACGTTCGTTTGGGTACGCTGGCGGAAATCGCCATGACCGCCGGTCTGGCTGAGCGGTGCACCGGCGATGAACAGGCGCGGGCCTTCGAACAGCCCCTGATCGACGGCGGCCTTGATGCCGTAATCGGCACCGCCAGTGTCGCGCAGCGTGGTGAAGCCGCGATGCAGCATGGCGCGCATCGCGACCGAGCCCTTTGCGGCGAGCAGCGTCAGCGGCACGTCCGACAGCAGGCGCAGGTTGACCTCGGTCAGCACGACATGGATGTGCGCGTCGATCAGGCCCGGCATCAGCGTGCGGCCGCGGAGGTCGATGCGCGTGGCGCCGGCGGCGGTGATCGGACGGTCGGTAACGTCCTTGATCATGCCGTCTTCGACCAGGACCGATATGCCCTCCTGCAATTCGTCGCGGCGCGGGTCCAGGAAGCGTCCGCCGCTGAACACGTAGCTGACCATATGCGCATCTCTCCCCGTTGGCAGGAAATTGTAGCTCCCGGTGGCCGATACTTACCAAATCTGAATCAATGTCCAGTTGCATCCGCCCTTGCGGCGATCGGTGGCCTCCGCGGACCCTGCATGCCGCTGGTTTCATGCACCGATTATGGCTGGCGCGTCGAATTCGCCAACCGTGGATTCGTCGAGATCCGCGTCTGCTGGTTGGTCAGGTGGTCAGATGATAGGATTGTGCCATGGACCGCCGCGCAGGATTGACTATAGCCTGGAGCGTGTGTGCGATTTGGTGGCGCAATGCTGCTGGACCGCCGGAGCGGCGATGCGCGGCACGGGCGTCATCGTCGATGATATGACGCCGCCGCTGCTGCAAATTCGCGGCCTGACGCGCAGCTTCTACGGCGTGCAGGCTCTGCGCGGTGTCGATCTGGCGGTGGATGCCGGCCACATCACCGGGCTGATTGGGCCGAACGGTGCCGGCAAGACCACGCTGTTCAACTGCATTTCCGGACTTGTGCCGCCGGATGCCGGCAGCGTGCGGTTCGATAGCCGCCTGATCACCGCATGGCGGCCGGATCGCATCACCCGCACGGGACTGGTGCGGACGTTCCAGATCGCACGCGGCTTTCCGCGGTTATCGGTGTTGGAGAATTTGCTGCTGTACGGCACACATCAGACGGGGGAACGCTTGACGCAGGCCATCCTGCGTTCGCCCCGCGCGCGTCGCCGCGAAGCCGAATTGCGCGAGCGCGCGCAGGTGATCGCGCGACGTTTGAATTTGGCGCGCGTGCTTGGGGATCGCGCAGCGGACCTTTCGGGCGGCCAAAAGAAACTGCTGGAGATCGGCCGCGCGCTGATGGCGGAGCCGCGGTTGCTGCTGCTCGACGAACCGGTGGCTGGCGTCAATCCGACGCTGGCACGCGAGATCGGCGAGCATCTGCGCGGGCTGGTTGCAGAGGGCATTTCCGTCCTGCTGATCGAGCACCACATGGACACCATCGCCGCGCTGTGCGACCCGGTCATCGTGATGGCCGAGGGACGTCATCTGCGTCAGGGTACGTTCGCTGAACTCGCCGATGATCCGGTTGTGCAGGAGGCCTATATGGGCCGCCGGCGATGAGTCTGCTTGCCGTGCGCGACATCGTCGCCGGGTACGGTCGCGGCAACGAGATACTGAAGGGCGTGCACCTTACCATCGAGCGCAACGAGATCGTTGCGATCATCGGTCCGAACGGCGCCGGCAAGTCCACACTGCTGAAGACTGTCGCCGGTCTGCTGCATCCCGCACGGGGCAGCATCCTGCTGCGCGGCGAACCGATTCACGGGTTGCCGCCGCGCGAGGTCAGCCGCCGCGGCATCGCCTTTGTGCCGCAGGAGCAGAACATCTTCGCGACGCTGTCGGTGCGCGAGAACCTGGAAATGGGCGGCTGGCTGGAACCCGCGTCCACGCGCGCGCGGATCGACGACGTGTTTGCCCGCTTTCCAATGCTTGCGGAACACCGAGGCCGAGCCGCGCGAACTCTGTCCGGCGGGCAACGGCAGGTACTTGCCATGGCCATGGCGCTGATGGTGCACCCGGTACTGCTGCTGCTGGATGAACCTTCGGCCGGACTGTCGCCGATCGCGGCCGACGCGCTGTTTGCCATGATCCGGGAGATCAGTCGGGACGGTATCGCCATCGCCATGGTGGAGCAGAATGCCGCGCAGGCACTGGAAATCGCCGATCGCGCCAGCATTCTTGTCGACGGCCGCAATAACCGCGATGGTGTGGCTGCTGTGCTTGCCGCCGATCCGGAAATTCGCCGAATCTTTCTCGGCTCGGCGCCGACCGAACAACCGTGACGCGAGGGTTCCGATGCTCCGATTGACTCGCCGAGGATTGCTGAATGCCACAGTGATGTCGCTGGCTTATCCCGCCATTGTGCATGCACAGGGTACTTCGCTGCGCCTTGGCGTGCTGACTCCGCTGACCGGTGCTGGCAGTTTCGATGGTCCGCGCATGTTGAAAGCGATGCAGGCGGTGGCGAACGACATCAATGCAGTGGGCGGTTTGCTCGGGCGTAAGATCGAGCTTGTGGTCGAGGATGACGAAACCAATCCGGAAGCAGCGGTGCGAGCAGCGCAGAAGCTGGTGGATGTCGACAAGGTGCCGGTGATCATGGGCACCTGGGCGTCCGCAGTTACTACCGCGGTAGCACCGGTGTGCTGGGAGAGCAAGACGTTCCTTACCACGGTGTCCGGCGCCGATTCCATTACGCATCTGCCGCACCAGGGCTACCTGATCCGCACGCAGCCGAATAATCAGTTGCAGGCGACGAAGCATGCGGAGTTCATTATTCGGCATGGGTCGAAGCGCGTGTTCATTCTGGCGATACAGGCACCATTTGCCGAACCGACGCGGAAGTATCTGACCGATACGCTTACGTCGAAGGGCGTCCAGGTTGTTGGTTCACTAATCTACGACAAGGACAAGACGAGTTATCGTTCGGAAGTGGATCAGGCACTGCGCGGCAAGCCTGATCTGCTGTATCTCAACGGCTACGCGCCGGATGTCGCGGTGGTGCTGCGTGATCTGTATCGGGCTGACTATGACGGCGACCGGTTCACTCAGTCCTATGCACTGACTGCGAAGAGCCTGGAGGAACTGCCGAAGGAGGTAACGCAGGGCGTATACACCGTGCAGCCATCGGCTGATGTGGATTCACCAGCCTATGCCGCCGCGGCAAAGCGTCTGGGCATCGCCAATCCGGATTCGTATGAAGCGCAGGCCACCGACTGGATCAGCATCGTTGCGTTGACCATCGCGAAGGCGGGTGAAGCGACCGGCACGGCGATCCGCGATACGGTGCGCAAGATCACCAACAGCGACGGTATGAAGGTGTACAACGCAGTCGACGGATTGGCGGCGCTGAAGCAAGGCAAGGACATCAAGTATTCCGGCGCCAGTGGACCATGCACATTCACTGACATCGGCGACATTTCCGACTGCAAGTTCCGCTATAACCGTGTGGATAATGGAGCGTTCAAGTTCCTGGAAGTGAGTTAGCGAACCGGGGTGGGCTGGGTGTTTACTGACGTCGCGCAATTGGTACTGAACGGCGTGATGGCTGGCGCGATCCTTGCCGTTCCTGCCATCGGCCTGACGGCAATATACGCGGTACTGCGCTTTCCCAACTTTTCCGTCGCATCGCATGCAACGATCGGTGCATTTGCGGGCTATTGCGCGAATGTCTGGCTGGGCTTTTCGCTGATCCCGGCTGCTGTTATCGCGTTCCTGTCGGCAGGCGCGGTTGGCGTTGCCAGCGATACACTCGTGCTGCGGCCATTGCGCCCGGCGGGTCTGATCACCGCTACCATTGCCTCTGTCGCTTTGACCATCGCGCTGGAAAACCTGGTGCGGCTTGGATTCGGGAATGAATTGCGCGACTACAGCCTGCCGATCGTGCGCGACTGGCGGTTCAACGGGTTGCGCGTCGGTCCACAACAACTGGAGGATCTGGCTATCTCCGCCGTTGCGGTCGCGGCGCTATTCGCCTTCCTGGCTTTCACCCGGCTTGGCAAGGCAATGCGGGCGGTGGCTGACAATCCCATTCTCGCGTCGATCAAGGGCATCGACGCTGAGCAGATCGGGCGCATCGTCAATTTCATAGCCATGGGTCTTGCCGGGCTTGGCGGGATGCTGCTTGGTTTGGACACGTCGATAGATCCGCTCACCGGGTTTCGCGCGATCCTGGCAATCTTCGCCGCGGCGGTGGTCGGCGGGTTGGGCAGCATTCCCGGCGCGGTGGTCGGCGCACTGACGGTTGGCATCGCGGAGGAGCTGTCGCAACTGGCGTTGCCGCCCGATTATCGCACCGTGGTCGGGTTCATCGCCATCCTGCTGGTACTCAGCTTTCGCCCGCGGGGCATCCTGGGCGCCCGGGCCTATTGATGCGGAACCCGGCATGACAGACGCACAGACAATAAAATCTACAGTGCAGGTCTGCATGTTCGACCAGTACGGCACCGTGGTCGACATGCAGACCGGACTGGTCGAAGCCGCCACGCCGTTCCTGCGCGCGAAGAGATGGCCGGGCAGTCCCAACTCGTTCGTCACCTGGTGGCGGCGGACGCATTTCGAAAACTCGATGATCGACGCGCTGCTGCACAGGCAGCACACGCCCTATCGCGTGATCGGCGAACGATCCGTCGCCCATGTGATGGACCGGGCCGGGATTCAATATACTACCAACGAAGTGCATGATCTGGTCGAACAGATCGTGCGATTGCGACCGTTTCCGGAAGTGCCGGCAGCACTGGACAGGCTGCGCACGCAATACCGGCTTGCGGTGTTGTCGAACGGTGATCCGGACATGCTGGAAGCAGCGAAGCAATACCACGGGGTCGCGTTCGAACAGGTGATTTCGGTGGCGGTCGCAAATTCTTTCAAGCCGCATGTCGCAACGTATACCAAGGCCGCGGAGATTGTCGGCGTGCGTATGGAGCAGGTGCTGTTCATCGCCAATCATGCGTTCGACTGCATTGGTGCGAAGGCAGCGGGCATGCGGACTGCCTTCGTCGACAGACGACAGCGCCCGTTTGGCGATACGCCGCATCAACCGGATCTGCTGGTTGCCA
>DATKFJ010000384.1:0-6306 GCA_035511435.1 Acetobacteraceae bacterium | reverse complement strand
GATGATCAACGGCACCAAAGCGCGGGTGCTATGCGACACAGCAGCCTGGCTGCCACATCGGACTGCCGAAGCACTGTGTGCTGCTCGTGGAAAATCGGCCGGCTGAGCCCTGTCTCGATATCGGCGACCGGTCCCACTTCGCCAACGATGGTGGTGCTATCGTACCGGACCTGGGCTTTCCAAGCCGCGTGCAGGAAGCCCGCGACTGTCCGCCACTGGAAGGTCACCGCACTTGAACTTGACGCCGTCAAGCGTTGGATCGGTACCCTCGCCGGCCTGCGGTCAGTGCCGACGGCTGCCCAAAAACGTTACTCCGGCGCCTGAAGGTCGCCGCCTAACGTGCTGAACGGGCTAGTTCCTGCGCATGCTGACGCGCTTGCGCCATGCCCTGTAGAATCACGTTGGCATCCTGCTCGGCCTGTTGCTGGCGCACCTGGTTGCCCATGGTTGCGAAACCTGCATCCTGCGGCGCCGACGTCACGCTACAGGCGGCGAGGCTAACAAAAATCAGGAGGGCAGCAGGAAAACGCATCGCTGGCGATCCATTCTCTCGGTTCCGTGAACAGGTAATAGCAATCTCAGAGCCGTGATGCCACAACTAAAACGCGCCCGCTCAGCAATCCACCGCTGGCGGCCGCCGCACCATCCAGAATGCCACGCCGCCACAGACGTAGAAAAAGATCGAAAGCCCGAAGGCGACCTCGTAGCTGCCGGTCACGTCGAAGATCCATCCCGCCATCCAGGCGCCCGTGGCGGAGCCGATCCCGGTGCCGATGGTGATCGCGCCAAGGATCGTCCCCAGATGCGGACCGGGAAACAGGTCCGCCGTCTTGGCCGTGATCGCCGGCCCCCGCGCGCCCCAGGTCAGGCCAAAGAAACACGAATGCAGCCAAAGCAGCAGGTGCTGGTCCGGTGACGTAATGAACATGGCACAGGCAACGCCGAAAATGGAGGTGCCGTAGGTGACTATCGCGGATATTTCCCGACCGACATGGTCGGACAGGATGCCGGTCACGATCACCCCCGGCAGCGACAGCAACGCCCCCAACCCAAGCACCTCCGCGGCGTACAGCTTGTCGAAGCCGACGGTGACGGCGAAAGCCAATTGGTGCAGTGCAACCAGGAAGCTGCCCAGGCCGGTGAACACGTATACCAGCGACAGCAGCCAGAAGTGCGGCGTACGCATCGCCCGGCGCAGCGTCCAGCCGCCAGGGATCGTCGTGTGGCCACCGGCGGCCGTTCCGCTGCGCCCACGCTCCGAACTGCGGAACAGCGCCGCCAGCGGCAGGAACGCCGCCGCCATGAACCCGCCCTGTGCCAGGTATGCCCCGCGCCAGCCAAGCCCCGCGATCAGCACTTGCGACAGTGGCGCGGACACGGCACGCGCGAAGCCGTTGGCCGACTGCACGATCGCCACCGCCATGCCTCGGTTGCGCACGAAACGTCGTGACAGAATCGGCACGAAAACCACCAGCCCCAGGCAGTTCGCGCCCAGCGTCATCACCACGCCGTACAACACGATCACCTGCCACAAGGCATGCGCAAAAGCACTGGCGACCAAGCCGATTGCTAGCAGAAATCCCCCCGTCAGAACCAGTCGCTGCGGTCCCAGCCGATCCACCAGAATGCCGACCAGCGGCGATGTCGCGCCGGTGACCAGCTGCGATACCGAGTAGGCAATGGAACTCTCGGCGCGGCTCCAGCCGAACGCCTCGATGAATGCGATCAGGAACACCGTGTAGGAGTGCATGCAGGCCGCGCCCACCGCGAAGGTGATGAACGCGGCGGCGAGCAGCAGACCGGACTGGCGCGAGGATGGGCTGAGGGTCAGTGGGGCGCGGAATCGCATGGCCTCGCTGCTTCGGTTCGGTGCCCCACGGCCAGCCGAGTGTGCGCGCCATGTCCGACTGCCTCAACCCCCGAAACAAGGGCCCCCGATACAAAGCCCCAGCGTTACGCCGCGGCAGACAGCGACACGAGCGAATCCAGGGCGCGATCGATCCGCTCGCGATTCGCCGGATCCCCGGCGAACACCAGCCCCATGTCGCCATCATTGCTGCGGAACACGCGGCCGGTCACCTTACCGCCAGCGTTCGGCAGGTCGAGTTCGACCGCGGTGCCCGACGGCAAGATCCAGGCACAGTCCAGCGCAGCACCACCGCGGGAGAGATCGCGCAACGCCACCCTGGCGTCGCGGCCTTGTGCACGCACTGTCACCATCGCGCCGTTTCCGGCCACCCGCTCATAACGCCGCCGCTCGACGGTGTCGGAGCGGCGGACCACCGTCAGGAACTGATCGACCTCGTTGCGCAGCGTTTCCGCCTCGTGGCCCATGTTGGCGGCCCCCGACAGCACGTTCCGGCTGGTGTTGCCCGCCGTGGCGGCAACCTCCACCACGTGCTCCATCGCACGCGCCGTCTGTGAGGTCGCGCCGGACACCGCCTGGACGCTGAAGGCGATCTCGCGCGTGGTTACGCTCTGCTGTTCAACGGCTGCGGAAATCGCCACCGACACTGCGTCGATGCGGCCGATGATGTCGGTGATCTCGCTCATCGCGGCCACCGCTTCGTCGGTGGCGCCGCGCATGGTGTCGATCTGGCTGCCGATGTCCGCCGTGGCCTTGGCAGTTTGCGCCGCAAGGGCTTTCACCTCGCCGGCAACCACCGCAAAACCCCTGCCTGCTTCGCCGGCGCGCGCCGCCTCGATCGTTGCATTCAGCGCCAGCAGGTTGGTCTGGCTGGCGATTTCACTGATCAGATGCACCACGTCGCCGATGCGCGCGGTTGCATCGGATAGGCTGTGCATCGTGCCCTGGCTTGCCTGCGCGCGCTGCACCGCCTGGCGGGCAACATCGGACGATGCCACCACCTGGCGCGATATCTCGCCGACGGTGGACGTAAGTTCCTCGACAGCGGCGGCCACCGCGGTCAGGTCCTGCGAGGATTTGGCGGCACCATCCGCCGTCTCATGCGCTTCGACATGCACCGACTCCGTCGCGGTCGCCATCGCCTCCGACGCAAGCCGCATTCCCTCGGCCGTGCTGGCCAGCGTCGCCATGGCGCCAGAAATGGAGCTGCCGAAATTCTGGGTATGCTGTTCCATCGCCGCCTGTCGCCGCGCCCGGTCGCTTCGGGCGATGTCCTGTTCCGCCGCAAACCTGTCAGCGCTGATCATGGTCTCCTTGAACAACTGAACCACAGCGGCCAGCGCACCGATCTCGTCACCCCGCCCCTCGCCTTTGATCTCCGTCGTCATGTCACGTTCCGCCAGACGTCGCATCGTATCCGTCATGGCGGTGATCGGACCTGCGATGTTGCGTCCGATCAGCCAGCTCGCTCCGATCAACGCAGTGGTCGCCAAAACCAGCGCCAGTACAGAGAGCGTAGTGGTAGTCGCCTGAACCGCGGCGATGTCGCGATCCACTGTCGCGATATGGGCGAGCTGTGCTGACCCCCACCAATTGACACCGGCCATAACCAGCAGGCCAATCACGCCGATCAGCCCGATCATGGCGATCTGGCGGCCGATCCGAATTTGAGACAACAAAGCGCGCATCGACAATCTCCCGGATCGAACAGGGAGCGCAGGTCGACGTTAAAGATCGGTGTATGTGCCGGAACGGCGCAAGCCGGACTTATGATCCCCGACTTATGATCCCCCACTTATAACCATGGAATGCGCGCGCGGCCCCGCGTCAAGCGCCGTAACGCAACGCAGCATCCAGGTTGTCGAGCAGCCAGCGCGTGCCATGCTCGCGGCTGCCCGCATCATCGTAGCCGTCGAGAAATGCACCCTGTTCGGTGACCACCAGTCGTGTCCCGTCACCCACTGCCTGGAACTCTACCGTCGCCAGCGACACCGAGATCCGCACATCGTCGATATGCATCTCATAGGCGTAGACAATGCGTCCATCCGGCACGATGTCGAAGTAATGACTGCGGAAGTCGGAAATCCGCCCGCTCTCCCCGGAACCTTTGACCCGCTCTTCCCCGCCGACCCGGAAATCGAACACACGCTCGATCTGCGTCCACCCGACCGGCCCGACGAACCAGCTCGCCTTGCCTTCGGGCGTGGCCCAGGCGGCGAATACCCTGGCCGGTGCGGCGTCGTACACGCGCTCGATGCTGAACGTCGCGTGCGTCACTGATCGTTCGATCATGTTCTGCTCCGTTGCGTTGGTGCTTCGGGATGTCTGGCGAGGTATTCGCCGAGCCGGTCGAGACGACGCTCCCACTGGCTGCGCCGCGCGCTGATCCAACTCTCGGCTGTCCGCAGCGCCTTCGGCTCAAGCCGGCACGTGCGCACACGCCCGATCTTTTCCGACCGGACCAGACCACTGGCCTGCAAAACGTGAAGATGCTGGACCACCGCCGGCAGCGACATCCCAAGCGGCCTGGCCAGTTCGCTCACCGAGGCCGGTCCCCGGCTCAATCGCTCCACCATGCCCCGACGGGCCGGATCGGCGAGAGCATGGAACATGCGATCAAGCGGGACGGATTGGTTAAGCATATGCTTAACCATAGCGCTCCGCCGCAAAGAATGCGAGACACATTTTCATCCTCATCGCCGAGTGCAAATTCCTCCCGCTTCCCAGGTGGGCGTTGGGGGACGAGTAGGCGCGGTGGCAACCGCCACGCACCTTTCCTCAGCACCGCTGCCGCCCCATCGCCCCACTCACCCCATCATCGCCGCACAAGCGGGCGCCCACACCGCCTTCGCCTCCGCGCTTGCGCGGTGATGACAACAAGAGCGGCCGCACTCGTCTGCGATCGCCCCCAATTGAAACGAGCGATGTCAGGGCGTACCCTGACGCCCAGACAGCCGCAGGGAAACAATCGGATGATGCGCCTTCCAGCCGTACATCACGCAATTCTACTCGGCTCCCTGCTGCTGGTGGCGGCATGCTCGTGCGGCACAGGCACAAACGTGCAGACCCTCAACACCCGACTGCAGGCGCGGCTGTCACCCCAGCTCGCGACAAACCAGGCCACCGTGCAGCAATTGCCCGATGGCTCACAGGTCGTACTCGTCGATCAATCGCTGTTTGCCGCTGGCGGAGCGCAACTCAACGATGGCGGACGCTATGTCCTGGCCAGCGTCATCGAGGGTCTGCTGGAACCACGCCTGTTGCGGATCGAGGTTGCCGATACACCGGGGACCTCGCCCTATCTGCAAAACGCTCGTGCCCAGGCAGTGACCCAGTATTTCGTAGACTATGGACTCGCACCAACGCTGCAACCGCCTGCCGCCCAACCAGTCGTGCCGGTTGGCGTGCCTCCCCAGGGAACCACCATCACGGTCCACCTGGCGTCGAACTGATCGCACAACACCCGCCCGCGCCGGCTTCGGACCAAGCGACCGCCATCGAATTCGTGTGGATCGTCTGCAGCACGTCCAGCAAACGCTCGCGCTGGTTCGCCGGAATGCCGGCGGCGCCTCTTTACCTACGACCTCGGCGATCGCCTGCACCTGACCGACCGCGGTCTTTCCGCCAGCCGTCAGTCCTAGAGTGGAAACACGCCGAGCCGCAGGATGCGGATGACGCTCCGGCAGTCCTGCCTGCTCCGCCTGCAGTCTGCTGCGGCGCCCGTCGACTGCACCATGATCGCCGCAAGCTTCGCGGCGTCGGTGCCGCGTGACCGGCTGCCGTGCCGCTCAGCGCTGCTCCCGCCGCCGCCGCTCGCGGAACGCGACATAGATGCCGGACGCGATGATCACGCCGGCGCCAACCCACGTCCACAGATCGGGGAAATTGTCGAAGATCAGATAGCCAAGCGTCGACGTGCCGATCAGCTCAACATACCCAAGCGGCGCGATCACCGCGGCCGGCCCAAGCTGAAACGCACGGATGATCAAATAATGTCCAACACCGCCGAACATACCCAGACTGCAGAACAGCAATCCGTCCCACAGGGTTCGCGGCATCACGAAGGCGAACGGCAGCACCACGGTCATTGCCAGCGAACCGAGCAAGGCGGCGAAGATGATACCGGTCGCCGCGTTGTCATATCGGCTGACCCAGCGCGTGCCAATCAGATACAGCGCGTATGCCACAGCCGACGCCAGCAACAGCAGCACGGCCGGATGGTGAAAGCCGCTGCCTGGCCGGATCACCAGCAGCGCACCGCCAAAACCGACCAGCACTGCGGTCCACCGGCGCCAGCCGACGCTCTCGTGCAGCAGCGGCACCGACAGCGCGGTGACGATCAGCGGCGAGGTGAAGCCGATCGCCGATGCGGTGGCCAGCGGCACCCGGCCGATCGCCATGACAAACACCATGTTGCTGACCAGCATCAGCACCGATCG
>DATKFJ010000383.1:0-11369 GCA_035511435.1 Acetobacteraceae bacterium | reverse complement strand
TACTGCAGCGACCGGCGGCCGGCGCACGACCTGACGTTCGACCACGTGGTGCCGCGCAGTCGTGGCGGCCGCACGACGTGGCAGAACGTCGTGACCGCGTGCGGCGAGTGCAATCTGCGCAAGGGATCCCGGCTGCCGCGCGAGTGCCATATGTTTCCACGCAGTCATCCACGCCAGCCGACGACGTGGGAGTTGCAGGACAACGGCCGCGGTTTTCCGCCCAACTATCTGCATCAGAGCTGGCGCGACTATCTGTACTGGGACAGCGAACTGGAAAGCTGAGCGTCCGCGGTCGATGCGAAGAGTGTGCCTGCGCGGGCGCTGCCCGCCATGACAAGGGCTGGCGCGTGCCTTGCACGGGGCGTTATTCGCCGGTGTGTTGCGTCATCCCCATTTCTGCTTGCCTGCGACGAATCGCTGCGGTAACGCGCGCCGCCATCACAGCAAGCTGCGCCGGCGTTCGGTCCGATTGTTCGGCGTAGGCGATGCGGCGTTCTTCCATCGTCATGTCGTCGCAGCCGTCCAGCGGGATGCGGCGCGCGAGTTCGTTGCGCGCCAACTCGATCGGATCGTTGTCGAGCGCATATTCCGCCTCTGCGATTTCCTCCGGCGTAAACCCGACCAGGGAATCTTCCGGGGTCATGTAGCGCTCGGTCGGAGCGGCGGTTCGCGTGGTTGGCTGCGCTGTCTTGGCTGCTCCGGCCCGGCGCTTCTCCAGCAGGCGCAGCGCGGCGTCGAACGAGCGTCCGGCGACGGCGGCGCTGTTGCGCAGGCGGATGCAATCGGCATCGCTGACGCCTGGCTGCATGGCGCTGTTGTAGGCGTCCATGCTGGCGTGGTGTGCGGCGATCATGCGGGCGGCGAGCATGGCCTCCGCCAAATCACGGGGCTCGAAAGCTTCGATGGTGGCGCGCGCCGCATCGTGCTTCTCGTTTGGCGTACCGCTGGAGGGCCACATGCCGGCGAGCGTTGCGGTAAGGTAGTTGAGGAAGAAGGCGAGGTGGGGAAGGACTGCCATGGGATGAATGCCTCTTGGATGAATGCCTCTTGGCGGGCGTTGGGGGGTGCGACTGCGGCACTATGCAGGGTATGCGTGAACAAATAGTGAACAAAAAGCGGAATTGTGCGATGGACATGGCGGTGGCGCTTGCTGTCGAGGTCCCTGCCGCCGGCCATTGCAGCCAACGTTGGATGGAGCATCGGGGCTACTGGCGCTGACACAGAGGCCTGGGTGTTGGCCTGCCGCTGACCGTACGGACCGAGAAGCAAGCAAGGAATTTCAACCACAGATGCACGCAGATGCACGCAGATAAGGTCTGTTCACCAATGCGGGATCGGCCGGCTTCGGCACATTGCCCCTGAGCTGAACTGCGTCGATCCGGTGCTGGATATTCTGTTGCGCTGCGCGCTTCGATGATGCGCGGGAGCGCCTGCGCCGCATGAGGTAGATCGGGCGATGTGCTGCCCCGGGTAGGAACATTGCACGCATCAACGGCATTGATTGGACGGCGAGCAAGATAGACTGCGCTTGGCGCCACGTGGGCAAATGCTTAGGGGTGCGTATGCCTCACTGCTTTCCGTGTAATCCGCGTTGAAAACTTTCCGGTTTTACTGTCCATCCCCCAGCCACGTCGCCATCTGCTCCGGCGTCAGGTTGCCGCCGCAAAGCACGACTGCCACCGTGCGGCCCGCGAAGCGTGCGGGATATGTCAGCAATGCCGCGATGCCGGCCGCGCCGGACGGTTCCAGTACCAGGCCGAGATGGCGGTGGGCCAGGCGCATGGCCCGCAACATTGTCGCATCATCCACTAGTACGACATCGGCCACCGTGCCGCGCAGGTCGGCCAGCGCCTGCACCACCGGAACGCGCGTTGCCATGCCGTCCGCGATGGTGTCGATGCTGTCGGTCGCAACGGGCTGGCCTTGTCGAAAGCTGTCGGCCATGCAGGGCGCACCGGCGGGCGCAACACCGATCACCTCGACGCCGGGCGCATGCGCGGCTAGCCAGCGTGCCATTCCACCCAGGATCGCGCCGTTGCCGAGAGACACCAGTACCGTATCGAATCGCTCCGGAAAGGTCAGCAGTTCGACAGCAATGCTGCCGGCACCTTCGGAAAGGCGCGTCGCCACGCCGTCCTCCACAAAGGGCTTGCCGGCGTCGGTCGCGAAACGTCGGGCGGCGAATTTCGCTGCGTCGAAATCCTCGCCGACGAGTTGGACATCGGCGCCGAGTGCGCGCATCCGTTGCAACTTGAAGGGGTTTGCGCTGGTCGCCGCGAACACGGTCAGGTGCGCGCCGCGGCGACGGCAGGCGTACGCCAGGGCCTGACCGAGATTGCCGGAACTCGCGGTGACCACGGCAGCATCAACCGGCAGCGTTGCGGCATAGTAATCGGCGCCGCGGCCCTTGAAGCAGCGCACCGGATTGAGTGTTTCCACCTTCACGACAACACGCGCGCCAAGTTGCTCCGACAGGGGCTCCGCGACGAACTGAGGCGAGGCGAGGAAAACCGGATCGATGATCCGTGCCGCCTCCGCGATGCGATCGAGGCTGAGCCTGTGCGTCATATGCCGGTCCCCCGAACCGGCATAACAGAAGCCGCGGGAAGCGAAAGACGCCGCATGCTACTCCGAGTGTGATCGGCGGGCGCGCCTGAAGCCACAATGCCGCCCGATTGCGCCGCCTCATTCGCCATCCGGTCGGGCATGGGGGTTAAGATGATTTCACGAGCACATCTGTTGCGCACAGTACTTCTGGCGGCCGTTCTGCTGATTCCCGCAGTGGCGCGCGCGCAGACCGATCAGCAGACGGTGGTGGATCGCTCGCTGCAGACGATCGAAGATCTGCGGCATGACAAGGCGTTCGGCAACGCGCGGCAGCTGATGCACCGTGCGCGTGGCGTGCTGATCGTGCCGCACCTGTTCAAGGGCGGCTTCATTGTCGGCGGCGAAGGCGGCAATGGCGTGCTGTTGGCGCGTGGTCCCGGCGCCACCTGGAGCGATCCCGCGTTCTATGGACTGGGCTCGGCTTCGTTCGGCTTGCAGGCCGGGCTTGAGCAGTCCGAAGTGGTGCTGCTGGTCATGACGCAGAAGGGTCTCGATGCGCTGATGCATGACCAGTTCAAGGTCGGTGCGCAGGCGGGAATCGCGGTGGCCACGCTAGGATCGGGTGTGGAGGGAGCGATTACCGGCGCGGGCACAGCGGATATCGTGGTGTGGAGCTCATCGAAGGGCGTTTATGGTGGGCTTGCGCTGAACGGCTCGGTCATCCGGCCGCAATTGGACGATAACCGCGCGTATTATGGCCGCCCGCTGACCACACGGGATATCGTGTTCGGCCATATGGGTGTGGCGCCGCATGCGACGGCGCTGCGGCGCGCGCTGTCGACGGTAGGGTGAGATTTGGGGTAGGGTGAGGTTTGGCGCGGGTCGGATCCGTCCGACCCGACATTCCGGTCTTGGCAATTCGGCCGCCAAGGGGTAGAGTGCGTGCATGTCCATACGGATGACTGCCACGCGAATTAGCCGCCCGGCTGCTTAAGCAGCCGGGGTGTCCCCGCGCTTTTTCGCATCGTCTGTCTGGAGTTCCCGCAATGACCACCGATCCGTCCGCCGCCTCGCGGCCAGCCGTCGCCGTACGCTTCATGCTTGACGCGGATGCCGCGCCGGGCCTGCTATCCCGCTTGCTGCAGCCATTCGCCAGGCGGGACCTGATACCCGACCGTATGTGGTCGCATCGTGCCGGGGAGATCATGCATGTCGAGATCGCCATGACCGCAATGCCAGGCGACGCGGTGCACTTGCTGGAGGGCAATCTGCGCCAGGTGGTGGGTGTCCGCAGCATCGCGCAGATCCGGCCGGAGGCAGTGCGTCAGGAGGCAGTGCGTCAGGAGGCAGTGCGTCAGGCGGCGTGACTGTTTTGTTCTTGGAGTGACCAGCGGCGCTGTCCATATCGGCGCAGCGGGCAAGATCGCGAGGTGGCATGTCAGGAGCAGACGCGGTCTTGCTGGCCCGTGTGCAGTTCGCCGTCACCATCGGGTTCCACATCGTGCTGCCCGCCTTCACGATCGGGCTGGCGAGCTATCTGGCTGTGCTGGAGGCGCTCTGGCTTGCCACCGGCCGGCGTGTCTACCTCGACGTGTTTCAGTACTGGCTGAAGGTCTTCGCCGTCATCTTCGGCATGGGCGTGGTCTCCGGCCTGATGATGGCGTACGAGTTCGGCACCAACTGGGCACGCTTCTCCGATAAGGTCGGGCCGGTGGTCGGGCCGCTGATGGGCTACGAGGTCCTGACGGCGTTCTTCCTCGAAAGCGGCTTCCTTGGCATCATGCTGTTCGGGCGCGAGCGCGTCGGGCGGGTCATGCACCTCATCGCGACAATGCTGGTGGCGATCGGCACGCTGATCAGCGCCTTCTGGATCCTGGCGGCGAATTCCTGGATGCAGACGCCGCAGGGCTATACGCTGTCGCCCGACGGCCGCTTCCTGCCGGCGGACTGGTGGCAGATCATCTTCAATCCGTCGTTTCCGTATCGCCTCGTGCACATGGTGATCGCGTCGTACCTGTCGGTCGCATTCATGGTGGGCGCGGTCGCCGCGTTCCATCTGCGCCGCGACGGGCAGAACCAGGCGTCTCGGTTGATGTTTTCCATGGCGATGTGGATGGCCGTCGTGGTGGCGCCGATCCAGATTCTGGCTGGCGACCAGCACGGACTGAACACGCTGCAGTATCAGCCGGCGAAGGTGGCGGCCCTGGAGGGTGACTGGGATACGCATCCGGGCACTCCGCTGATCTTGTTCGGTATGCCCGACATGCAAACCGAGCGCACCGACTGGGCGGTGGAGGTGCCGCATCTCGGCGCGCTGATTCTGACGCATACCTGGAACGGCGCCATCCGCGGGCTGAAGGATTTCCCGCCAGACGACCGGCCGTATTCCCCTGTGGTGTTCTGGGCTTTCCGCATCATGGTGGGGCTGGGATTTTTAATGGCCGCGGTCGGGCTGTGGGCTGCCTGGCTGCGTACCCGCGGGCGGCTTTACGCGTCGCCCGAGCTGCGGGGCGTGGTGCTGGCAATGGCGCCGGCGGGGTTCATTGCGCTGCTTGCCGGCTGGACTGTCACGGAAGTCGGCCGCCAGCCCTTCACGGTCTACGGGCTGCTGCGCACGACCGACAGCGTCTCGCCGGTTGGGCTGCCTGGCGTCGCGGTTTCGCTGGCTGCCATCGTCGTGGTGTACCTGATCGTGTTCGGTGCCGGGTTGTTGTTCGTGCTTCGCCTGCTGTGGCGGCCGCCGACCGTGGGGGAGAGCGGACCGCCGACCGGCTTGCCGATCCGCGCCGCCGGCATCACGCCGGCCCCCGGATTGGCCGCCCCCGCATCGCACGATGGGGGCGTGGCATGATGCTGACGCTGGTGTGGGCCGGCCTGATCGCTTTCGCCGTCCTGGCCTATGTACTGCTGGACGGATTTGATCTTGGCGTCGGGATCTTGTTCGCCGTCGAGCGACGCGAAGCCGATCGTGACGTGATGCTGAGCTCTATCGCGCCGATGTGGGACGGCAACGAAACCTGGCTGGTGCTGGGCGGTGGCGGCCTGCTCGCGGTGTTTCCCCTCGCCTACGCGGTGATCCTGCCGGCGTTGTATCCCGCGATCATCGCCATGTTGCTGGCGCTGGTGTTCCGTGGCGTCAGCTTCGAGTTCCGCTTCCGCGCCGCGAGCCTGCGGGGACGCTTGTGGTGGGACGCGGCTTTCATGGTCGGCTCCACGATCGCAGCGTTCTGTCAGGGGCTGGTGCTGGGAGGGCTGCTGCAAGGCATCCATGTGGAGAACCGCGTGTACGCCGGCGGCTGGTGGGACTGGCTCACCGGGTTTTCCGTGGTATGCGGCGTCGCCGTTGTCGTCGGCTATGCGCTGCAGGGCGCCTGCTGGCTGATCTGGCGCACCGACGCTGCGCTGCAGTTTCGCTGCCGGCGGCACGCACGTGCGCTGGCGATTGCCACGCTTGGCTTCATCGTGGTGGTGAGTCTGTGGACGCCGATGCTCAACCCGCTCTTCATGCAGCGCTGGTTCGGCTGGCCGGGCATTCTGCTGACCAGTCCGGTGCCGATTTTGGTGGCGCTGGTCGGGTGGGTGTTCTGGCGAGGCCTGGCGTGGCGCGGGCACCTGACGCCGCTGCTCTGTGTGCAGGCATGGTTCGCGCTGTGCTATGCCGGTCTGGCTATCAGCCTATGGCCGATGATCGTGCCGCCGGGTCGTGGGACGGGACAGCCTGGCATCACAATCTGGGATGCGGCCGCACCGCCGTCGAGCCAGATGTTCCTGCTGGTTGGCGCGGTGGTGCTGATCCCGATCATCCTCGGGTATACCTGCTACGCATACTGGGTGTTCCGCGGGAAGGTGCAGCCGGGGATGTTTTACGACTGAGGCGAGCAGCCGGGGATGTTTGACGATTGAGGCGACCAACTGGTGAAGCGACCGGCTGGGTCGACACGGCGCCGTCCTGTCCTGGGTGCGCGGCGTGGACTCCGCGCCTGGTCCGGTTCGTTCGTCGCGCATCTGGTCAGTCTTGCGGGAACTGACCGAGACCGCTTGGGCAGTCACCACGGCGACGGCCCTGGACTCGGGCGCCGGCATCCGATAAACGCCGCCGCTCCACAGGAACGCGGGAGATGCCACGCGCCCATTCGGGTGCCGTCATCGTTGGCACCGCGGTCCCCGGGACGACGAAAGGACCAGGGATATGGCAAAGAAGATCGCCGGCTACATCAAGTTGCAGATTCCCGCCGGCAAGGCGAACCCGTCGCCGCCGGTCGGCCCCGCACTCGGCCAGCGCGGGCTGAACATCATGGCATTCTGCAAGGAATTCAACGCGGTAACCCAGAACATGGAGCCGGGGATGCCGGTTCCGGTGGTGATCACCGCATTTGCCGATCGCACCTTTACGTTCATCACCAAGACCCCGCCGAACACGTACTTCCTGATGAAGGCGGCGAAGATCGACAAGGGCTCGCAGACGGTCGGCAAGGGCGCAGCGGTGGGCCGCGTCACCACCGCGCAGCTTCGCGAGATCGCCGAGATCAAGATGAAGGACATGAACGCCAATGACGTCGAGGGGGCGATGCGGATGCTCGCCGGCTCTGCCCGCTCGATGGGCCTGACGGTGGTGGAGGGCTGAACCGATGGCAAAGGACAAGCGTCTGAGGCTGGCCTACGAGGCGGTCGATACCAGCAAGGCGTACCCGCTGCCCGAGGCGATCAAGCTGGTCAAGCAGAACGCCCGCGCCAAGTTCGACGAGACCGTCGAGATGTCGATGAACCTCGGCATCGATCCGCGCCACGCGGACCAGATGGTGCGCGGGCTGACCTCCCTGCCGAACGGCACCGGCAAGACGGTGCGGGTGGGGGTGTTTGCGCGCGGTCCGAAGGCGGAGGAGGCGCAGGCGGCCGGCGCCGATGTGGTGGGCGCGGAGGATCTGGCGGAGCGGGTGCAGGGCGGCAACATCGATTTCGACCGCTGCATCGCGACGCCGGACATGATGGGCGTGGTCGGGCGGCTGGGGAAGATCCTCGGACCGCGCGGGCTGATGCCGAACCCGCGGCTGGGTACGGTGACGATGGACGTGCGGGGCGCGGTGACCGCGGCCAAGGGCGGCCAGGTAGAATTCCGCGCCGAGAAGGCCGGGATCATCCACGCCGGCATCGGCAAGGTGAGTTTCGAGGACGACAAGCTGGTGGAGAATGCCAAGGCGCTGGCGGACGCGATCCAGAAGGCGAAGCCGGCCGGGGCGAAGGGTACATATGTACAGAAGGTATCGGTCAGTTCGACCATGGGGCCTGGCGTGAAGGTCGATCTGGGGAGCCTGGCTGCGAGTTAGCGTTAGAGTGCGACCCCTTCTCCCGTTACCGGGGGGAGGGTCACTACCGAGATACGCCTGTCCCTCGGGACAGGCGGGCAGGGGGTGCGCAAGTGCTCCCGAACCTGTCCGAGACCGCACGTGACCTCCTTCGGGGGGACTTAAGGGACCGCGAGGTCCGCGCGCGGGAGACGGGGAAAGCCTTCGGACAGCGGTCCGGAGGTTGGTTCCGGCTTTGGACAGGCGAACCGGACCGATCCGGCTTGCCGGTGCGGTCCTTGGGCAACTCGGCCCGACGCGGTCCAAACGCGCCAGGCCAAATGGAGATGGGACGTGGACCGTACTGAAAAGCGGGAGTTCGTTGCCAGCCTCCATCAGGCGCTGTCCGACACTTCGATGATCGTGGTGACCCACAACACGGGGCTCACGGTGGCCGAGGCGACGGAACTGCGGCGTCGGATGCGTGCTGCTGGGGTGACCTTCAGGGTCGCGAAGAACCGCCTGGCCCACCTCGCGCTCGAAGGGACCCAATTCGGCGGCCTGACGCCAATGCTGAAGGGACCGACCGCGCTTGCGTGGTCGCGCGACCCGGTGGCGGCGGCGAAGGCAACCGTCGAGTTCGCCAGGACCAACGAGAAGCTTGTGCTGATCGGCGGGTCGCTTGGCACCCAGACGCTGGACGCGTCCGGGGTGCGGGCACTAGCCGAATTGCCGAGCCTGGATGCACTGCGCGCCCGCCTCGTGGGGATGATCTCGACCCCCGCGACGCGCGTTGCCGGCGTCCTTCAGGCCTCGGCCGGACAGCTTGCTCGGGTCTTCGGCGCCTTCGCGAGGAAGGACCAGGAGCAGGCGGCATGATCACGTAAACGTGATCGCATATCTGCTTGCACATGGACTGAGCCGCGGCCGGCAAATGCTGGCTTGCATGGAACCAACCAAGGACTAGATTAGGGACACACGAAAATGGCTGATTTGCAGAAGCTGGTGGACGAGCTGTCCGGCCTCACGGTGATGGAGGCGGCAGAGCTCTCAAAGCTGCTGGAGGACAAGTGGGGCGTTTCGGCGGCTGCGCCTGTCGCGGCGGCGGCCGCGGCGCCGACTGCCGCGGCGGCGGCTCCGGCGGAGGAGCAGACCGAGTTCAGCGTCATCCTGGCCAAGGTTGGCGACAAGAAGATCAACGTGATCAAGGAGGTCCGCACCATCACCGGGCTTGGACTGAAGGAAGCCAAGGACCTGGTGGAGAGCGCGCCGAAGCCGGTCAAGGAAGGCGTCAACAAGGACGAGGCCGCCAAGCTGCGCAAGATGCTGGAAGACGCGGGTGCCGCCGTGGAGGTTAAATAGTACGATTAGTACGATCGATCGATTGCATACGGGGTGTGCGGCAGCGCCGGGCCACCACCCCACTGATCTGGATGCGGGCGGGAATCACGTGATTCCCGCCCCCTTTCGCGTTGTGCGGCGTGCAGCGCGCCCCTGGTGGCCGGGTGAGAATGGCCACGGACGAGCGTGAGAGCAGGTAGGCAGGGCAGTTCATGAACGCAATTAGCAGATCGTTTACCGGACGCAAGCGTATCCGTCGCAGCTTCGGGCGTATCCCCGAGGTGGCGCCGATGCCGAACCTGATCGACGTGCAGCGATCCTCCTACGAGGGGTTCCTGCAGATGAACGTGCAGCACGACAGTCGGCTGCATGCCGGGTTGCAGGAAGTGTTCAAGGGGGTGTTCCCGATCGACGATTTCGCCGGCCGCGGTCGGCTGGAGTTCGTTTACTACGAGCTGGAGGAGCCCAAGTACGACGTTGAGGAGTGCATCCAGCGTGGCATGACCTATGCCGCGCCGCTGAAGGTGATTCTTCGACTGATCGTGTGGGACGTGGACGAGGACACCGGGGCGCGGTCGATTCGCGATATCAAGGAACAGCCGGTCTATATGGGCGACATGCCGCTGATGACCGACAACGGCACGTTCATCATCAATGGCACCGAGCGCGTCATTGTTTCCCAGATGCACCGTTCGCCGGGCGTGTTCTTCGACCACGACAAGGGCAAGACGCATTCGTCGGGCAAGTACCTGTTCGCCGCGCGGGTGATCCCGTATCGCGGCTCTTGGCTGGACTTCGAGTTCGACAGCAAGGACCTGGTCTATGTCCGCATCGACCGGAAGCGGAAGCTCCCGGTCACCACGCTGCTTTATGCGCTGGAGAGCGCCGCGACCACGAAGCTGCGGGCGGAGCGCGAGGCGAAGGGCGAGCCGGTCGAGATCGGCGAAATCCGCGGCATGGATGCCGAGGAGATGCTGGGTTATTTCTACGGCCAGGTGGTGTTCGATCGTACGGCGAAGGGCTGGGCTCGGCCGTTCGATCCGGATGCGTTCCGTGGCATCAAGCTGCTGGAGCCGATCATCGACGCCGAGACCGGCGAGGTCGTGGCCGATGCGGAGGCGAAGCTGACGCAGCGTCAGGCTCGGCGGATCGCGGAGAAGACCAAGGAGGTGCTGGTCGGGCGCACCGATCTGCTCGGCCGTTTCGTGGCCGAGGACCTGGTCAATGTGGAAAGCGGCGAGATCTATGCCGAAGCCGGCGAGGAACTGACCGAGCCGAAGCTGGCGGCGCTGGAAGAGGCCGGCATCACCAAGTTGCCGACGTTGGCGGTTGACCAGTCGAACGGGCCTTGGATTCGCAACACGCTGGCGGTCGACAAGAACTCCAACCGTGACGATGCGCTGATCGACATCTATCGCGTGATGCGTCCAGGCGAGCCGCCGACGCCGGAGACCGCCGAGGGGCTGTTCCGCGGGCTGTTCTTCGACGGCGATCGCTACGACCTGTCGGCGGTGGGCCGCGTGAAGATGAACATGCGGCTTGGCTTCACCGATGTCGCGGATTCAGTGCGCGTGCTGCGCAAGGAAGATCTGCTGCGCACGGTGAAGATCCTGTGCGAGTTGAAGGACGGCCGCGGCCAGATCGACGACATCGACAATCTCGGCAATCGCCGGGTGCGTTCGGTCGGCGAGCTGATGGAGAATCAGTATCGCATCGGCCTGCTGCGCATGGAACGGGCGATCCGCGAGCGCATGGGTTCGGTGGACATCGACACGGTGATGCCGCACGACCTGATCAACGCCAAGCCGGCAGCGGCGGCGGTGCGCGAATTCTTCGGTTCGTCGCAGTTGTCGCAGTTCATGGACCAGACCAATCCATTGAGCGAGGTGACGCACAAGCGGCGTCTTTCGGCGCTTGGCCCGGGCGGCCTGACACGCGAGCGCGCGGGCTTCGAGGTGCGCGACGTGCACCCGACGCATTATGGCCGCATCTGTCCGATCGAGACGCCGGAAGGGCCGAACATCGGTCTCATCAGCTCGATGAGCACCTTTGCCAGGATCAACGAGTTCGGATTTATAGAGACACCCTATCGTCGAGTGGAGAGTGGTCGTGTATCGACGCAGATCGACTATTTAACAGCAGACCGCGAAGAAAATTACCTGGTCGCTCAAGCGAATGCGCCGATCGATGACCAGGGTA
>DATKFJ010000382.1:0-4097 GCA_035511435.1 Acetobacteraceae bacterium | reverse complement strand
TTATCTTTGCCATGGTTCGGCCAACCGACGTCGAAGATTGTTTGACCGAACAAAGTCATTTGTTCATTGAGGTTGGTAAGAACGAATTTTCTGGTCTCCTCCCTGAGTTGCTTCTCATCCTCTGAAAGCTTGGGGGGCATCGGTGGCGCTGCGGCAACCTCCTGCGCTGACGGCGATGAATGCAGAGACTCGACCAGCCAAGCAAATGGCCAGCGCCTCTGCTCGACAAACGGCGATAGTATGATCGTGAGCAAGAGAACAACCGCGCACGGGACAATCCAGTTGGGGCTGACTCGTTGCCAGTGCAGGGCCACGGCAACTAGCACCAACCCAAGCACAAGGGCTGCGAACGCTCGCCCCCATTCCATAACAACAACCGATTCTATAACCACAACGCCACAGGAAAAGATGAGAGTGCCCCACACGAACCATTCGAGCGCTTCCGGCCAGGTCCTCGGATTTGGTCCGTGATGTGGATCAACCGGTGGTTCGGAGGCGGCCATGCCGACGATTCCCCGTATGGAGTAGCGGAGAATATTCCACTCTGGAAAGCCGCTATACTCAACTGCCGCATAGTCGCCTTCGCAACGGTGCAACGGTGCGCCAGAGCGCTTGCAATCGCCGCGCGGCCGGGTTCTGCGGGCTTCCGCGTGGGACGACTATTTGTTTCGAGTTATGATGATCACTCGAACTACTTCTTTTGGATCAATGGCTCGCGAACCTCGCTGGGGCTATGTGGTCCGCTGAGGGATGTGCTGTCCTGGCCTGCTGTTAAGCCGTAGAGCGGATGGAAGCAGCGCGTGGTCTGGCCAGCTACTGGTTGCGACGGTTGCGGTTCCTGTTCGCATGCGGTGTCGGCGCGCGGGCAGCGGGTGCGAAAGGCGCAACCGGGCGGCAAGCTGAGCAGGCTGGGAGTGGTGCCGGGGATCTGGCGCAGTTTCTCACCGCGCTTGTTGCGGCTGGGCACGCTGCCTATCAGGCCGTGCGTATAGGGATGCACCGGACGGTCGAGCACGGCTTCGGCTGTGCCTGTCTCGACGATGCGGCCGGCGTACATAACGGCGATGTCGTCAGCCAGGCCGGCGATGACCGAAAGATCGTGCGTGATCCAGATCAGCGCGGTGCCATACGTGGTGGCCAGATTCTGAACCTCTGCAAGAATCTGGGCCTGGATGGTGACGTCCAGCGCCGTTGTCGGTTCGTCTGCGATCAGCAGGTCCGGATGGTGCAGCAGCGCGATCGCGATCGCCACGCGCTGGCGCATGCCGCCGGAGAATTGGTGTGGATAGGATGCCAGGCGTTCATCGGGGCTGGGGATGCCGACCATGCCGAGTGCATCGCGCGACCGGATGCGTGCGTCGGCGTGCGAGACTTTCGCGTGCGCCTGCACCGCCTCGATCATCTGCGTGTCGATGCGCAGGACGGGGTTCAGCGTCATCATCGGGTCCTGGAAGATCATTGCGATGCGGTTGCCGCGCAGCTTGCGCATCTCCCGTTCGCTGAGCCTCGCGAGGTCCTGGCCTTGGTAGAGAATGGCGCCGCCGGCGATACGTCCCGGTGGATCCACGAGGCCGATGATGGAGAATCCGGTGACCGTCTTGCCGGATCCGGACTCGCCGACAAGCCCGAGAACCTGACCGCGCGCGACGGAGAACGACACATCGTCGACCGCCTTCACCACGCCGGCGCGCGTGAAGAAATGCGTGCGCAGGTTACGCACTTCGAGAGTTGCCGCGGTCACCGCTTCAATCGTGGGTTCAGTACGTCGCGCAACTGATCACCGACGAGGTTGATGGAGACGATTGTCACCAGCAGTGCGATTCCCGGGTAGAAGCTGATCCAGTATTTGCCGGACAGCATGTACTGGTAGCCGTTGGCGATGAGCAGTCCGAGCGAGGGCTCGGTGATCGGCACGCCGAGGCCGAGGAAGGACAGCGTGGCTTCCAGTGCGATGGCTCGGGCGATCTGCTGCGTGCCGATGACGATCAGGGGCGGCAGGCAGTTCGGCAGGAGGTGGCGGAAAACGATGCGCCATCTGGGCAGCGCGAGGCATTCGGCAGCCTCGATGTATTCGCGCCGGCGTTCTACCAGGGCGGAGGCGCGAACGGTGCGTGTGTAGTACGCCCATTCGACGATGACCAGTGCGAGCACGACGTTCATCACGCCCTTGCCGAGCATGGCGAGGATCATCAGTGCAACGAGGATGGAGGGGAAGGAAAGCTGGAGGTCGACGAGACGCATGATGGCGGCATCGGTGCGGCCGCCGGCGTAAGCGGCGAACAAGCCGAGTGCGGTGCCGAAGATGGAGGCGATAAGGGCCGAACCGACGCCGACACCGAGAGAGATGCGCAGGCCGTAGAGAATGCCGGAGAACATGTCTCGGCCCTGGTCGTCGGTGCCGAGTATGTAGGTGTAGCCGGCGCCCGACGCAGAGCCGGGCGGGAGGCGCCCATCCATGATGTCGAGCTGCGCCAGGTCGTAGGGATTCTGCGGCGTGATGACTGATGCGAAGATAGCGGCGAGGGCGATCACGACGAACACGACGAGGCCGATGAGGGCGACGCGCGATGCGGCGAATTCGGAGACGAAGCGGCGGAAGGGCGTTTCTTCGCGCGCGATGGGGGCAGCGGTGGTGCTCATGGGATGGCGCCGCCTTGGTCGGCGCGGACGGGCGTGGTCGGGACGGATCGGTGGGCCCCTTCATGGCCGGGCCTGTCCGGGCCATCCGTTGCGGCACTGTATCCCTTGCTCACCGCTTTGCCTCCAGGCGCACGCGCGGGTCGAGCACGGTATAGAGCAGGTCGACCACCAGATTGATGGTCACGAACAGCACCACGATCATCATCAGGTAGGCAACGATCACCGGCCGATCGAGCACGTTGATCGAATCGATGATCAGCTTGCCCATGCCGGGCCACGCGAACACGCTTTCGGTCACGACGGCGAAGGCGATGGTGGACCCCAGCTCGAGGCCGATCACCGTCACCACGGGGATCAGGATGTTCTTCAGCACATGCACGAAGATCACCCGGGCCTGTGTCAGCCCCTTGGCGCGGGCGAACTTGACGAAATCCATCGGCAGCGTCTCGCGCACGCCGGCGCGCGTCAGTCGCAGCACCAGCGAAATATTGAACAGCGACAGGTTGAGCGCCGGCAGCGCCAGGTGGCGCAATCCGTCCAGCGTGAGGAATGACCACTGGATGCCGAACAGTTCTGCCGTCGCACCGCGTCCGGTACTCGGCAACCAGCCAAGCTGCACCGCGAACACCATGATCAGCATCAAGCCGACCCAGAACGTCGGAAGCGAGAAGCCAAGGATGCTGCCGGCCATGATGGTGCGCGCCACGGCGCCTTCCGGATATAGGCCGGCGTACAGCCCGAGCGGAACTCCCAGGATCACCGACATCAGCACCGCGGTGACCGCGAGTTCCATCGTCGCCGGCATGCGTTCGGCGATCAGGCGCAGAGCGGGCTCGTTGAAAACGAAGCTGCGGCCGAGGTCGCCGTGCAGGGCATCGACGAGGAACAGCAGGTATTGTTTCCATAGCGGCTGATCGAGCCCGAGCGCGGCGATGACGCGGGCACGCTCTGCCTGGTCGGCCTCGGGCGAGATCAGAATGTCGACCGGGTTGCCGATGACGTGCACGCCGATGAACACGATCACCGACATGGCGAGCAGCACGAACAGCGCCTGGATCAGTCGCCGGATCAGCCAGGTTGTCATTGGTCTCCCGAGCCCATGGCACGTTGTATCATTCCCACCCCGGCTTCTCCAGGATCGCCAGGCGTGGGTTCGTTCGATTAATTCGTTGCACCGGTGGCGATGCTCCGACTGGCGATGCTCCGGCCGGCCGATGTGCCGCGGTTGGCCGCTTGCGCCGACCCGTATAAGCTGCACCACATGGATGCACCAAACAATGGCGGCCCGCGCTTCAGCACCGCGGAATTGCTATCACGGCTCGTGTCGTATGATACGACGAGCCGCAATTCCAACCTGGAGCTGATCGGCTTCGTGCGCGAGTATCTGGATGCGCACGGCATTGGTTACCGTGTCAGCACTGATGCGACCGGTCAGAAGGCCAACGTCCACGCCGTCA
>DATKFJ010000381.1:0-3433 GCA_035511435.1 Acetobacteraceae bacterium | reverse complement strand
AGCCGCGTCACGCGATTACGGTGTGGCCATTATCGATGGCCGCGTCGATGCCGAGCAGACGGCAATGCTGCGCGCCGAACGCTCAAATGCGCAGCCGCCCACTGCATTCAGCTTCAATCCGGAGCGTGCGGCCTGGGAAACGGTGTTCACGGATGATCGGATGAGCCGTCTGAACCGGTATCTTTATCAATTGCCCAAGGCGGTCCGGCACGATGCACGGACGCGATTGTTCGAGACCGCGGTGCCAGGCATTTCCTCACCCACGCGAGCGTCGCTTACGGATCTGATGCCTGACCCAAGTGCGGCGGCATCCCGGCTGGATGCAGCGCTGGACCAACTGACCTGTCCGCGCGCATGAACGAAGTTCCGCGTTGCCGCATTGGCATTGATGTCGGTGGAACCTTTACGGATTTCGTGCTGTCCGATGGTGCCGCGCGCCTCGTACGTTTCAAGGAGCCGAGTGTGCCCGCCGATCCATCGCTATCGGTCGCGCGAGGATTGCCTCGCCTGATCGAGCGCGCCGGCGTCGCGCCACAGGATGTCGGCCTGATCGTGCACGGAACGACGCTGGCGCTGAATGCGATCATCCAGCGGCGCGGTGCGCGCATGGGTTTGGTCGTTTCCGCGGGAAATCGTGGCGTGTTGGAGATCGGGCGCTCGCAGCTTCCCAGCGCATTTAGTTTCCTGGCACCTAAAGAACCGCCGCTGGTGCCACGCGATCTTGTGCGCGAAGTATCGGCGCGCCTGGATGTGCGCGGGACCGTCGTCGCCCATGCGACGCGGACCGAATTGGCCGATATCGCGGCAGCATTCCGCGCAGCGGGTGTGGGTGCCGTCACGGTTATGCTGCTGCACTCCTATGCGAATCCGGATTTCGAGCTGGATGTCGCGACGCGGCTTGGCCAACTGCTACCGGGCGTCGCGATCAGTGCTTCGGCCGGCGTGTGGCCGGAACGGCGAGAATATGAGCGTTGCCTGATGGCGCTGATGAATGCCTATATCCAGCCGTTGATGAGGCATTACCTTGATGGGCTGAGCCAGCGCATTCGCGCTCTGGGACTGACGGCGCCGATCTACATTACCAGCAACAATGGCGGTACTCTCAGTATTGATACGGCAAAGGAGCGGCCGATTGATACAATTTTGTCGGGGCCTGCGTCTGGCGTGGTGGCCGCATCCGCGGCGGCAGCGGACACGCCACTCGGCAATCTGATTACCTTGGACATGGGCGGCACCAGCGCAGACATGTCGCTGATCCAGGATCGCGAACCGTCGCAGACGACGCGCACGGAAGTTGGCGGCCTGCCGCTGATCGTGCCCGTTGTTGCTGTGAGTGCCATCGGTGCTGGTGGTGGCTCAATCGTTTGGGTCGACAGGCAGGGCGCATTGAAGGTCGGACCGTCCAGCGCCGGTGCAGCACCTGGCCCTGCCTGCTATGGCAACGGCGGGACTCAGGCAACGCTGACGGATTGCTATCTGGTCGCCGGTTACATCGATCCCGCGCACTTCCTTGGCGGTCGTCTGAAGCTGGATGCAGACGCCGCGCATGCCGCGCTTGAACTGGTTGCCGAAGCTCTTGGCATGACCGGCGAACAGCGCGCCGCGCGCGTCGCGGAGGCGGCCATCCGCATCACAACGGCGGTGATGTCCAGCGAGATCGCGCGCAATCTTGCTCAGAAGGGCGAGGTGGCGCGGAACTACGCGCTCGTGGCATTCGGTGGTGCTGGACCGACGCACGCAAACCATCTAGCCGATGACGCTGGCATTGACAGCGTACTGGTACCCCTTACGCCCAGCACGTTCTGTGCACTCGGCGCGATCCTGGCCAATGTGAAGCGCGATTTCGTCAGTTCGCATTTCCTTCGGCTCATCGAAGGCGAGCCGGTGCTTAGTGCCCTGAAACAGGATTTCGATCGACTCGAGCAGATTGCCGGCGGCTGGATTGCCGCCGAGGGTGAGATTCTCGGGGGCGCGCGCTACGAGGCCAGCGCTGATATGCGCTATTGCGGCCAGGCATTCGATCTGCCGGTCCCATTACCGGATGCATTGCGTCGCGCGCCCGATGCGGCAGCCTTGACCGAGCTGTTTCACCAGGCACACGAGAAGGTCTACAGCTTTCGTGATACCGCCAGCAGCGTGGAAGTTACGGCTGAGCGATTGCGCGTTGTGGGCGAACTGCCGCCAGTGACGCTGCCGCGTCTATCCAGCGCGGAGTCCGCCTCGTTCCTTTCCAGGACTCGCCCGCTTTTCCTCGATGGCGCCCACGTCACCGCGTCGGTTTTTCAACGTGACGATCTGCGATATGGCCAGACACTGCCAGGGCCATCCATCGTCGAGCAGGAAGATACCACGACGATCATCCTGCCTGGCTGGTCGGCCGCCGTCGATGCAATGGGCAATCTGCTGATCACACGCCCTCAGCGAGAGGACTGCGAGAAATCATCATGAGACTGCGCATCGCGACTGCCGGCCTGGTGTTCGCAATCATTCTGAGCTGCGCCGCGGTCCGCGCGCAGGATACGCTGCGCGTCGGCACCGATGTCGATGCCGCGGTGCTGGATCCGCGCATCATGCGCGACACCACGGCGTATCGCGTTGACGATCTGCTGTTCGATGGCCTGGTCGAACTGGACGCGAAATCGCAGCCGCAGCCGGGTCTGGCAAAAAGCTGGGATCATCCCGATCCCACGACGTGGATATTCCACCTGCGGGACGCAAAGTTCCAGAACGGCGCGCCGGTGACAGCCGACGATGTCGTCTATACCGTGGAGACTACGCTCGATCCAAAACTGGCTTCGCGCTTTCGCGGCCTGTTGACGCCGATCAAGTCCATCTCGGCAGTCGATCCGAAAACGGTGCGGATCGATCTATCCCAGCCCTACGCGCCGCTGCTCGACTACATGGAGCTCGGCATCGTACCGAAATCGCTGGCGTCGGTTCCTGATGCCAACATGGCCGCGCACCCGGTGGGCAGCGGTCCAATGCGCCTCGTCGAGTGGAAGCGAGGCAATGAGATCGTCCTGGAGGCAAATCCCGACTACTGGAATGGCGCGCCGAAGTTGCAGCGGCTGGATGTAAAGATCGTCGGTGACAACACCGCTCGCGCGCAGGCGCTGGAGGCTGGTGACCTCGACTTCATCAACTCGCCACTGTCGCCGCAGGATGTGAACCGGCTAATGGGCGAGAGGAAATTCGCTCACGTGAATATCAGCGGCCAGGCGCTGACCTTCTTCCTGTTCAACACGCGCGACCCCGTGCTGTCCGATCCCGCGACGCGTCGGGCCATTGCCCATCTGATCGATCAGAAAACAATCCTCGCGCAGATCTACGGCGGCATCGACCAGGCGGCGGATGAAATGCTGCTGCCGACGTCGCTTGGATACGATCAATCCCTGAAGCAGCCAGCGTTCGATGTTGCGGCAGCCGGGAGCGA
>DATKFJ010000380.1:0-3079 GCA_035511435.1 Acetobacteraceae bacterium | reverse complement strand
AGGGACAAGGCGATGCCGCGGCGGTCCTCGACCGAGGCCAGCGTGTTTGCATCCTGCGCCTCCACCGCACGACGCACCTTGCCGAACAGGTCCAGTTCCCACGAGGTGCCGATGCCGTTCTGCCAGAGATCGTACTGGAGCGGCGCGCCGGGGGCCGGCTGGACCAGCGAAAGGAACCCGTTCGGGCTTTCCTGGGTGCGGGTGTATTGTGATTCCTCGTCGAGGGTTGGAAGTCCCTGGGATGCAACGATCTGGCGCTCCGCGCGCCCCTGGACAACACGCTCTGCCGCCGATTGAAGGTCGAGATTCTGCGCCACCAGACGGGTAATCAGAGAGGTCAATTCCGGATCGTTGAAGCTGCGCCACCATTCGCTATCCACGTCCGCTGCGACTGTGAGGCTGGGCACGTCTGTTCGCTCCGGGCCCCACACGCTGGGCGCCCGTACAACCGGGCGCCGAAAGTCTGGACCGACGGTGCAGGCCGCGAGGCAAACGGCGAGCAACAGGACGAGGAAGGCCCGCATCGTTCAGTGTGCGGTGACGCGGCTGAGTGATCCGCTTTGCTCGCCCACCACGTCCTCCAGTCCAGTATGAATTGTCGTCTCGACCGAGAACCCGACCCGCAGCAGTTTTGCCAACTTTTGGTTCGGGCTGACCACGATTTTGACGGGCAGGCGCTGGACGATCTTGGTGAAGTTGCCCGTCGCGTTGTTAGGGGGAATTGGTGAGAAGACCGCGCCCGATGCGGGCGGGATACTGTCGACGATGCCGTCGAGGTCAATGTCGTAGGCGTCCATGTGAATAGTGACGTGCTGGCTACTGCGGACATGGCGCAGGTCCAGCTCTCGGTAGTTCGCCTGAATATACATCTGATCCAGCGGCACCACCGTCAACATCACTGCTCCCGAGGAGACGTAGTTGCCTACCTGCACGGTCTTCTCGCCGACCATGCCATCCAGCGGCGCAACGATTCGTGTGTAGGACAGGTTCAGTTTGGCCTGCTCAAGGCGCGCCTTGTCTGACGCGACCGTCGCCTGGGCGGATAATACTTGCGCTCGCAAAATGTCCATCTGCCGCTTGGCTGCTTCCAATGCTGCTGTCGTGCCCTGCAGCGACGCCTCGTCCTGTGCCAGTGTCGAGTCCGCCTCTTGATGTTGCTGCGCCGTGCCGGCACCCGTCGCCGCCAGATTCTCGTACCGTTTCTTGTTGATCCGCGCGAAGTCGAGCCTGGCTCGAGCGGCGTCGACGGCCGCCTCCTGCTCGAGGATCAGTGCCGGCTGGCGGGCCACGGTGGCAGAAGCATCGACGAGCAATGCCTGATCGCGTTCCAAGGTCGCCTCAGCCATTGCAAGACTCGCCTGATAGTCACGCGGGTCGAGTGTGACCAGGATCTGCCCGGTCTTGACCAGCTGATTGTCGTTCACCTGTACGGTCGCGACCTGGCCTGGCACGCGCGGCGCCACCGTCACGTAATGAACCGTGACATACGCGTCGTCCGTCCAGACATCCGGCTTTGGCGCGAAAATTCGGACCAGTACTACGGCAACGAAGACAACCAGCACGAGACCAGCCACCACCCAGGGCCAGCGCGCCGGTTTCCGCTTCGGCGTGTCTTCCTGCTGCTCGCTGCGGTGCGGCTGAGTTGAGCTGTTGTGATCCGGCATTTGGCTACTTCTTCGCGAATTGCAGCCGCGGCGGCAGAGTACGCTCAGGCAGCACCAGCACAATGACCATCAGGGCGGCGGTCAGCGCGGCGGAAACCAGAAAGGCATCGCTTATTGTAAGGATTTGCGCCTGCTGCTGAACGGCATGTGCAAACGCCGCCAGACTGCCGGGTGCGCGTGAATGGCCGTCCGGCAACAACGGCGGCGGATAGCGCGGGTCAATGGCGGGCGCCTGAATCAGGCTGAGACGCTCTTGCCCGACTTGGTCCGCGATCCGATTATAGTGCAGCCCGCCACGCCAGCGTTGGATCAGTTGGATCAGCCATACGCCGACGGCCTCTGAAATCGCGCGCGGCGTGTTCACCAGGGCAGAGAGGAACGGCGCCTCGTCCGGCCTCTGCACCGAGTTGGTCGACATCAGCAGCAAAGGCACGACAACCATCGGCTGCCCCACCGCTTGAAGGGCCTCTGACGTCCATAGCGAGGCGACGAACCAGTCACCGGTTATGAACGATGAAGTTAGACAAGCCGTGAGGATGAGCATGAGGCCAATGAAGCTGACGACGCGCGCGTCGACCGCGGGGAAATCCAGCAGCCAGGCAAGCGCCGGCAGCATCAGCAATTGCGCCAAGGCGATCGCCAGCGTCAGCGGATAAAGCTGTTCGGGTCGGAAGCCCTGCACCTGCTCCAGGAAAGTGTTCGGAAGTACGGAACCTGACAGGCCGATCAGCAGGAAGATGAACAAGGCGATTACGCCATACGCAATGTTGCGGCGACCGAGGAGTTGCAGTTTCAACAACGGCACCTTGTGAAACCACTCGTTGACGATCAATAATGGAATCGCGACGACGCTGATGAGCGCTAGCACGCAGATCAGCGGCGAGTTGAACCAGTCCAGCCGATCACCCTGCTGCAACATGGTGCTGAAGCTGCCCAGGCCGACCAGGATCAGCACCGCGCCGCGCCAGTCGAAGACGCGAAAGCGGTCATAGTGCGGTTCGTCCTGCGGCACGCCATACCACACCAGGACGGCTGCGACGGCACACAGCGGCACCGACTCAAGGAAAACGAACTGCCAGCCGACGAGGTCCGTCCACGCCGCCGCAACCGTGGCGGCGACCGCAGGCGCAAAGGTCGCGGTAACGGCATAGACGCTCAACCCATACAGCCGGATGGGAGGATCCAGCACGCGCAGCGCCGTGGTCATCAGCAGGGGGATCGTCAGTCCGCCGGATAGACCCTGGGCGACCCGTAGCGCAAGCAACGCGGGTTGATCCGGGGAGAACGGGATCAACACGCTCGAGATCGCATTGAGGAGAATCACGAGCAGCATGAAGTGCCGAAGGGTGAAGGTCACCAACAGCCACGGAGAAATCGCCATGCCGACGATTTCGGCCGTGACGTAGAGACTGCCG
>DATKFJ010000379.1:0-6697 GCA_035511435.1 Acetobacteraceae bacterium | reverse complement strand
GTGGTAGCAGCGGGCCGATTGGGGAGTAGCGACATGCCGTTGCAGAGTGTCTACAGCAGCCGCTGGGGGCGGCTTGTCCCGATCGCCTTCATCACCTACAGCCTCGCCTATGTCGACAGGGCGAACTACAGCATCGGTTCGGCTGGCGGCCTGGCGAAGGATCTCGGCATCACTGGGCAGGCCAACGCGTTGCTCGGCGCGCTGTTCTTTCTCGGCTATTTTCTGTTCCAGATTCCCGCGGCCTGGTATGCCGAAACACGCAGCGCCAAGCGGCTGATGTTCTGGAGCCTGCTGGTCTGGGGTGTACTGGCGACGCTGACCGGGATGATCAGCAACATCGAGCTGCTGTACGCGGACCGCTTTCTACTCGGCGTCGCGGAGAGCGTCGTGCTGCCCGGCATGCTGATCTTCCTCAGCCACTGGTTCACCAGCGCCGAACGCTCGCGCACCAACGCCTTCCTGATACTCGGCAATCCGGTCACCGTGCTCTGGATGTCAATCGTTTCGGGATACCTGGTGAATGCTGTCGGATGGCGCGGCATGTTCATCATCGAGGGAATGCCCGCGATCGTCTGGGCGTTCCTTTGGCTTTGGCTGGTGCAGGACGAACCCGCCCAGGCCCGGTGGCTGGCGCCCGATGAACGGGAAACGCTCGAACACCGGCTTGCCGAAGAGCAGCGCATCCTGACGCCCATGCGCAACTACGGCGAGGCGTTCCGCTCACCGACCGTGGTCGCCTTGTCGGCGCAATATTTCCTGTGGAGCATCGGTGTCTATGGCTTCGTGATCTGGCTGCCGTCGATGCTCAAGGCCGGCAGCTCACTGGGCATCGTTCAGGTGGGCTGGCTATCCGCCGCGCCCTATCTGGTCGCGACAATACTCATGGTCGTCGTGTCGTACCTGTCCGACCGGTCCGGCCACCGCAAGGCATTCGTCTGGCCGTTCCTGATTGTCGGCGCCATCGCATTCGCCGCGTCCTACGCGCTGGGTAAAGCGAGTTTCTGGCCGGGCTTCATCCTGTTGCTGATCGCGGGCGGCGCGATGTACGCGCCGTACGGTCCGTTCTTCGCGTGGTTCCCGGAGACGTTGCCGCGCAATGTCGCCGGCGGCGCGATTGCGCTGATCAACAGTTGCGGGGCACTCGGCGGATTCGTCGGCGCCTACGTGGTTGGATGGCTCAACGCTGCAACCGGCGGGCCTGATCTGTCCTACCTGATGATGGCCGGCGCACTGCTTGCCAGCGGTCTGATCACGCTTGCCGTGGGCGCACCGGCCACCGAGCGCCTGATGGTGCGCGACGCCACGGTGCATCAGCCGCGCGGCGATTGAAGGCCTGCCGCCGCGGCGCGGGCCGCGGCAGGGCGTGGGCACTTGAGCTTGATTGCTGTCCGACAAATCCTTGACGAACCGAGCGTAATCGAGGGCGATGTGGCGGTCAGTCGCCTCGCCATGCCGCCATCCTTGCAAGGGCGCGGATTCGCGCAGCCTTTATCTGTCGAAAAAGCAGCGGCGGCATGCCCAATCCGGGCGAGCTTCGGAGGTCACTCACGACGTTGGCTTAGCGGAACGGCGGCAAATCATGGCCGTGGCGCGATGTCAGCCGAAGGCGCAATTGTCACACGTCCACGCCGCCTTCCGCGTCCCATCATCCGAGCCATTGCCCGCCAATCCCCTGCGCCGAACACCACTGCCGCAACCGCGTACGACACCAGCCCTACGCCTACCAGCACCGCCAACGCTTCTATCCGCGCGCTGCCATGCGGTGGCACTGCAAACAGTGCGCGCTGCGTTGCCCACAGCGCCAGGCCCATCGCACCGGACGCCAGCAGCATCCGCGGCGCCCGTCGTCGCAATTGCGCATCCGTCCGCAGCAGGCCGTGGCGTGCCAGCATCACGCCAAGGCCGCTAACGTTGAATATCGCCGCCAGGCTGGTCGCCAGAGCCGGGCCGATCTGTTGCAGCGGCACCATGAAGGCGACATTCAACGCCAGGTTCAGCGCTACCGCGGCAACGCCGACCTTCACAGGAGTCGCCGTGTCGCCGCGCGCGAAGAACCCCGGCGCCAGCACCTTCACCAGGACGAATGCCGGCAACCCCAACGCGTATGCAGCGAGCGCCTGTGCCGACAGCCGGGCGCTCTCGGGACTGAACGCGCCGCGGCCGAACAGCGTCCACATCACCGGATATGCACTGACAATCAACGCCACTGCCGCCGGCAACGTCAGGAAAAGCCCGTATTCGATGGCGCGGTTCAGCGTTCCCACCGCCGCCTCGCCCTCACCGGCGCGCACCTGACGCGACAGCAGCGGCAACAATGCCGTGCCAACCGCGGTGCCGATCACACCCAGGGGCAGTTGCTGCACCCGATCGGCATAGTACAGCAGCGACACGGTTCCTGCCGGCAGCAGACTGGCGATGATCACATCGACCGCCAGATTGAGCTGCGTCACGCCGGCGCCGAGCAGGCCGGGCAGCATGCGCCGCAGCAGCACATGCATGCGCGGCGTGAGCCTCGGGCGTGGCAGCGCCAACGGCATGCCGGCGCGCTGCGCTGCCCACAACAGCAGCGCCAGTTGCGCGACACCCGATGCGGTCACGCCCCACGACAACGCATGGCCCGCCGTGGCCACGTAAGGCGTCAGCCAAACCATGAAGGCGATCGAGATCGCGTTGAACAGCACATACGAAGCGGAGGCTGCGGTGAACCGTTCCATTCCGTTCAGCACACCTGACACCAGTGCGGCGAGACAGATCAGCAGCAGATAGGGGAAGGTGATTCGCGACAGCGCCACCGCGAGCGCGAATTTTTCCGGGGTCGCCGCGAAGCCGGGTGCCAGCACCGCCATCATCTGCGGCATGAAGATCTCGCCCGCGACGGTCAACGCGCCGAGCCAGAACGTCATCACCGCGAATGCCTCGGTGGCGAACTGTCGGGCGGCCTGCGGTCCTTCGGCTGCCAGCATGCCGGAGAACTGCGGGACGAACGCGGCGTTGAACGCGCCCTCGCCGAACAGGCGGCGGAACAGATTAGGCAGTTTCAGCGCGACAAAGAACGCATCGGCCACCGGGCCGGCGCCCAGCATCGCCGCGATCAGCATGTCGCGCGCGAAGCCGAGCAGACGGCTTGCCATGGTCCAGCCGCCAACTGTCAGGACGCCTCGGAGCATGGGACGGTCTAGCGCACTGCGCCGCGTCGCGTCATTCGTTCCGCCGCGGCCGCGCCAACAGGCGGCCGATCGCATCAGCCAATGTGGTGCGGCCGGCCAGGAGATCGGCAACGGCGGTGCAGATCGGCATGTCCACGCCCGCGGCGCGGGCCACCAGGGCAGGTGCCGTCGCGACGCCCTCTGTAACGGCACTGCGGGCCGCCATGACATCGGCCAACGCTTCGCCGCGCCCGAGGGCGAGCCCGAGGCTGTAGTTGCGGCTGGCGGGCCCGGTGCAGGTGAGCAGCAGATCGCCGATTCCGGTCAGTCCGGTGACGGTCTCCGCACGACCGCCCAGTGCGACCGCCAACCGGGACAGTTCGGCCAGGCCTCGCGTGATCAATGCCGCGCGGGCATTCTCGCCGAGACCTGCACCGATGACTGCCCCGGCCGCGATGGCGATCACGTTCTTCGCCGCACCGCCGACCTGGGCGCCGACCGGATCGTCGTTGCCATACAGCCTGAATGACGGTGTGACGAGCAGGGCGGTGATCGTGTCGCGCAAACTGGCGTCGGCGGCGGCGAGCACCGCGGCGGCCGGGAGCCCGGCAGCAATCTCGTGCGCAAAGTTTGGCCCGGTCAGCACGGCAGCCGAGACATTGGCGCGCAGCTCTGTCACCACCTCCAGCGGCAGCCGCAATGTGCCGGTCTCCACCCCTTTGACGCAGACCACGAGCGGCGCCGCGGAAGCAGGCATCCGTGCCAGCACGCTCCGCAGATACTGCATCGGCACAGCAAGCAGCACGGCATCGGCGGCAGCGGGCAGCACGTCGACAATCCGCACCGCATCCGGCACGCGGTGGCCGGCGAGTCGCGGGTTCTCGCGGCTCATGCCGATGGCCCGCGCCCGCTCCGGATCGCGCGCCCACAGGGTCACGCTACTGCCCGCGCGCGCCGCCTGTATGGCCAGGGCGGTGCCCCAGGCACCGGCGCCGACCACCGCCACGCTACTCATCGACCAGCCGCCTTACCGTCGCGCTCTCACCGGCTTCGCGGCTGCCCAGGCGATCCAGCAGCGAGGCCAGGATTGGCGGCACTTCCTCCTCGAAGCGGTGGGGCGGATTGATCACCAGCATACCGCAACCGTTCAGGCGCGCGGGATCCACCGGCTCGCGCAGGCAGAACTCGGCTGTGACGATGTCGCGGATGCCGCTCTCGCGGAGTTCAGTCAGGAACTGGCGGGATGGTGCGCGGTGCTTGATCGGATACCAGGCGGCGAACACCCCGGTGCTGAAACGGGGCTGCCCGAGTGCCAGGCCATCCGCGAGTTCGGCGAATTCCTGCGGGTCCTCGAAGGGTGGATCGATCAGGACGAGTCCGCGCCGATGCCGGGGCGGCAGCAGCGCTCCCAACGCCTCCCAGGCATCGCGATGATGCACCGCGACCTGCCGGTTATGCGCGAAGAGGCGACGTAACGCCGCAGCGTCGTCGGACTGCAGTTCGCAGCATGCCAGCCGGTCATCGGGTCTCAGCAGGCCGCCGATGATTGTGGGTGAGCCTGGATACAGGCCCAACGAACGGACCAGACCGACGTAGTCGACCAGCGGTGGTGGCGCCTCGTCGAGCAGCTTGGCGATGCCATTCTGCCACTCGCCGGTGCGCGCGGCGGGACCGTTGTCCAGGTCGTAGCGCCCGACACCCGCGTGCGTATCCAGCACGAACAATGGCGCTGGCTTGCGCATCAGCGCGCGCAGCAGCCACACTAGTGTCGCGTGCTTCATGCAGTCGGCGAAGTTGCCAGCGTGGAAGGCGTGTCGGTAATTCATCAGGCTGCATCCGCATCCATCGCATCAAGTGGCCATCGCGGCCGCGGCGCAAAATCCAGCCCATCGATCAACCCCAGCCGCAGGCGCTCGATGCCGGTCCACGCCACCATCACCGCGTTGTCCGTGCACAACCGCACCGGCGGCGCCACCAGCACAAATCGCGCTGCCTCCGCGACCTTCGCCAATGCCGCCCGAACCGCCCCATTCGCTGCCACACCACCAGCAACCACCAGCAGTCGTGCACTCGGCGCCCGCGTCCGCATCATCGCCATCGCATGGGCCGCACGATCAGCCAGCACCTCGGCCACCGCGCGCTGGAAGCTGGCCGCAATGTCCGCCGCCACGTGCGCGGACAATGCCCCTGCACCGTGCCGGGAAACCTCCTGCGCCACCGCCGTCTTCAAGCCGGAGAAACTGAAGTCGCACCCAGCCCGCCCCAACAGCGGCCGCGGGAACGCGTACCGCTCCGGATCACCGCCAACCGCCAGCTTCTCCAGCGCCGGCCCACCCGGCCAGCCCAGCCCCAGCAGTTTTGCGACCTTATCGAACGCCTCGCCGACTGCATCGTCCATCGTGCCGCCCAGCCGCACGTGGCGCCCGACCGCCCCCACGGCGACGCACTGACAATGACCGCCCGAAACCAGCAGCAGCAGATAGGGAAAATCCGCCCCGCCCGGGACCAGCCCGGGCAGCCGGGCGGTCAGCGCGTGCGCCTCCAGATGGTTCACCGCCACGTAGGGCAGCCCGTGCGCAATCGCGATGCCCTTGGCGAACTGGCTGCCGACGATCAGCCCGCCGATCAGTCCCGGCCCACCGCTCGCCGCCACGCCACCGAGTTCGGCAAAGCCAACCCCGGCCTGGTCCATCACGCGCTCCACCTGCTGCGGCAGAAACGCCAGATGCGCACGCGCGGCAATCTCCGGCACCACCCCGCCATAGGGCGCATGCTCGCTCTCCTGGCTCAGCACGGCCTCGGCCAGCACGCGCCCGGTTTCGTCCAGCACGGCTGCCGCGGTCTCGTCGCAGGAACTCTCGATGCCAAGCACGGGGCCCATCTGCACTGATCCCACCTTTTCATTCCCGCGCGAGAGTAATAGGACGCGCCCATGAACACCGCCATGCCACCATCGCAGCCCGCCACCGGGATGCAGCACCCTCGGGTGAAGCCGCATACCCGCGCCCTGCCGCTGCGGGTCGGCACGCGCGGTTCGCCGCTCGCACTGATCCAGACCCGCGGCTTCCTTGACGTGCTGATCCGATTCTGCCCCGTCCTGCGCAATATGAACGTGTTCGAGGAGCATGCCATCCGCACCACCGGCGACGCGGTGCAGGATCGCCGCTTGTCGGATATCGGCGGCAAGGGGCTGTTCGCCAAGGAAATCCATGAAGCCCTATCCGATCGCCGGATCGACTTCGCGGTGCATAGCCTGAAGGATCTGGAAACCGCTCTGCCGCCCGGCATCGTGCTCGCCTGCACGCTGCGGCGCGAAGATGCGCGCGACGCGGTGATCCTCGGCCCGGGCTGCGACACCCCCGACCCGGCGGAGCCATTCGCCTGCCTGCCGACCGGCGCCGTCATCGGTACGTCGTCCGTCCGCCGCCAGGCGCAGTTGCTGCACGCCCGCCCGGACTTCGTGATCGCCACACTGCGCGGCAACGTGCAGACCCGGCTCGACAAGCTGGCCGCTGGCGCCTGCAGCGCCTCACTGCTCGCCTACGCCGGCC
>DATKFJ010000378.1:0-7687 GCA_035511435.1 Acetobacteraceae bacterium | reverse complement strand
TAGCAAACGAGCGGATCGTCCACTGAATACAGGATGCGTCGAGAGACAAACCCCCGAGCTTTCTTTGCGTCTGCAGTATTTCGGAGAATCAGTGCTTCAGCTTGAGCGCGATTTTCGGCGGCACCGACATGCAGCACCAGGACCGTAATCATTCTCCTCACCTCCTCGATGCGAGCAACTACTGGTACTCGAACTCCAGGGCGGTACAGCAGCCCCTGGGAGGGCAAAACGGCCAGCCCAACATCATATCAGCTTTTCGTGCGGCGCGTACAAAAGCCGCCATTCCGGTTTCGTGAAGAGTTCCGGGTAGCGCCGAGCGTACGAAAGTTTCCGAGGAACGAACCCGCGGGCCGCAGACGGTGGTCTATGGGTATTTCTGTTATTCCTACGTGCTCAAGCCGCCATCGTCGCCTTGATCCTCGATACGGTGCCATTGCCGACACCCACAGCCCGCGCAACTTTCTTAATACCCGCGCCAGCTGCTAGGCGGGCACGTATAGCCGCTTCCACCTTGGAGCCGGTCTTCGGGCGCCCGAGGCGCACGCCACGGGCCTTGGCACGCGCCAGGCCTGCTGTGACGCGACTGCGGATCATCGCACGCTCGAACTCTGCGAACGCGCCGGTAACCTGGAAGAACATCCGCCCGGCAGGCGTGGTGGTATCGATCGCCTGCTGGTGCAGGACCAGCGCAACGCCCGCTGCCTCCAGTTCACCGAGCGTGTGGAGCAGGTCCAGTAGCGAGCGGCCGAGTCGATCGAGTGCCCAGGCCATCACCACATCGAACCGTCCTCGCGCGGCATCCTTCAGCAGTGCATCGAACCCAGGCCGCTGCTGGCGTCCCTTGAAACCGGACACGCCGTTCTCGGAGTAGACCTGCGTGATTTGCCAGCCGCGCTGCTCACACACGGCCTCAAGCGCCAGACACTGATTATCCACCGTCTGGCCGTCAGTGCTGACCCGTAGGTGTGGCTCGATTCAGAGGGGTTTTCTGAACCCATCGGTTGGACCGAATTTCCGAGCCATCGCATTCGTGCGCTGTGACAGATCTCACCCGTCCTGCAGCAGGACATGTCGTTCCGCATGGCGCCCCTATCGCGGCCGCCGCGGCACTGCTCTGGCTGTTGGTCGTCGCCGCCGGGGTCGGCCATGCCGAGCCACCGTCCGCGCCTGCAACGGACGAAGTCGCCGCATCCGTCTGGGCCGCAGAACAAAGCGACCTCTGTGCGGTGGCGCTGCGGCAGGCGGAGTGCGCTATCATCTGCCGCCCGGACTGCTGCTATCGATTGCTCGGGCAGAGAGTGGGCGACCGATTACCTCCCTCACCGACATACGCCCCTGGCCATGGACCATCGATGCCGACGGAAACGGCCTGTTCCTCGACAGCAAGACAGCAGCGATCGCCTGGCTACAACAGCAGGAGCTTCACCACAGCTTCGTCGATGTCGGCTGCATGCAGGTCGACCTGCATTTCCACCCCGACGCCTTCACCTCGCTGGAGGAAGCCTTCGATCCTGCCGCCAACGTAGACTATGCCGCACGGTTTCTGATTGACCTGTAGCACGGCGAGGCGGAGGGCAATTGGGATGTCGCCGTCGGGCTCTATCATTCGCACACATCGCTGCTTGCCGCGGAATACCGCGACCGTGTCGCGTTGATCGGCGCCGATGTCCTGCACGGCACCCTGAAGGGTGTGCCGCTCTACGTACGCGCCGTGCGCCAGGGCACGCTGCGGCTGCCATTGGGCGGCGGAAAGGTCGCGTTGATCAACGTGCATCGCCAACCAGCCAGGCGGTCACGTCACCGATACAGCACGTGCCAGATCGAGCGGATTCTCGGCTCCTATCTCAGCGGCGCGCGGCGCGGCCTGTGCCGCGGCGGTGCGGTAGGCGATGCAAAAGCCCCTAGCATACGCCGTGCCCACGAACCACGAAGACGTATAGCCGAATGTGCCAGTCCCCGACCTTCCGGAATGTCCCCACGGGTGCCGGTCGGCGTCGGTGTATACGAAATTGTAGTGTAATCGTCTATACAACATCACCCGATGGAGGCAGCGTTCCGTCCGCCGCCAGCAGGCACGCGACCATACTTCCATCCTGCAGGCGGGTGAGCGGCGGATCGGTCTCCCCGCAGCGTGCCTCCGCAAATCGGCAGCGCGGGGCGAAGCGGCAACCTTTCGGCACCGCGGTCGCACTTGGCACGTCGCCGGGCAGCACATGGCGATGCCGCGGCCGGTCCGGGTGCGGCACCGGCACCGCCGACAGCAACGCCCGCGTATACGGATGCGCGGGACGCGCGAACAGCGCATCCGCCTCCGCCAGCTCGACGATGCGGCCAAGATACATCACCGCGATGCGCGTCGAGATGTGGCGGACCACCGCAAGGTTGTGCGAGATGAACAGGTAGGTCAGCCCCAGCCCCTGCTGCAGATCCTGCATCAGGTTGATGATCTGCGACTGCACCGAAACGTCGAGCGCCGACACCGCCTCGTCGCACACCACGAACTCCGGCTTCAACGCCAACGCCCGCGCGATGCCGATGCGCTGGCGCTGGCCGCCCGAGAATTCGTGCGGGTAACGATGCGCCGCCTCGCGCGGCAGCGCCACCAGGTCCAGCGTCTCGCCCAGCCAGCGGGCGCGCTCCGCACGGCTGCCGAGCCGATGGATCGCATAGGCCTCGGTAATGATGGCGCCGACCGTCTTGCGCGGGTTCAGCGAGCCGAACGGGTCCTGAAATATGATCTGCAGGTCGCGACGCCGAACACGCAGTTCGCGACGACCCAGATCGGTGAGATCGGTGCCCTTGTGTAGGATCGCGCCATCAGTCGGTTCGATCAGCCGCAGGAACAGCCGCCCCAGCGTGGATTTGCCGCAGCCGGACTCGCCGACCAGGCCCAGCGTCTCGCCCTTGCGGATTTGCAGATCGACGCCGTCCACGGCGCGCACCATCGTCGCCGCGCCCAGCCCCCCGCGCAGCGGATAGTGCTTGCGCACCCCGCGCGCCTCGATCAACACCTCGCCTGATACCAAGCCGCTCACGCCGGCAGTTCGCCGAATGGACGCAGGCAGGCAGCTTCATGCTCCGCCGACAACGGGCGCAGCGGCGGCGGTTCACCCTCGCACAGAGCGTGGCGATACGAACAGCGCGGCGCGAAACGGCAGCCCGGCGGCATGTTCCCCGCAGCCGGAACGGTTCCCGGGATCGTGGCCAGCCGCGGGCGGCGGATCGTGATGTCCGGGATCGAAGCGAGCAGCACCTGGGTGTATGGATGCGCCGGCGCATCGAACAACGTCCGCACCGGTGCGGTCTCAGCCACCCGCCCGGCATACAGCACCATGACGCGATCAGCGATTTCGGCAATCACCCCCAGGTCGTGAGTAATCAGGATCAACGACAGCCCGGCATCGCGCCGCAGACCCCGCAGCAGATCCAGCAGCTGCGCCTGGACGGTAACGTCGAGCGCCGTGCTGGGCTCGTCGGCGATCAACAACCGCGGGCTCGCGGCAAGCGCGATCGCGATCATGACGCGCTGGCGCGTGCCGCCCGACAGCTCGTGCGGGTACGCGCCCAGCCGGCTGCGCGGCGAGGGGATCTCCACCTGCTCCAGCAGTTCCAGCGCCCGGCGGCGAGCCGCCCCACCACGCATCCCGCCGCGCCATCGCAGCACCTCCTCGATCTGCGTGCCGACCCTCATCACCGGATTGAGCGAGGTCATCGGCTCCTGGAAAATCATCGCCATGTCGCGGCCGCGATGCGCGCGCCAGGCCTCGCGCGGCTCGCCCGCCAACTCGTGGCCTAGCAGGGTGATGCGGCTTGCCGACATCGCCAGCGCCGGCGGCAGCAAGCCCATGATCGACAACGCCAGCATGCTCTTGCCACTGCCGGACTCGCCTACGATGCCTAGGACTTCGCCGGGGGACACTGTTAGCCCTACGTCTTCCAGGATCGTTGGTTGGCCTGGATGAGCGGTCAGGCGGACCGACAGGCCTTCTACAGCGAGGATGTCCATAAGAGTTTAAGGCAAGGCCAGGGCTCTGCCCTGGACCCGCTGGGGCCGGACGGCCCCAGACCCCTTATGCGCTGCGCGGCTGTTCATAGTTTCATGCGTGGGTCTAGGACGTCGCGCAGGCCGTCGCCTAGTAGGTTCAAGCCCAACACTGCAATCACGATTGCCAGGCCGGGAAATATCATCGCCCAGGGCGCCGTCTCCATGAAGTCGCGCTCCCCGGCGATGATGTTGCCGAAAGTGGGCGTCGGCGGGGGTGGCCCTACGCCTATGTACGACAGAACTGCCTCCGCCAGGATGGCGATGGCGAACACATAGGTCAGCCGCACGATCAGCGGCGCCATCGCATTGATCAGCACATGGCCGAACAGCAACCGCAGATCGCTGGCACCCAGCGCGCGCCCGGCCTCGACATATTCCATCTCGCGCACCACCAGCACCGACCCCCGCACGATGCGCGCGGTGTGCGGGCTGGTGGCGATGCTCAGCGCGATGACGACATTGACGATCGACGCGCCCAGCACCGCGCTGATGACGATCGCCAGCAGGATCGCCGGAAACGCCATCAGCGCATCCATCAGCCGCATCAGCGGATTGTCCACCCGCCGGAAGTAACCGGCGAGCGCGCCGATCGTGGTACCCGCAATGCCCGTGACAACCACCACGAAGAAGCCGATCTCCAGCGAGGCCCGCCCACCATAGATCACCCGCGACAGCAGATCGCGGCCGAAATGATCGGTGCCGAACCAGTGCTCGGCGCTGGGCGGCATCAGGCGGGTGCGGAAATTGCTGCGCATTGGATCGTATGGCGCCAGCACGCCGGCCAGCACCGAGACCAGCACGACGAACAACACCAGCACCGCACCGCTGACGAACGACCGGTTGCGCAACAGCCGGCGCACGAACGGCCCGGCCAGCCGCGCAACATCGCTGAACCAGGTCGGTTCCGGATCGATCGCCGCACTACTCAAGGCGCACACGCGGATCGGCCACGGCGTACAGGATATCGACCACCAGGTTGACCAGCAGGTAGATCACCGCGACGAACAGCAATGTCCCCTGGATCACCGGGAAGTCGCGGCTCAGCACGGCGCCGATGACCAGCCGACCAACCCCAGGCAGCGAGAACACCTGTTCGATGACCACTGCCCCACCCAGCAACGAACCGGTGACGATGCCCAGCACGGTCAGGATCGGTACCAGCGCGTTCGGCAGTCCGTGCCTGGTGACCACGATGCTCCAGGGCAGCCCTTTGGAATCGGCGGTGCGGATGAAATCCTGGTGCAACACCTCCAGCATGGCCGAACGCGTCATGCGCGCGATGAACCCCACCTGAACCGCGGCCAGCGTGAAGGCGGGCATCGCCATGCTGTGCCACCACCCCGAGAAACTCTCGCCCAGCGGCACATAGCCGCCGGCCGGAAACCAGCGCAGGTCGACGGCGAAGCCGAAGATCAGCATCAGCCCGAGCCAGAACTCCGGCACCGACAGGCCAAGCAACGCCAGCACCATGATCGACTGGTCGGTCCAGCTGCGATGGCGCATCGCCGCCAATAGTCCGGCGACAATCCCCAGCACCGTTGCGAAGGCCAGCGCCAGCGCGGTCAGCGAGAGCGTGACTGGCAATCGCTCGATGATCGCGGCGGTGACGCTGCGATTGAGCAGGATCGATTGACCCAAATCGCCGTGCAGAATGCGCTCGTACCACGCGATCACCTGCTGGTAGAACGGCGCGTCGAGCCCGAGCCGGTGGCGAACCTCCGCCAGTTGCTGCGGCGTCGCGCCGGGATCGAGGAACATCGAGGCAGGGTCGCCCGGCACCAGCCAGATCACGCCGAACGACATCAGTGAAACGAGTCCCAGCACCGGCATCGAAATGAGCAGGCGCCGAATGATGAAGCGCAGCAACTACTGCCCTGCCGCGGTTTCAGTGACGCCAGCAGCAGGCACGTCAAAGGACCGCTCGGGAATGACCGTATCGGTTGCTGGCATGCGCGGCCATTCTCCCGTCATGTCGCCAAAGGCCGCCGGCGCCCGGCATGACCTATCGGGCCGCGCGAGCGCAACAGGGGCGCGTACGGTTCGCCACACACGCGGGCTGGCTGCCGGCTCACGACTCCAGCCACGTGCACCACAGGCGCGGAATGCGGTAGGGCACGAAATTCTTGATCCGCGACGACACCACCTGGAACATCCCGTAATCGCCAAGCGACACTGTCACCGCGTTCTCATACATGTAGGTCTGGAACTGCGCGAAAATGGCCTTGCGCTTTTCCATGTCCAACTCGGCCAGCAGATCGGCGTACATCTTGTCGATCGCCGGATCGTCCTTGATCTGGGAGATGCCGTTCGACCAGATGCTCATCAGCTTGGCAGGCCCCTCGTACGGCTCGATGCCCAGGCCATGCGTCCAGAAATGCCAACCGTTCGGGGTGAAGCCCAGCGAGGAAACGGTCGGCCAGTCGGAGACCTTGACCTCGATCTCGATGCCGATCTGGCCGAGCTGTTCCTTGATGTCCGTCGCCGTGTCCGTGTCGGGGCGCGTGTTGTCGGTAATGAACGTCAGTGTCTCGCCCTTGTACGAACTCTTCGCCAACCACTCCTTTGCCTTCGTCGGATCGTTGATATTGTAAAGTTCGGTCCCCGCCTTCGTGTAGTAGGGCGAGTAGCCGTAGAGCAGGCCGCCATCCAGCTTGTAGATGTCGGGATAGGCAATCGCCAGGGTCTCTTCCATGTTGAGGCAGGCGGCAACCGCGCGACGGAAGTTGACGTCGCTGCAAGGGGCCTGCGCATGGTTGAATTTCACGATCTGGATGGCGAAGGGCAGCAGCTTCATCACCTGGAAGCGGCTGTCGACCTGCAACTGCTTGGCAGTCGGCCCGTCAGTGGTTTCGTTGATCAGCACTTCGCCGGTCTTGATTGCGGCGTTGCGCGCGCCTGACTCCGGCATGAACCGGAACACCGCACGGTCGATGAACATCTCCTTGCGCCCGGCGAAACCGTCGCGCTTGGTGTAGTTCGGGTTGGACGTGTAGTCCGCGAAGCGCTCCAGCGTCGCGTGGCTGTCCGGCGCGTATTCCACGAACTTCATCGGGCCGGTGCCAATGAACTTGAAATCCTTCGGATCCTTGCGGGCTTCATCGGCCGGATAGATCGCCAGCGGCGTTCCCGGCGAGGACAGTGTGTCGAGGAAATTCGACTGCACCTTCTTCATCCGGACCGTCACTTCGAGCGGTCCGGACGCTTCGATCTTGTCGACACCGCTCAGCAGAACCTTCGCCAGGCCGATCTTCTGGTAGCGCTCCAAAGAGGCGACGGCATCGCCGGAATCCATCGACTTGCCGTTGTGGAATTTCACCCCCGGGCGCAGCGCAATGACGTGGGTGAGGCCATCTTTCGAAATCTCCGACCCCTGAGCCAGATCGGGTACAACCCCGGCATGCTCATCGCGCGCATACAGCGTCTCGTACATGTGCAGGTTGATATCCCGCGCGACCTGCGCCGAGGTAAGCTGCGCATCGAGCGAGGGCGGCGCCTGCGTCAGGGCGACCGTGACGGTGCCGCCTCGTTTCGGCTGTGACGTGCCCTGTGCGGGCGCGGCGGACGGCAATCCTGCCAGCGACGCCGTCAGTCCCGCCGAGCCGACCTTAAGCAGACCGCGTCGCGTCCAGTCGACCATCGTTC
>DATKFJ010000377.1:0-2669 GCA_035511435.1 Acetobacteraceae bacterium | reverse complement strand
CATGGTCAGCTCTATCTTCTTGTCCATCTCGCGCGCCAGGTCGCGCACCAGTCGGGGCAGCTTGTTCCACGCATTGCCGATCGGCTGCATGCGCGTCTTCATCACGCCTTCCTGCAGTTCGGACGTGATGTGCGACAGGCGTTGCAGGGGTACGGTAAAGCCGATGTTCTCCTGTGAGCGGGAGAGCTGCAAAAGCTGGTTGCGGGTCAGCACGAGCTCGCTCACCAGCGTCATCAGGTCTTCCAGCACGTCGACCGTGACCCGAATCGTCTGAGCGGTCGCGATCGGTTCGCCCAGCCGCATCGCCGGTGCGATCTGCCCTGCCTGTCCCGGACGCGCCGCCGCAGCAGCGCCTGTCTGCGCCGCGTCCGGCAGCGCAGCCTCCCCGAGTTCGACTTCGGGTTCAGCCGATACGGCACGCGAGTCCGGAACGGCCTTGGGGGTCTCCCCTGCCGCCGCCGCGTTCAACGCGTCGATCAAAGCTTCATCGTCGCCCGCGGGTTCGGTGCCGGTGGCAGCCAGCCCCGCCAGGATCGCCTTCACGCGATCCAACGCCATCAGCACGAGGCTGACCGTGTCCGGCGTCGCGGTCAGCGCGCCGTCGCGCACTTTGCCCAGCACGTTTTCCCCCGCGTGAGCCACGTGCTCCAGCCGCGGCAAGCCAAGGAAGCCGCAGGTTCCCTTGATGGTGTGTACCAGCCGGAAGATCAGCGACAGCGTATCGCTGTCGTCCGGTGTGCGCTCCAGCTTGACCAGGGCGACGTCCAGCTCGGCCAGATTCTCATTGGTCTCGGTCAGGAAATCGGCCAGCAGATCGTCCATGGCAGTCCTCGTCTGCCCGGCACATTGCGGGGCAGAGGACCATCCTGGTCAGATGCTGACAAAGAAACCGTAAATCGGCCGACCGCGATCAGCCCGCCGCGATCAGCCCCCGCGATCGGCCCTCCGACGACCAGTCAGTGGCCGAACGACAGCAGCAGCGGCGGGATCGGGTCGCCCTCTTCGCCGCCGCTCGCCATGAGCATCGACAGCCGGAAGCCATGTTCGCGGCTTAGCATGGCTGTCAGGGCGGCCTGCAGATTGCGCGGGTCTGCCGTCAGGGCCTTCCAGGCCGCCGCTTCATCGGCGAGGCAAGTGGCGAACCCGGGGGGCCAAGCCGCACGGGGACCCGCGATCGTAGTCAGCACGTGGCTGTCGGGCGACCCTGCCAGGGCGATGATGCCGCCGGTCGGCAGGCTTTCCGCGGCCAGCAGCACGATGTTGAGTATCAGACGGGCAGCCGGCGGCGGAAACACCGCGTCCGGTTCCAGCCCGCCGAGATCCAGCCGCATCCGCCGACTGTTGGACAGGTTGTCCGCCAAAGTCTGCAACTGAATCAGGTCCATCGCTCCTTCGGACATGCCCCAGGCCGCCCGCAGCAGCTTCAGCCGCTGCCCCATTTCGACCGCTGTCTCTTCCGCAACCGCCAGCGTCTCGCTCTCCGGCTGCTCTTCCCTGGCGATCTCGACCACGCCGATCAGCGAGCCCAGCAGACCGCTCAGATCATGGCAGAGGCGGGCACAGAGCATTTCCGCAACGCGCAAGGCTTCGCTCATGCTGGTTCCGGACCCTTTCGCCAAACGGGCAACCGGCCGTTGCCGGCGCTTTCACAGACAATTTACGATCCGATACAAACGGAAGTCGAGTGCCGTGATCGCAACCAGCCACTTGAACCGGCTGCCCGGATGGCGCAAGTCAATCGATCGGAAGGACCTGCATCACCTCATGATTGATCCGTTCGGCCGGCCCATCACTTACCTGCGCGTCTCGGTCACCGACCGCTGCGACCTGCGCTGCGTCTACTGCATGGCCGAGGACATGTCGTTCCTGCCAAAGCGCGACCTGCTGACGCTGGAGGAACTGGACCGGATCTGCGCCGCGTTCATCCGGCTGGGCACCAATAAGATACGCATCACCGGCGGCGAGCCTTTGGTGCGGCGCGACGTGCTCACGCTGTTCCAGAGCCTGGGCGCGCGGTTGGGCGCTGGCGGCCTGCAGGAGCTGGTGGTGACCACCAACGGCACGCAGCTCGCGAAAATGGCGGAAGGTCTCTACGCGGCAGGTGTGCGCCGCATCAACGTGTCGCTGGACACGCTGGATCCGGCGAAGTTCGCTTCGATCACCCGCTGGGGCAAAATCAACCAGACGCTGGACGGCATCTTCGCCGCCAAGGCCGCCGGCATGGCGATCAAGATCAACGCCGTCGCGATGAAGGGCGTGAACGAAGACGACTTCGACGACATGCTCGCCTGGTGTGGTGAGCACGGCTTCGACCTCTGCCTGATCGAGACCATGCCGATGGGCGACATCACCGGCGACCGGACCGAACAGTATCTGCCGCTGTCGATGGTGCGTTCGCGGTTGCGCCGGCGCTGGACGCTGGAGGATACCGACTATCGCACCGGCGGTCCGGCGCGCTACGTGCACGTGGCCGAAACCGGCGGCAGGCTCGGTTTCATTACCCCGCTCACCCACAATTTCTGCGAAAGCTGCAACCGCGTGCGCGCGACCTGCAGCGGCATGCTCTACATGTGTCTCGGCCAGAACGACTGCGCTGATCTGCGCGCGCCGTTGCGCGCCTCCGCGGATGACGCGTTGCTGGATCAGGCGATCGCGAACGCCATCGCCCG
>DATKFJ010000376.1:0-9362 GCA_035511435.1 Acetobacteraceae bacterium | reverse complement strand
CACCTGCGTCTGGTCGCGCCGCGCGACGGCTGGCCGCAGGAGAAGGCGTGGCGCAATGCATCCGGCGCCGATCGCATTCTCGATGCGGCGACGGTGTTCCCATCGGTACCGGATGCAGTCGCCGATCTACATCGCGTCTTCGCCACGTGTCCCCGTCCCCGCCACATCATCAAGCCAGTGCTGACCGCGCGCGGCGCCGCCACTGAACTCCACGAAATCGCTGCGCGCAGTCTACGAGCCGGCATACTGTTCGGCCCGGAACGCGCCGGACTCGACAACGACGACATGGCGCAGGCTGATGCGCTGGTGCGCTATCCGCTCAACCCGGCGTTCATGTCGCTCAATCTGGCCCAGGCTGTGATGGTGCTGGCCTACGAATGGTGGACCGCCGGCGAGGCAACGCCGCCACGCGCGTTGATGACCAACGAGACGCAGGTCGCCACCAAGGCAGAGCTGGAGAATTTCCTCGTGCACCTGACCGATCAGTTGGATGCGTGTGGTTTCCTGCGCAACCAACCGAAGCGGCCGGGCATGGTGCGCAACATCCGCCACTTCTTCCAGCGCGGCGAAGTGACCGAACAGGAATTGCGCACGCTGCACGGCATCGTCACCGAACTGGCGATCGGCCGGCGCCAGCGGGGGCGTATCGAGCGCGAGTAGTCATGAACCCCACGGCTCGCTCCCCCCTTGTGGGGGGGGGGTACGGGGAGGCGACCACGCACGGCGGTTGGTAGCCCCCTCCCCTATCCCGACTCACAAGGCAACGGCCATGCCGACAAGCAGCGCCAAGACGAAGCACGCGCAGCAGCGATAACCCGCATCACCGAGCACACTCGATCACCGGGCACACTCGATCACCACGGTGCCGATCTTGTCGCCGCGCTCAACCGCCTCATGCGCCGCCGCCGCGTCGTACAACGGAAACCGTGCGGCAACCGACAGCATGCGCTGCCCGGTCGCGATCCATTGTCCAATATCTCTCTGTGCCCGCCGGCGCGCCGGATGTGGCGAACCGGGCAGCGACATCGGGTATAACGCGACGTTGCGCTGCATCAGCTCGCCGATCGGCACGCGCGGCGAGCGGTCGCCATTGGACGCATAGATCGCGATGCTGCCGTTGGCACGCACGCAACCCAGTGTCGCCGCCAGGTTGCCGCCGAAATCCACATCCACCACGTGGTCGACGCCTGCACCGCCGGTGATGGCGCGCACTCGCGCCGCCACGTCCTCACTGCGATAGTTGATCACGGCGTCGGCGCCGCCGGCGCGTGCGCGTTCCGCCTTCGCATCGGTGCTGACCGTCGCGATCACCGTTGCACCGGCCCATTTGGCGAGCTGTACCGCATAATGCCCGACCGCTCCCGCCGCACCGGTCACCAGCAGCGTGCGACCCTGCACCGGGCCGGCAACGAACACGCAGTAATGCGCGGTCATGCCCGGCACCCCGAGGGTCGCACCTTCCGCGAATGACACATGCTCGGGCAGCGGCGTCACCAGATCGACGTTCAGCGCGATGTATTCCGCCGCGGTGCCCATCCAGCGACCGTTGCGCTGGCCGTTGTATAGCCAGACGCGCTGGCCCAGCCAGCTCTCTGGTACCATGGCGCCGACACGATCCACCACGCCGGCACCGTCGCTGCTGGTGACGACACGCGGATACTCCATCGCCGGCGCGGGACCGCGACGACGATTGGCATCCGACGGGTTCACGCCCGCCGCCTCCAGCTTCACGCGGACTTCGTAGCTGCCGGGCTCGGGCGTCGGCAGTTCACCGCAGACCAGGACGTCGCGTGCCGGCCCTTGCCGGTCGTACCAGACGGCTCGCATTTCCAGGATTCCTCATGACGGCCATCGCCATCATAACGCGAGCGGCCGTCAATTCCAGGCATCCCCAGATGTTGTTATATACGAGAAATAGACAGATTTCTGTACGACAGCAACCGTATCGGGACAAAAAAAGCGTATTCCGATCTTTATGGTTGCATTTTACGAAAGTATCCTCGATATTGCGTAAATCGAAGCGCCGGGCCGATCTGCTGCGGCATCAGGAGTTGGGAACATGCGGTCTGGAAATTTGTCTCGCAGCGCGGCCGCAGCCTTGGTCATGGCGGGGCTGAGTATTGGCCATGCCAACGCCGGCAATCTGGTCACCAATGGCGGATTCGAAGCCGGGGCCACCGGGTTCACGAGCGGCTACGGCAACGTTGCCCCGAGCCCACAGAGCAGTTGCTATCCGGAAGGCATCTACACGATCGGTTCGAATCCAAATGATTGCCACAATCTTTGGACGTCGCTCGGTTCGCACAGCGGCAGCCAAATGATGATCGTGAACGGCGCCGTAACCGCCAACGTCAACGTATGGCAGCAGAGTGGCATTACTGTTACGCCGAACACCACTTACGACTTTTCCGCCTGGATCGCCTCGAGTTATCCGACAAGCCCTGCTGAACTTGCGTTCAGTATCGACGGACTTCAGATCGGCAGCACGTTCACTGCCAGCTCGACCACTGGTTTATGGCAGGAATTCTCCATGACCTGGAACTCCGGTTCCAACACCACGGCAACTTTGGGTATCGTCGACCAGAACCTGGCGGCATCCGGCAACGACTTCGCGCTCGACGACATCAGTCTGAGCCCGGTTCCGGAACCCGGTTCGGTGCTGATACTTGGCGCTGGCCTGGTTGGCCTGACCTTGGGACGCCGCCGCCGGACTGTGCTATAGCGTTGGCGAGCGATACCGCGAGACACGTGGCAAAGCTGTCGGGATAGACTTCAGCATCAACAACCCCTGCCGGGTGAGGTGACCCTCTGAACGCTGCGCCCACCCGGACCGACTGTTCCCATAACCGCTCGTCCACCAGTTTCTTTGGCAAATGCTGGCGTTCGAGGCATTCCGGATATACCTGACGACATCACAGCACAGCCCGAACCGGAAGGCTGCCCATGAGCGAAACTCGCAAGCCAACACTGACCGGCGGCTGCCAGTGCGGCGCCGTCCGCTATGCACTGTTCGCCATGCCCGACCGCGCGGGAATCTGCCATTGCCGCATGTGTCAGAAAGCCGTGGGCGGACCATTCAAGGCGTGGGCGAACGTGCGCGTGCAAGACCTCACATGGACGCGCGGCACGCCGAGTACGTTCCGCAGTTCGTCGGCCGCGGAGCGTGGCTTCTGTGAGCGCTGCGGGACGCCGCTCACGTTCGGCTACACGCAGCGGCCTGGCACGATCAGCGTGACCATCGGCAGCCTCGACACGCCGGAGGCCGTGGCGTTGACGCAGGTGGACGGCATCGAAAGTCGCTGGGCCAGTTTCGATCCGGCCATGCTCGCCGCATTGCCCGCGCGCCGATCCGGTGAGGCCGGTGCACCCGAGGACCTATCGCGCATCACCAACTTCCAGCACCCCGACCACGATACACCGTCGGATTGGCAACCGCCCGCAGTGTCCGCGTAGGCATCCCTCCCCTACCCCCTCCGCAACGGAAGGCGGAGGAATTTGCAACCCCGCTGCGTGACCTGATGCTCGTGGCTTGCCGGAGCACGAAACTCACACCGGCGCATCGCCTGTCAGCATGATGCGGTACAGGTACCGCACCTGCCCCATGTCGTAATCGCCGTTCGCCTTGTGCAGCAGGCAGCGGTTGTCCCACATCACCATGTCGCCCGGCCGCCACTGATGGCGGTACTCGTATCGTGGCTGCGTCGCGTGCGCCAGCAGTTCGTCCAGCAAGGCCATCGCCGCTGGCTCCTCCATCCCGACAATCCCCTCGATCCGGATCGGATTGAGGTAGATCGATTTGCGCCCGCTTTCCGGATGCGTGCGGACCAGCGGATGCAGCACGCCATCCGGCACCGCTGCACGCGCGGCATCGCTCAGCGCCATCAGCTTTCGTTCGCTGTGGCGGCTTTGATACACGTGCACAGCGCGCATGCCATCGATCCGTCGTCGCATCGTCTCCGGCAAGTCATCGTATGCGCGATGCATGTTGACGAACTGCGTGTCGCCACCGGTATCCGGCAGCGTCACGGCATGCAGCACCGTTGCCTTCGGCGGGTGGACGGCGTTCGAGTGATCGGTGTGATAGCCCTCGCCGGGAATGTAGCGCTTGCCGTCGGGGTAGAAATCCTGATTGGAGATGTAATGGATCTGCGGACACTCCGGCAACGCGAAGCGCGTGTTGTGCTGTGGGAACACCTCCCCGAACAATCGCACGGCATCCAGCAATTGCTGCGGCGACAGATGCTGGTTGCGCAACACCAGCACCGAATGTCGCACGAACGCCTGGTTCAAACGCGCGCGCAGCGCCGCATCCACCGGGCGCACCAGGTCCACGCCATGCACCTCGGCGCCGGTATGTTCGGACAGCGGGGTGATCGTGCAATCCTCGGTGATCGGCATGGAACAATCCCTTGCAGCCGCACGCGGCAGATTGCTCAGGAAGCCGCGTGAGCGCAACCTGCGGCCCCAACCGAACGGCACAGAAAGGAACCGGCCATGGCCAGCGGTCCGCAGTCCAAGTCGGGCGGCACCACGCCAACACCCGATATGGATTTCACCAGATTCTTCGCCGAGATGAAGCTGCCCGCATTGCCGGACATGGAAACGTTCCTGTCTGCGAGCCGCAAGAACCTCGAGAGCCTATCGGCGGCCAATCGCGTTGCACTGGAAGGCGCGCAGGCAGTGGCGCGGCGCCACATGGAGATCGTGCAGAGCAGCATGGCCGAAATGAGCGAGGCGATGCAGGCGCTGGCCGCGACCGACACGCCGCAGGCCAAGGCAGCCAAGCAAGCCGAGTTGCTGAAGCACGCCTACCAGCATGCGGTGGCGCACATGAAGGAACTCAGCGACCTGATCCAGCATTCGAACGCCGAAGCGCTGGGTCTGCTGAACAGACGCTTCGCCGAAGCGATGGACGAAATGAAGGCGCTGGCCGAGAAGAAGTCGTAGTGGCATCTCTGTCATTGCCGGGAGCCACCGCGACGAATCAAGCTCGATCGGCCTGTTCCGCCCCAGACAAGGCCAGATTGCTTCGTCGCTGCGCTCCGCGCGATGACAGCGGGCAGCTCGGCAGGAAACCGTCGCACTAGACGTCTCGCGATGACAGCGGGGCGTCTCGCGATGACGGCGGGCGGTTCGACCGGGAACCTTCGTCGCTGCGCTTCTCGACAGCAGGCCGCTAGACCGGAAACCTGATCCGCGCGCGCAGGCCGCCCAGTGGACTGTCCTCCAGCATAATCTCGCCGCCTTGTGCGCGGACGATATCTCGGGCGATCGTCAGACCGAGGCCGGTGCCGCCGGTGGAGTCGCTCTGGAACGGACGGAACACGCTTTCGCGCCGATCGGGCGGAATGCCGGGACCGTCGTCGTCCACCGTGACGAACACCATGCGGCCTTGCGGGATTGCCGCAAGGACCACGCGATGGGCGTGGCGGCGCGCGTTATCCACCAGGTTGGTGATCGCGCGGCGCACTGCATTGGCACGCAGCGACAGCATGAGTGTCGCCGGCACATCGACCTCCACCGCGGCGCCGGCCCGCCGAGCGCCGGCGGCCACTTCTTCCAGGACCGCGGACAGATCGACCGGTTCGGCCTGTTCTGCACCCTCGCCGCGCGCGAATGCGAGGTAGCCGCTGATCATCCGTTCCATCTCCTCGACATCGGCGGTCATCTCGGTGACGTCCTGATGCAGTTCCGCGCGCGGGGGCATCATTTCCAGCGCAAGTCGCAGGCGGGTCAGCGGGGTGCGCAGGTCATGCGACACGCCGGCCAACATCTCGGTGCGCTGCACCAGGAAGCGGCGTACGCGTTCCTGCATCCGGTTGAAGGCTGTTGCCGCGCGCCGCACCTCTGTCGCGCCTTCGGGCTTGATCGGCCCGATGTCGCGACCCATGCCGAACGCCTCTGCCGCGGCGGCGAGGCGTCTGATCGCCCGCACCTGATTGCGCATGAACAACGCGGCGATGGCAAACAGCAGACCCGCGGTGCCGACCAGCCAGACCAGGAAGATATATACCGTGCCGGCATACAACCGCTTGCGCGGCACGGCGATCGACACGAGCTGATCCGGCAATTGCAGATGGACCAGGACCGCGTTTGGGTCGGTGATCCAATCGGCGGTGAACGGCACGCCGAATTTCTCCCGCAGCGCCGAGGCCAGATCGTCGTCCATCGGACCGATAATGTTGACGTCAGGCGCATTGGGCAGCACGGCTCCGGCTTGCACCTGGATCAACAGATCGAACTGGCGATACGCATTGCGCAGAATCCACTGGTGGTTCACCTCGCCGGGGAAGTGGTGCATCAGCTCCAGCGTGTCGCTGATTTCGCCGACGACGGTCGCGGACAGCCGGCGCGACACCAGGTCGAGATGACTGCCGTAGAAGATCTGCAGCGCCACCGCCTGGAGCAGCACCATCGGCAGCAGGATCATCAGCAGGTTACGCCCGAGCAAGGAGCGCGGCAGCACGCGCTTGACCAGTCCGTTGAGCCGAGGCGACGCGACCACCGTCAGCTGCCTGGCTTCAGTACGTAGCCGCGGCCACGCACCGTGTGCAGGAAGCGCGGCTCGCGCGGATCGGCTTCGATCTTGCGGCGCAGGCGCGTGACCTGCACATCGATCGCGCGTTCGCCGGCATCGTCCATGCTGAGTGCTGCGGCGATGTCCTCACGCGACAGCACCTCGTTGGGCTTGCGGGCGAGTGCGGTCAGCAGCGCCATTTCGCCGCCGGTCAGCCTGATGGGGCCGGATGCGATGCGCAACTCGCCGCGCTCCGCGTCGAATTCGGCCTCGCCGAGTTGCACGGGGCCGGCCGGTACGCTGGCGGCCGGTGACGGCGTGCGCCGCAGCATGGCGCGGATGCGCAGCAAAAGCTCGCGGGGTTCGAACGGCTTGCCGAGGTAGTCGTCGGCGCCGGCCTCGAAACCTGCGATTCGGTCTTCCGGCGCGCCGCGCGCGGTCAGCAGCAACACCGGAACCTCATGGCCCTGCTCGCGGCGCAGCGCTTCGGTGAGCGCCAGGCCGCTTTCGCCCGGCATCATGATGTCGAGCACCATCATGTCCGGATTGATGGCGCGCAGTTTGGCGCGCGCATCGCTGGCGGTCTCGGCGGTGGTGACGCGGAAACCCTCGCCCGTCAGATATCGTGACAGCAGCGAGCGCAACCTGGCGTCATCGTCCACGACCAGGATATGAGCGTCTTCCGTCATTCCTCGGCCTCTGTGGCATCGGTGTTATCGACGTAGCGCTGCGCCGACTCGTCCATGATGCCGCGCATTACCTGGCGAAATCCATCCACCGCGGTGGCGCCGGCCGCAAGGTAGGCGGCACTGAGCCGTTCGCGCTGGCTTTCGAACAGCCGTCGCTCCAGGGTCGCACCGGACGGCGTCAGGCTGAGCAGCCGTTGCCGGCGGTCGGTGCGGCCGGGCGCCTGCGATACATAGCCGAACCCCATCAGCACGGTCAGCACGCGCGCCAGCGACTGCTTGGTGATGCGCAGGATGCCAAGCAGGTCGGTCACGGTGATGCCCGGGTTGCGGCCGATGAAATGCAGCGCGCGGTGGTGGGCTCGGCCCAGGCCAAGCTCGTCCAGGATCACGTCGGCGGCGTTGGTGAAGTCACGATAGGCGAAGAACATCAAACTCTGCGCCATGCGCATTTCCGCCTCACACGGGAACTGGCGATCAATCGGAGCCGCCTGCCTGGGTTCGAGTCGGGTGCGGCCCGGCTGTTCGCGAAGTTCGATCTTCGGTTCGGACATGGCAGGCATTCCTAAGGAGGAGGGTCGTATTATGGCAGCAATGTTGACTTATATGAGGCTGGATTATACGGTGGGACAGCTTGGAGAAATATTATTACGGAGGACACGGCCATGGCGTTACTTCCTTTCGACGACCGGGACGGCTGGATCTGGTGGGACGGCGCCCTGGTGCCTTGGCGCGATGCCAAGCTGCATGTTTTGACCCATGGGCTGCACTATGCCAGCGCCGTCTTCGAAGGCGAACGGGCCTATGCGGGAAATATCTTCCGGTTGCGCGATCATACCGAGCGGTTGATCAACTCGGCCAGGATTTTAGGGTTCGAGATACCGTATTCGGCGGCGGCGATCGACGCGGCGTGCAAGCAGGTTCTGGCGGCGAATGGCCTGACCGAGGCTTATGTGCGCCCGATCGCGTGGCGCGGGTCCGAGATGCTGGCGGTGTCGGCGCAGGACACGAAGATCCATCTGGCGATCGCCGCGTGGCCCTGGCCGAGTTATTTCGGCGACGACCGGATGGGCGGGATCAGGCTGAGCCTGGCGGAGTGGAAGCGGCCGTCACCGGAAACCGCGCCGACCATGGCGAAGGCGACCGGATTGTACACGATCGGCACGATGTCGAAGCATAAGGCGGAGGCAGAGGGGTTTGCCGATGCGCTGATGCTGGACTGGCGCGGATTGGTGGCCGAGGCGACGGGGGCGAATATCTTCTTCGTCATGGACGGAGAGATTCATACGCCTGTGCCGGAGGGGTTTCTGGATGGCATCACCCGGCGGTCCGTTATGAGCCTGGCGCGGCGGCAACAGATGATGGTGGTGGAGCGGCCGATCGAGTTTTCCGAGGTTGCCCGCGCGAGCGAGGTGTTTCTGGCGGGGACGGCAGCTGAGGTTACTCCCGTGTGCGAAATTGCCGGGCATCGGTTTACGCCGACGCGGATCACGGAGACGCTGCTGAAGGGGTATGACGCGCTGGTTCGGCAGTCGCCGGAGGATGTGGCTCGGGTGGTGGCTGGGTAGGCGGAAGGGAGCGCGGTTCAGGGGGACAGCGGCGCATCGTTGGATTCCAGTGCGGATGCGGCGGCACGGCAAGCCAGTCGGCCGCAGCGCGGCGCGTGGCTGCAACCGACCAACAGCGCCGGACGGCGCAGCGTGCAGCGGCGCAGCTGGTGTCGCAATGCAGGCCGAGACCGTACTCGATCGCAGCATCATCGGTCGTGTCGCTGCTCGCCGAAGGCGAGAGTTCGGTGGCGGTGTCTGTGAAATCAGCCCCTTACCAGTGGCTTGCCGAAAGTTCGCCGCAAGCCGCGGTGGTTTCGAAGGTCAGCAGGTACAGAGTTTCTCGGACTCCGACTCGTGGCGCTTCACGCGAGGTGGTGCCACCGGGTGCGCGTCGCGGTTGACCGGGTCAAGGACCTGGCGGCGTGGCGGAACGGCCAGCCAATCGCGCACGCCAGCCGGTTGCAGGCGTCGGATCGGCGTTCCTCGGGCGATCATGCGCGCCGGGTTTTTCTGGTGGAATGGGAGGTTCGGGGCGCATCGGCGGGATCGGGGCCCGATGGGGGCTGGGCGGCGCGGCTTCGCGAGCCGCCGCAATCTTTGCCGCCACCT
>DATKFJ010000375.1:0-5056 GCA_035511435.1 Acetobacteraceae bacterium | reverse complement strand
GCCCCTCCGGCAATTCCACGCCGTTGATCCGATACTGCACGTTGGCATGATCGCCGCGGAGATGGATCTGGCCGAAACTATCCTGCGCCACGCCCGGAGCCTGCAGCAGCACCTGATTGAGCGGTGCGTTGTCACCCTGCGGAATCGATTCGAGCGCCTGGGGTGAAAAATCATACACGCTGGCGCCGAGGCTTGGCTGGATCTGCTGACGCGCGACATCGAGACGCTTAGCGATGACGTCCAGATCCATCGACACACCGGTGTCGCCAGCCTGCGACGTGTCGGCTGGCAGATCGGCGGCCAGCGCCGGCGGGGCAACGAACGCCAGCACAGCCATGCTCGCCTCAATGACGCGAGCCCGATCTGATGGCATTCCTAACCCCCACTTTATAACCTGGCAAAATGTTGCCAACATTGCTTTAGGTGATACGATATAACAGAACGTCCACGAACACCCGAGGCACCAGTTCCCCCTACGCCGACTCCACAGCCACCCGACCGCCGACCCACACCACAGAGACCGCGGGCACAATCACCGCCCGCGACCAGAACTCCGCCCGCCGCGCCGTCGCCAGCGCCGCCAGCGGCCGCTTCCACGGCTCCTGTGTCCCCGCCGGCAGCGGAACCCCCACCGACTCCGATCAGCCCAGGATGGCAGAGCGCCCTCGGCGCCTGGCTGCAAGCGCACAAGACCTATCCGGACGCTGCCAGACAACGCGGCGATCAGGGTCTTGCCATAGTCCGGCTCACGGTGGACCACACCGACCAGGTCGTGACGTTTCACATTGTCTCCGGCACCGGCTCGACAATTCTCGATGAGGCGGTCGAACATCTGCTGGGCGGTGCCCGCCTGCCGTCGTTCCCACCCGGCATGGACCAGGCGCAGGTCACGGTGACGCTGCAGATCCGCTACACGCTGGAGAAATAGGATGACAGGTCAGTGCGCCCGCGTACGTTCAGCGGGTGTTGTTCGGCGAGCGGGTGTTGTTCGGCACGTACTGCATAGTCCTTCCGCCTCGACCGTCGCGTTGGTAATGCTGAAGCCGGCGTCCTTCGCGGCACGCGCGAGAACCATCGAGACGTTATGATCCTGCATCTCAACCACCCTGCCGCATTCTCGACAGATCAGGAATTGCGCCGCATGGGTGTGACTGTCACCACCGGGCTCGGCTGTGCAGCCGGCCACGCAGCCGACGAACGCCGACAGCCGTTCTACCCGGTGGATCAGGCCCTGTTCGAGCAGGAAATCGAGTGTGCGATAGACCGTGGGCGGCGCTGCGCCACGCCGGCTTTGGCGTAGCCGGTCAAGCAGATCGTACGCGCCGGTTGGTGATGCGGCATCCAGGATCAAGCCGAGTAGATCCCGGCGCAGTTCCGTCAGCTTCGCGCCACGGTGCTGGCAGATCGCCTCGGCCCGATCGAGCAGGTGTTCGGTCCGTCGTGAGAATTCCGCTGGCATTCGCTCTCCTCAGCCGGCCATGCACCATATCATGCACGAACGTCGTTCGGTTGCGTAGCATACGTTATAGCATTACAGACGGCGGATCGATAAGTGGTTGAGGTGACGACTTTGGCAAATCCCGGTCTTTTGGCGGCAGTCGCAATTCTGCTGGCACAAGCGGCGGCGGCGCAACCTGCCACCACCACCATCAACATCGTGGCGGCGGAGAATTTTTACGGCGACGTCGCGCAGCAAGTCGCCGGCGCGAACGCCACGGTCGCCAGCATCCTCAGCAACCCCGACCAGGACCCGCATTTGTTCGAGGTGAGCCCATCGGTCGCCCGGCAACTGTCGAGCGCCGCGATCGTTGTCTACAATGGCGCGGATTATGATCCGTGGATGACGAAACTGCTCGCGGTCTCGCGGTCGCCAAATCGCAGGGTGATCGTCGTGGCGAACCTCATGCACAGGACGCCCGGCGACAATCCGCATCTCTGGTACGACCCGCCGACGATGCCGACCTATGCGAAGGCACTTGCCAATCTGCTGGCGGAGCGCGATCCGGCGCACCAGACCGAGTACCAACAACGGCTGCGCGATTTTCTCGCGTCGCTGCAACCAATACAGACGAAGATCGCAGAACTGCGTGCCAAATTCAGCGGAACATCCGTAACCGCCACAGAGCCCGTGTTCGGGTATATGGCGACCGCACTCGGTTTCAACATGCGCAATGAACGCTTCCAGCTTGCTGTGATGAACGACACCGAACCGCGTGTCTCGGATGTGGCGGCGTTTGAGAACGACCTGCGGAAGCACACGGTGCGGCTGCTGCTCTATAACAGCCAGGCGACCAATGCCGCAGCGCAGCATCTTCTCGCGATCGCCCGGCAGGCGAAGATCCCTGTCGTTGGCGTAACCGAGACGGAACCAGCCGGCAAGAACTGGCAGGACTGGATGATGGACGAACTCAACGCTGTCGCACAGGCACTGGCTAACCCGCCACCGTGAGCGCCGTCGAACTCAGCGGGGCGACACTCGCCTTCGGCGCCAGGACTGTCCTCTCCGATATCGATCTCGCGATACGCGACAGCGAGTTCATCGGCGTGCTCGGCCCGAATGGATCGGGCAAGACCACCTTGATGCGCGCCATCCTGGGCTTGCTGCCACCGCGCGGCGGAACCATCCGCGTGCTGGACCGGCCCGTGGCACGCGGCAATCCCGCCGTCGGCTACATGCCGCAGACGCGTGGCGCATTGGACAATCTGCGGCTCAGCGGCTGGGACTTCGTAGCCAGCGGCGCGAGCGGCCATCGCTGGGGCCTGCCGCTGCTCGGCTCGGCCGCGCGTCGCGAAGTGCAATGGGCACTCGACATGGTCGACGCAACGCAACTCGCGCGGCGGCCGTTGGCCGAAACCTCCGGCGGCGAGCGGCAACGACTGCTGCTGGCGCAGGCATTGCTTGGCCGCCCGCGCCTGCTGCTGCTCGACGAACCACTGATCAGCCTAGATCCCCACCACCAACGCGCCGTGGTCGAACTGACACGCGCGCTGCAAAAGGAACTCGGCTTGGCGGTACTGTTCAGCGCGCACGAGATCAATCCGCTGCTGGGTGCACTGGATCGCGTACTGTATCTCGGCAGCGGCCACGCCGCGATCGGCACGGTCGAACAGATCATCACCGGCCCCGTGCTGTCGCGGCTCTACGGTTCCGCGATCGACGTGGTGCGCGTAAACGGGCGCATCTTTGTGATGGCGGGCGGCTATGATGTCGAACGCGATGCGCACCAGCATGACCATGGCGGGCACCATGTTCATGTATGACTTCATGCAGAATGCGTTCGCGGCTGCCGGCATCGTCGCGGTTGTCTCCGGGCTCGTTGGCTTCTTCCTGGTGCTGCGCGCACAGACCTTCGCCGGCCATGCGCTGTCGCACGTCGGCTTCGCGGGTGCCACCGGTGCGGTGCTGTTCGGCCTATCGCCACTGTGGGGATTGATCGTCCTGACACTCGCGGCCGGCATCGGCATGGGGTTGCTGGGCGAACGGCTGCACCAGCGCGACGTGGCGATCGGCATCGTGCTGGCGATGGCGCTCGGCCTCGGCTTGCTGTTCCTGCATTTCTTCACGGCCTATGCCACGCAGGCAACCGCGTTGCTGTTCGGCAACATCCTCGGGGTGAATGCCGCAACGGTCTGGACCCTGCTGCTGCTTGGCATCCTTGCCATGGCCGCGCTTGGTGCGATTGCCCGTCCGCTGCTGTTTGCCAGCCTGCAACCCGAACTTGCCGAGGCGAAGGGGGTGTCGCTGCGGCTGATCTCGGTACTGTTTTTGGCGATCGTCGCGCTCGGGGTTGCGGAGTGCGCGCAGATCGTCGGCGTTCTGCTGGTGTTCGCACTGATGGTGGGGCCGGCCGCGGCGGCGCAACGCCTCACCACCCGGTTCTGGTACGGCATCACGCTGTCGGTGGCGCTGGCATTGAGCGAAGCGTGGCTGGGCCTTGTGCTGGCATATTACACCGACTGGCCGACCAGCTTCTGGATAACTTCGCTGAGTGGCGGTGTCTATATGGTGGCGGTGCTGGCAGGCAACTTGCCAACCGCGGCCCGCGAAGCTACTGGTGGAACTCTGGCGGATTAGATGATCGGCGCATCGCCCTTGCTTCACGGTCGCATGATCGGCATCGCAGCGTCCTGGCTGGCGGCCTGGTGCCAGATTGTCCTGGTCGCCACGATGCCGCTTGGACCGCTTGTGATCGTCGCCGACCCACTCGGCAATGTGCCGATCTGTCACGCCGCGGCGAGTGGGGGTTCCGGACAGCCGGCACCGACAAAGCCCGGGCACAATGGCCGTGACTGCGCGGTGTGCGTACTCTGTCAGGCGCACGCGTGGTCTGTTGCCATACTGTCGCCGCCCCCCGCATTGCCCGCTCGGCAATCGGTCGCCACCGTGCGGCTCGATGCAGCACAGCCGCGCGCGCCACCAGTCCGCCTGGTCGCCGCAGCCCTGCCACGTGGACCACCTTCGCTGATCTGAATCTGGCCATCGGATGCCGGCGCCTGCCTGCGCGCCGGCTTTGCCGTGTCGGATCACAGGAGGTCCCAAGTGTCTCGAGTGAAACTTCTGACCGCGCTTGCGGGCGCGGCGTTATTGCCTCTACAGCCTGCGTTCGGCCACGCCGTCGCCGGCCCGCGCATCTTCGTCAACACAGACCTGATCGACGATCCCGGCGTCGGGGACGAAGCGAACCTGCCGCTGATCTCGCTGCAGAGCCCAGACGGCAAAAGCTGGGTGACAGACGCCAACTTCGAGTACGACAAGACCATCACCCCTGATCTCGGCGTGGGTGTCGGCACCGATTATGACTGGATCAGCCACGACGCGAACGATTTCAACAAGTCGCACGGCGGGTTCGACGATCCATTCGTGCAGTTGAAATATCGCTGGATCGTCTTGCCAAAACATGAGTTCATGAGCTCGGTGCAAGTGTCGCAAAGCTTCGGCCGAGCCGGCACCGCGGGGATCGACCCCGGCTTCAACACCACCACGGTTTCCGGATTTTTCGGCAAGGGGTTTGGCGATATTCCGTTTGCCCCGATCCGCCCCTTCGCCATTACCGGT
>DATKFJ010000374.1:0-3017 GCA_035511435.1 Acetobacteraceae bacterium | reverse complement strand
CAAGAACCCGCCCGACTTGCCGGACGCGGCACAGGCGATTGCGCTCCGCTCGATAACAGTGACAGCAGCTCCCCTCGACGCGAGACGGTAGGCGATGGAAGTGCCGATGACGCCTCCTCCCACTATCAAAGCTCGCATGTTCTGCTCCGGCGTAAGCGTTTGGCCTGGACCGTGTAGCTGCGATTGAGTGAGGGCCTTCGACGATACCGCAGAGGTGGTCACGAGCATTGTCCATGCTTGCAGGCGGCTTCCAAACGTCGACCAGGTCAGCGTCAGGCAAAGGCATCGGGATCGAAGGCTTCACCCTACCACCTGCGATGCCTCTGCCGCTGCAATGCCGGTCGGCCATGGCATCAGCTCATCGATGCGGTTGATCGGATGTCCCTCGGCGACCCGGGCCAGCGTGTCGCGGAGATACGCCTCGGGGTTAAGGTCGTTCATCTTCGCTGTCTGCACGATCGTGTATATGGCGGCGGCTCTGTCGCCACCGGTGTCAGAGCCCGCGAAGAGGTAATTCTTCCGCCCAAGGGCAATGCAGCGCATCGCGTTCTCGGCAATGTTGTTATCGACCTCAAGCCGTCCGTCGGTAACGAACCTCGACAGAGCCTCCCGTCGATTGATTGCGTAGCGGAACGCCTCGGCCAGGTTTGACTTTGCCGACAGCTTCGCAGCCGTGGTCTCAGCCCAGCCAAAGAAGGCGTCAAGCAGCGGTGCGGTCTCGCGGCGCAGTTCCACACGCTCAGGCGGCGGGGCGAAGGCGGCGCGTGCTTCGACGGCATAGATCGCCGCTATCCGGTCCAGAGCCTGCCTGGCCGTTGGGGATTTGCGGTGCTCCCACTCGTCAAAGAATCCACGACGTGTGTGTGCCCAGCATGCGACTTCCGTGATCGGTCCGGGCTTCGTACGTGCAGGACCATATAGCTGTTGGAACCCAGAATACCCGTCTGCCTGGAGCAGGCCGGTGAAGGTAGCCATGTGCGCGGCCGGGTGTGCGGCTGTGCGATCTGGACTGTAGAAGTAGGCAGCGGCTGGTGGGGCCTCGCCGCAAAAGCGCCGATCGTCGCGCACGTAGGCCCAGAGCCGCCCGGTCTTGGTCCGGCCCAAGCCTGGCTCCAGCACCGGGACTGTCGTGTCGTCGCCATGGATCTTCTCAGCGGCAAACACGTGCGCACGGATGGCGGCCACAATTGGGTCCAGCAGCCAGGCTGCCTGGCCGACCCAGTCGCACAAGGTGGAACGATCCAGTTCCAGGCCTTGCCGAGCATACATCTCGCACTGTCGATACAGCGGCAAGTGATCGCAGTATTTCGACACCAGGAGGTGCGCCAGCATCGCGGGCGTGGCGCGGCCGCGCGGCGTTGGCATGGCCGGGGCGGGTGCCTGGGTGATCGCATCGCAAGCGTGGCAGGCATATTTTGGACGCACGTGGCGGATCACCTGAAAATGCCCCGGCACGTAGTCCAGCACCTCGGTCACGTCTTCGCCCAGCTTGCCCATTCCGCCGCCACAGGCTGGGCAGATGCAGGCCGCATCACCGGCGGGCTGATGCAGCACCTCCTGCCGCGGCAGGTGATCGGGGAGCGGTTTGCGCTTTGGCTTTGCGCGCGCCGGGACCGGCGCCTCGGGCTCGCTGGCCTCGGTGCGGGCGATATCCTCGGCCTCGCTGGTCTCCAGCTCCTCCAGCTGCAACTCCAGTTGCTCGATCTGTCGGGTGATCCGCTCCGAGGACCGGCCAAACTGCATGCGGCGCAGCTTGGCGATCTGAAAGCGCAGTTTTTCAATCTCCAGCGCCTTGAGTTGCACCGCGGTCTGCGCAGCCTTCAGCTCACCTTGGCACGCCAGCGCGAAGGCGCGCAGGGCGACGGGATCGGCGGGCAGTTCGGCCGTGGCGAGCGACATGCCCGAATCTATCAAGGTCACCCTCGCCGAACCAGAACCAATGAGGAATCGGTGATGCGTCAGACCAGCATTGGTTGGATAGGTAGCGGTGGTGCTATCGTTCGTCGCCAGTCCATCGCCTCGATTAGCACCGAGAATTGCGCCGGCGTGAGCGTCAACGAGCCATCTACAATCGGCGGCCAGACGAAGCGCCCCTTCTCAAGTCGCTTGGCGATCAGCCACATTCCGCTACCATCCCAATAGAGGCCTTTGAAATAGTCGCCGCGTTTGCCACGGAAGATGAAAAGGTGCCCACTGAACGGATCGGCACCGATCACCTGCTGGGCCTTCGCGGCAAGGCCGTCAAATCCGTTGCGCAAATCGACCGGGCGGCAAGCCAGAAAGACTTTCGTCCCGGGCGCCAGGCTGATCACGCCAGCCTCTTCATGGCACGCAGCACCCGCGACAAGGCTTTCTCATTGACGGAAGCATCGACGCTGATCCGGGTGCCGTTCGGCAGCGTGATCTCAATCGACCCGGCTTTGCCTTCAGCGGTCAGAGGCTGCAGCGGCGCAAGCTCGGGACACGGCGGGGACAGCATCGGCGGGCTGCCAGGTCCGGGACCGTCGACGACGCCGACCGGCAGGAACTCGACGTTCTCCGGTGCACCTAACGCCACCGCCGCAGCCTTGCGCGCCGACCGCCAATTGTAGAGCAGGCTCTCCGATACCTGGTGTCGCCGCGCCACCAGCCGCACCTTGCCGCCTTTGGCATCGATCTCGGCCAACAGCGCGGCCTTCTCCTGCGCACTCCAGGTACGCCGCCGATCCGATGGCCCCAGGATGTCTACCTCAGCCAAAACTGCCTCCTTCTGGAGTCCAGAAAGAGGCTCCAGCGATCAGCAGGATCGCCGGGCCTCGGACGCGCCGCTACACGCCGAAGGCCGGACGCTTACGGTGAACCAGCGGTAGACCGTTTGGTGCGGCGGGAAATGCATTGGCAGCATGCGCCACGGGCAGCCGCCGCGCAGCACGAAGAAGATCGCGTTCATCATCTCGCGCATTGGCCATGATCGATGCCGGCCGGTCTCCGAAGGCGGCGGCAGCAACGGGGCAAGTATCTGCCATTCCGCATCGGTC
>DATKFJ010000373.1:0-28503 GCA_035511435.1 Acetobacteraceae bacterium | reverse complement strand
GATGTCGAAGATGCCGCAGGAATAGTCGCCGGCGACCTTCAGCAATGGCGAATATGCAGTTTTGGCTAGGACAATCTTCATCTCCTCGGCCGCGCAGGTGAGTGCGTTCTTCACCACCTCGAAGCGGGCTGGATCGGTTTTCAGACGTTGCATTTTATCTGCTACCTGTCCGTGTCAGTCGAATATAGCCAAGGTTGTCTATACGCGCCTGCCAGTCAGGCGGTACGACCGTTGTCGAGTCCATCGCCTCAATAATCGCCGGACCTGCGATGTGCTTACCGGACATCAGCCCGTCGCGCCAATGCACCGGCGCCGCCATGACGCCAGTCTCGTTGAACCAGACATCGCGCTCGCGCTGGCGGATGCGTGACGGATCGGCACGTTGTGTCAGCACTAGGTCCGGCAACCGGCCCAATGCAGTCAGACGTAGGTTGACCAATTGCACATGCTCCGAACGATTGGCGTGCCCGTAGGTCTGTTCGTGTCTCGCATGGAAAGCCGCGGCCAAATCATCGAGTGTTGCGCGCGTGACCTCGCCATCGGCGATCGGCACGGTAAGTTCGTATGCCTGGCGGCGATAGCGCACGTCTGCCTGACGCAGCAGCGCGCGCCGTTCCGGCGGCACGTGGGCGGCGCGCAGCATATCCGTTCCCGCCTGCTCCATGCCAGCAAACGCCGCGCCGACACGCGCCGGATCGACGCTGGCCAGATCGGCGTACAACGTACGCGAATAGTCGCGCTTGAGATCACTCGCAACCAGTCCCAATGCGGAGAACGCACCAGGCGCGGGCGGCACAATCACCTCGGGGATCTGCAGTTCTGCAGCGAGTGAAACAGCGTGCACCGGGCCGGCGCCGCCGAACGCAATGAGGGAAAATTCCCGCGGATCATGGCCGCGTTCGATCGAAACGATGCGCAGCGCCTGCGCCATATTGCTGTTGACGACTTCGATGATGCGCGCGGCGGCCTCTGTCACCGACAAGCCCAGCGGCTTGGCAATCGCAATGTCGATCGCGCGTTCCGCCGCGGCAACATCGATCGGCAGGTCGCCTCCCAACAAAGCCTCGCGATCGAGATAGCCCAGCACGACATCGGCATCGGTCACGGTCGGCGCCGTGCCACCGGCGCCGTACGCCGCGGGACCGGGAGCCGCACCCGCGCTGTGCGGTCCGACCTTCAGCGCACCGCCGGGATCCACCCGGGCGATCGATCCGCCGCCCGCACTTACCTCCGCCAGATCAATCACCGGAACGCGGATTGGATGCCCCGTGCCGTGCATCCAGCGATTCGCGTGACCGGAACCACCGACTTCGTATTCCGCCGTGAGCGCGACTTCCCCGTTGGCGATGACGCTCGCCTTGGCCGTGGTACCGCCCATGTCAAAGGAGATCAGGTTCGCACGACCGAGCTGCCGACCGGCAAGCGACGCAGCAATCACGCCCGCGGCTGGGCCCGATTCAACGGCCATTGCCGGCATGCGCAGCCCTTCAGCTATGTCGAACACGCCTCCGGACGAGCCCATGACATGCAGCTTCGGTAGCCCGAGCTGCGATGCGGCGGATTGCAGGCGATCGAGATACGACGCCAACACCGGCCCCACCACCGCACACACCGCTGTCGTGCTGGCACGCTCGAACTCACGAATTTCCGGGAGCACTTCGGATGACAGGTACACGCCGACACCAGGCAGTGCCGCTCGCAATATCTCACCGACGCGGCGTTCATGTGCATCATTCAGGAAGGAGAACAGGAAAGATACCGCGATAGTCTGCAACTTCGCATCCCTGATCGCCTCGATCAGCGCGGCTAGTTCGTCCTCAGCCAGAGGCGTCACGACTTCGCCCTGCGCATCAATCCGTTCCGTGATCTCGAAGCGCCAGCGCCGAGGCACCAAGACGGCTGGGGCATCTTGCAGCAGGTCGTACAGGTCGGCACGCGATGAACGACGCAGTTCCAGGATGTCGCGAAATCCGCGCGTCGCGACGAAACCGGCGCGCGCGCCTTTGTTTTCCAGCAGTGCATTGGTGACAACAGTGGTCGCATGGGACAGAAACGAGACGTCGGCCGGATCGATACGGTTGGCATCGAGCCCTTGCCGAATGCCGGCTATCACCGCCTGGCCGAAATCGTGCGGCGTGGTCGCCAGCTTTGCGATGGCGATACGACCTGTGTCTTCCTGCACCAGTGCCACGTCGGTGAAGGTGCCGCCAATGTCGATGCCGATCCGCCACGCCATTGAGTTCGCCCCTGCCGGTCCGAACCGAGCATAGGTGGTGGCGGTGCGTGCTGAAAGCTCACCTGTCATTGTCATCGCCGCGAGGGGGCCAGGGGACAGACCATGCCGCGGCTTCTGGCCTACGCCTTCGTGGGGATGACAATAATGGCGAAGATGACAACGCCCTGCGAGGCAGGCAAAATCGCTACGCATGGTGACATCCCGCGACCGCAGCGAAGAGGCAGACGGGATCAGCCGCCTGATGCTGTTCTTCGCAATCGTTTACACCGTGGAAGGCATCGGCCAGGCGAAGGTCGGCGTGATCTGGCAACCGCTGACGCACTACCTGAAGGAAAGCCAGGGTTGGAGCGCGTTGCAGATTGCCACGTCGTTGGCGGTGCTGGACGTCCCGTGGGTCATCAAGCCGCTGTATGGCATGGTGTCGGATTTTCTGCCGCTGTTCGGCTATCGTCGCCGCAGCTATCTGCTACTGGCAAATGTTTGCGCGATTGCTGCATTCCTATGGACCACCCAGGTTGTGGCGCCGCCGTCGATCGTGTTTGCTCTACTGCTGACTGCGATTGCCATGGCGGCGTCAAGCACGGTGTGCGGCGCACTGCTGGTGGAGAATGGGCAGAAACACCACGCCAGTGCTGCGTTCATCAACCAGCAGTGGCTGTGGTTCAACGTCGCGGTGATGATTGCGTCATTGGTCGGCGGCGAACTGATCGAATACCTGTCGCCACAAGGCGCGCTTCACGCGGCAGCCGCTATCGCAGCGGTAGCTCCGATCGCCATCGTCATCAGTTGCCTGTCGCTGGTGGATGAGGAAGCGGCTGGCATCAACGCAGCCGAGTTCAAGCGTGCGCTGCGCGGCTTACTGGATACCTTCCGTTCGCGCACGCTGTGGCTGATCGCGGCCTTCCTGTTTTGCTACTACTTCAGCCCGGGGTTCGGTACGCCGCTTTACTTCCACATGACAGACCACCTGCGCTTTTCCCAGGGAATCATCGGCATGTTGTCTTCGATCAGCGCCGGCGGCTGGATCGCCGGCGGCCTGATCTACCGCTATCTGCTGCGCGGCATGTCGACGCGCGCATTGCTCAACCTCAGCATTCTGTTCGGCACGCTGGCGACGTTGGCGTTCCTCGGCATGGTCGGTGAGACAAGCGCGATCGTGGTGTATTTCCTCAATGGCGTCGCCAGCATGATTGCCAACATCGCAACACTGACTCTTGCTGCCGATCACTCTCCGAAACGGTCAGAGGGATTTGCCTTCGCCGCGCTGATGTCGGTGATCAACCTGGCGACGCCGCTTTCGGACACGATTGGTGCATTCCTCTACGAACACGTCTTTGCCAGCCGATTGACACCACTGATTGTGGTGTCAGCAGCGTTTACCGCTTTCATTTTTGTGCTGGTACCGTTGCTCGACAGGGGGATTGCACGAACGCAAACCAGCGTCGCGCGGTAAAAAAAGCAGGCATGCGCTGGTCGGGGAACCCCGCATGCCTGCTCCCACAAGCGCCGTGCCGACCAGCGGGGACCGAAATACGATGTTTGGGGAGGCCGTATATCGGAATCTGGCAGGCACTCGTGACGCCGGCAGTAATGCCACCAGCCATTGTGGCGAGTCCGACAGAAAATGTTCCCGTCGCGATCACCATCTATGCCGAGCCAACGATTTACGAAATAGGAAGGATAGGCCGACAGTTTCTGACAAAAGCCCGCATGGAAACCCCAGGCCACTGTCATAGTTTCCCCCGGGATTTTGGCGGGTGCTTTACCCCGAGTTTTCGGTTTTGTTCCCTATGAAGCTCTGCCGCGGCGCGGCCGCAGCTCGGTCACGCTGGACGAACCGGTTCTGCGTTGCGTACTGTCGGCTGCCTCGGTTTGCAGTACACTTTGGTACTCGCAGGTCATCACATAAGTGCCGACGCGCAGCAGTGTGCCATGCGGCAACGGTGCCGTGCCGGCCAATCGCTTCTTGTCGACGAATGTGCCGTTGGTTGAATTCAGATCGGTGACACTGACCTCGTCGCCCTCGACATCGATCCGGCAATGGACGCGTGAAACATCGGCGCCTTCCAGCAGCAGCGCACAAGGTGGTGCCCGGCCGATCGTCAGCGGACCAGGCGGCAGTGCCACTCGGCGCACCGCCGATTCCGGTTGCAGAATTACCAAGTGATGTTGCGGTTCGGGGGCGGCCTGCCGCATTACCCCCTGACCCGGCCGAAGGTTCAAGGTCGCTTCGATCAACGTATCGTCAGCCAGATCCGGCGCACTGTCCGACTGCGTTGCGGCAAGATTGCGTGCAACCTCTGGCAGGGCCGCCGCCGCGACGCCCAGCGCCTGGTGAAACTGCTCGGCCGCGGCGTCGGATAGCGCGACACGCAGTGACTTGCCCGCTTGGCGTTCAAGCAGGCCCAGCGCGATCAGATAGGCGATATGGTCCCGCGTGGTCTGAAAGTTCTGACCAGTCAGGTTCAGCAGACTCGCAGCCATCTGGTCGGCAAGAATGCCTTGCTCGCTGGCGCCAAAGGGCGAAACGCTATAGTGCAGTTCGACCGCCATGTGCAGCAATGACCAATGCGACATCGAGTTCAGATGTCGGATCGCTTCCACCCGGCGTGCGCGCGACAGATCGAACGAGTCGAAAATGTGATCCAGCGCCTGCCGCCAAGGCTCGTGGCATCGGCTGAGCGACTGCAGGATGATGATGCGTTGCTGTGCATCCAGTTTGCGCGGCGGCGCAAGCCGCACCGACGGATCGAGCGCCGACGCAGTGGCAGCGAGTTCCTTCGCCAGCACCAGTAGATGACGGTCGAACAATTCGAACAGCGTCGCGCTGGGAACGATAATGGAACGTGCCGAAAGCGCGCCGGTGGGAGGGTCCACCGAACATAGCTTCAGTTCCTGGATTTCCAGGATGCGTTCCTTGACGGTGGAATCATCGAGCAGGAACACCTGTTTGACCAAGCCATAGAGCTCGCCGACCGCGGCGCCTTCGCGTCCCTTGCTGCATAGATGGGTGACGATATGCCACTGCGCCCGCCTGTACAGGCTGGGAAAATGCGCGTGCCAGATCGCCTGATAGGCGGACAGAAACCGAACGACTTCGCGCTCTGCCAGCATGGCCGCTCCGCGGGTTCCCTTGGAATCTGTTACACCCTAGACTACACCTGCAGCGAACGCAAAACGTGTGAACCATGTCACAAGCGTGCAGCGCGCCGCCTGTCGTTGATCCCACCCGAATTTGCCCGGGCGAACAGGATATCCAGTGCGTCGCGCTCGGCGTCGGCCTGGTGACGGACGCGCCAGCGCCAGGGCGACCAGTCCGCGAGGTGATCCGCCGATAACGAGCAGGCGATCCCCTCCTACGGGGCTTTGTCGATCAGCGTGAGATATTCGCCTGGGTCCGCTCGCCTCAAAAATTGTTAATGAGCAGCCGGTTGTCCACTCAGCTCTTCGAGCAGCGGTCGCAGTGCGTCGAGTTCGGTCCCGAAGCCGCTCCAGTCTCCGGCCTTCAGGCGATCAATTGCCTTGTTGTAATGATCGAGTGCCACGTGAGCTGGCGTGTCCGTTGCGCCGACAGACGAAGCGCTGGCGCTCGCCGACGGTGCGGCAACCGGCGCGGCTTGCTTGAACAGCGCTGCCAGTGCCTCGGGAAGCGTGTTCTCCATCACCACACGGTCGCCGTAGGCAGCGATCACGCGCTTGAGTTCGGGTAACTGACCCGACTCCGCTCGAAGATAGAGCGGCGATACATATAGCAACGAATTTTCGATCGGTACAACCAGTAGATTGCCGCGGATCACCCGTGATCCCATCTGGTTCCACAGCGAGATCTGCTGCGAAATCTCGGTGTTCTGGTTGATGCGCGCCTCGATCTGGAATGGACCGTAGACGAGTTTGTCCTTGGGGAATTCGTAAACGATGAGCTTGCCGTAGTCAGGCAGATCGCAGCGCGCGGCCAGCCAGGCGATCATGTTTTCCCGCTGGCTCGGCGCCATCGGCAGCATAAGAAAGAACTCCGTGCGCTTTTCACCGGGTAGGCGCATCATCATGTAGTACGGTGTCATCCGAGTGCCGCTGCTCGCGTTGTTGCCGTCGGGGCTGGTTGGCTCGCGCGGGAACTGCCAGAGGTCTTCACGATTGTAGAAAACTTCGGGCGCATCCATGTGGTACGCGCGATACTGCGACGCCTGAATGGTGAACAGGTCTTCGGGGTAGCGGATGTGCTTTTGCAGATCTGGCGGCATTGCATCGAACGGCTTGAACAGCGTTGGGAAGATGCGCCGGTAGGTCGTGACGATCGGATCGGCAGGATCGGTCACGTAGAACGCGACAGTCCCGTTATAAGCGTCGATGATCACCTTGACCGAATTGCGGATGTAATTGGCGTTGCCGCTGGGTTGCGGCTGGGCGTAAGGGAACCAATCGCTGGTGGTGTAGGCGTCTTGCATCCAATATAACCGGCCGCCGCTGATCACTATATAGGGATCGCGATCCAGGTGCAGAAACGGTGCTATTGTCTGCACGCGATTCTGAATGTTGCGATGGAGCATGATCCGGCTTTCGCTGGTGAGGTAGCTGCTGAGCAGGATGTTGACGTCGTTGAAATACCACGCGAACAGTGTCTTCCAGGCGGCGTCGCCGATCGGAATACCGTCCGCGCCATCGTAGCGGGCGTAGACATTGTCCTTGCCCTTTGGGTAGTCGAACTCTGGCGTGCTGCCTTTGACGATCACGTAGTCGCTGGTGCTCTCGCCGAAATAGATGCGCGGTTCGGTTATGGCGGGAGCACCTTCGGAGGCGACTGGCGGTATGTCCTTCAGATAGAAATCCGGCAGACCCTCCGTGGACTTCTGAGTGACCGGGGACATGACGACCCCGCTGCCGTGGGTGAACAGCAGGTGCAGGTTGACCCAGGTCTGCGCATTGGCGGACAGCAGCGACGACGCGAGTTCGCGGGCCGAGAGCGTCACCTGCTGATACGAACCGCCGATCTGGTAGCGATCGACGTCGACATCGAGGAACCGGTAATAGGTGCGTATCTCCTGTAGTTGCGCGTAGGTGTCCATAAGCGGCTGCCAGTCCCACAGCCTGATGTTGTCGATGGTTCCGCGGTTGTCCTGTAGTGACTGGAACGTCAGCCCCTGTTCCGCGGGAAATGGTTTCACCACGATCTGCTGGAGGTTGTACGCGTCTCGCGTGAGGGCAATGTTGCGCTGAATGTACGGCGCCTCCAACTGCAACTCACTCGGCTTGACGTAGAAGCGTTCGAACAGGGCGGGGAACAGGTCTGCGAAAATGAATGAACCGCCCCACACGAGCACCGCCGAGACGATGAGTAGCCGGTACGTGCGCAGCCGCATGTTGGCCCATGCGACGATGGCGGCGGCGGCTGATAGAACCACGAGCAGCCAGAGGATCGGCAATTCTACATGGACATCGGTGTAGCCCGCGCCGACAACGACGCCATTGTCATTGTACAGCAGCAGGAAGCGGTCCAACATATAGGACCAAGCCTTCACCGCGAAATATAGTCCCAGGAGTGCGGAGCCGTGGACGATGACGGCGTACGATATTCGCCATGGCTTGAGGTCCAGATCGATTTCGCCGTGCAGGGAGTACACCGCGGCGGCCATGAGAGCACTCAGAAAAAGGATCAGCAGCATCCAGTTCTTGAGCGCGACGTAGAGCGGCAATGAGAACAGGTAAAAGCCGATGTCCTTGCCGAACAGCGGGTCGCTGTGGCCGTACGGAACCTGGTAGATGAAGCGGAGGAGCAGGTCCCAGTCGCTGATCTCGCCGATCGCAATCAACAGTCCAACGACAAGAGCGGCGGGCAGAATGAATAGATGCCACGGCAGCCGCCCGGACATGGACCCCGACAGTCCGCCCGGCATCGCGGGCAATGTAAGCATGGTCGCAAGGCCAGGATCGAACGCCGCTGGAAGCCGCAGCCGACTCCGCCACGCGAGCCGCCATGCCAGCGTGCCATTCAACCAGAGAAGCAAGGTGGAGGCTGCAAAAACGGCGATGAAGAGGACGGTCCTGGCGTCGAAAATCGTCCAGAAGATGGCGCCATAGCCGATGCTGGAGAACCATGCCCAATCGACCACCACGCCGCTGACGAATCCCAATACAAGGAGGAACGCCACGATGCCGGCGGCCGCCGCGCCGATGGCTTTCCAGGGCATGACCACGCCCGTTATCGCGCTGTCTCGTTCGACATGCGCAGTCCCATCCGCGCCAGCCTCGGCAGCACTTCGGAACACAGGTACGGCAGTTCATCGAGGTAATTCACCACTGAGATTGCGATGCCCTTAGCTCCGGCCGCGGCGAGTTGTGCCAGTTCGCCGGCGACCAAATCAGGATCGCCGACGACAGGAATTCCGCCCATGCCGTTCGCCTGATGATAGCGGCGCTCTTCGAAATCATCCGGGTGTGTCTGTCGGGTAACGCCGCGCATCGCCATGATGCGATCGACCGCGGCCCAGTCGGCATTGTCGATGGCCCAATGTCGATAATACTGCTCCGCCTCGCGCTGCGTCGGACGGCAGGTGACGACGGCTACGGTATACACATCGATCTCGCGCCCATTGCCGCGTGCCAGCGCTTTCACGTTACGCACATGCGCGGCGAATTCATCCAGTTTGCCCTTCGGTGTCATGGAAAACAACGCGTCGCAGTTGCGGATCGCGAACGCCTGTCCGGTCGGCGAGGCGCCGGCATTCATCACGATCGGGCGGCTGCCGCCGAACGGCTTTGGCTTGGCGCGCGCCTGCGTCAGTTTGATATAGGCGCCGTTGAAGTCGAAATCTTCCGCGTCCGACCATGCCAGCTTGATCGCATCCAGCCATTCCTGGGCGTACTCGTAGCGCGCTGAATGTTCGCGCATGGTAACGCCAAACATCTCGAATTCGTCTTCATTCCAGCCGCACACCACGTTCAGTCCGAATCGGCCCTGGCCGATGTGATCCGCGGTGATGAACTGCTTTGCCGCAATGACCGGATGGATCAGCGGCGCGTGCACCGTGCCGAACACCGTCAGCCGTTGCGTCGCGCCGAGCAGACCGGCGGCCCATGTAACTGTTTCCAGTGTTTCGCCCTGGTAGTCGGTGTCGCCGCCGTAGCCTTTCCAACGGCCGACCGGCAGCATGAACTCGACGCCTGCTTCGTCCGCCATGCGTGCGAGGCGCAGGCAATCGGGCCAGCTTCCGCTCCAGCGCTCGGGCACCATGGTGACGGCGCGCCCGGACGAGCAGTTGGCGCCGAACAGGCCCAGCTTCAGCCGATTGCCGCTGTACAGTGCGAGGCGATCATGCATGGTCATCGGAACGCCGGGGCCACCTGTTCCATGAAGCGCGCCATCTCGTGCTTCACCTGGCCGTGCGGCTTCAAGCCGACATTGAAGTACAGGATCACTTCGTCGAAGCCGGCGTCTGCGACGTTCTTCAGCACATCGGTCATGTGTGTTGGGGACCCGATGAGTACCGAATTCTCTGTCAGGTCCTGCGGGCGCACGTTGCGCAGCCGATCGACCATAGCGGAGAAGTAACGATAGCTCGGTGGTGCTGTCAGCGGATCGCCGGGAAAGGCGGGGATGACGCACTCCTTGTAATAGCGGATCTGCCGCGTGCGCGCCGACTGTTCCTGCGCATCGTCGTCGGCGAAATGCGTGAAGTAGCTGCACATCAGTCGACCCGGCTGTGTGCAATGCTTCGCGCAGTTGTCGTGGTAAAGCTCGCGCACCTGGGCGAGGCCGCCGAATGTCATTGCCGCGGCGAATGGCGCCACGATCAGGCCACAACCCAAGCGTGCCGCCAATTCTATCGACGGGCGGGAGAACGATGCGACATACGCTGGAATGGGTCGCTGCACCGGCCGCGGCGTGATCGCGACATGCTCGAACGCATAATGTTGGCCGCGATGCGAGATCGGCTTGTCTTCCGACCATAGGCGGCGGACGACCTCCATCCCCTCTTCGAAGATCGACTGGTTGTCGTCGAACGACACGCCGAGAGGGGCGTATTCGCGCCGGTCATAGCCGCGGCCGGCGGCGAAATCCACGCGGCCGTTGCTTAGCAGATCCAGGCTTGCCCATTGTTCGGCGACACGGATCGGATGATGCAGTGGCAGTACAGTCACCGCCGGTGCCAGCCGAATGCGCTGGGTGCGCGCGGCGATATACGCCAACGCGAGGTCAGGGCAGGACAGCACGCCCAGCGTGCTGAAGTGATGCTCGCCGATCCACGCCGAGTGCATTCCGACCTGTTCGGCGTACAACGCCTCGTCGATGATGTCTGCAACGAATTCATTCGGCGCGCGCGGATTGTCTTGGTAGTTGTTGTCGCTGAGAGTGAAATAGCCGAATTTCATGATACATTCCAAGGCCGTTGCATCGGTCGTCGATTGACGATACGGCGACTCTGGCCCGGTATGGAAGGAGTGAACCCCATGGCAGGTGAGCGCACCGCATCGATCGCACGTGCCCGCAGCGTATTCGACGATGGCACCTTTGTCGCGCGCCTTACGGACCTGGTGGGACCGGACGAATACGGGCTCGGCGCGTTGTCCCGCGACGGGCTTGGCCTGATGGCCGGCGTCTTCTGGGTCCTCGGCGAAGCCTGACGCTCAGACGGTCAGGACTTCCAGCATGTGACCGTTCGGATCCTTGAAGTAGAAGCCGCGCCCGCCGCCACGGTGGTTGATTCCCATATCGTCTGGCGAGCGTGGACCGCTGCCATACGCAAGGCCTTCGTCCTTGACCCGTCCGAAGATCGCGTCGAATTCCGGATCGCTCACCTTGAATGCGTAGTGATGGGATTCGAACAGCGTGCGCGTGTCGAAGTCCATCACCAGGGTTTCGTTCACCCGCACAGGCGCGAAGTGCGACATCGCGCCTTCATAGTTCAGGCCGAAGATGCGCGCGAAAAACCTGGCGGATGCCTCGTTGTCATGCGCTGGGACAATCGTATGATCGAGTACGATAGCCATGGCCGCCTCCGTTCGATCGGTTTCCTTGTCACCGGGCAGCAGCTTGCGCGAAAGTCGCGAGCGAGCGCAAGACGAAATGCTGCGAGCCCGACTGCAAGCTTACCCGACAAACGCGCCGCCGTTCACGTCCAGGATCGCACCGGAAAAATAGCTCGCAGCCGGTGTGCACAGGAAGGCGATCGGCCACGCCAGTTCCTCGGGGCGTCCCATGCGGCCCAGCGGCAATTGGGCACCCGATGTGAAGCCCGTCGTCATCGGCGTCTGTACCGGCCCCGGCGCCACACCATTCACCAGCACGCCTTGTCCAACCGCCTGGCGCGATAACCACTTCACCAGAGCGTGCACGGCGCCCTTCGACGCCGCATAATCGGGCGGCGTGTTGACCGATGTGCCGCCTGTCCGACCAGCAACCGAACCGACCAGCACAATCGATCCACCGCCATGCTCCGCCATGTGATCGATCGCGGCGGACGCCAGCATCAGCGGCACGCGCACATTGATGTCCATCACGCGATGGAACCGCTCGTGCCGGTTGCGATCCTCGCGCCACGGACGGCCCTCCAGGATCGCTGCGCAATGCGCAACAGCATGGATGCGACCCTGGCCGAACAACTCGGCGATGAATGCATCCGATGTCAGGTCGCCCTCCGCCGTGGCACACGCTGCATCGTTCCCTTCCACCTCCGCGCGGGTCGCAGCAAGCGGCGCACGATCGGTCAGCAGCACCTCCGCGCCGAGCTGTGCAAGCACTGTTGCCGTCGCTCGACCGATGCCGCTGGCTGCACCGGTCACCAGGGCTCGCCTGCCCTGCAGGTTCAGCGCGGTTGGCAGCGGCACATTGGTCTGGCTCATGACGTATTTCCTTCCGGATGGTTTTGACCTAACAGTCACCAGGTTCAGGCTGGCACTTCGGACAATGATAGCTGGTCCGGCCGCCGCGCTTTTCGATCACCAGTAACGTCCCGCAACGCGGGCAGTGGCCGCCGGCATGGCGTTCGGGCAACAGGAATCCCTTCGGCAGGCGGTCGGTGAAATCCTCGGCTCCCGCGCCATAGTCGATCGCGGTTTGCAAGACGTACTTCACGGCGCCAAACAAACGGCGTTGTGCGTCGGCATCCAGCCGGTTCGCCGGAATGCCTGGATGTAGTCTCGCCTGAAACAGGATTTCGTCGGCATATATGTTGCCGATTCCCGCAATCCGAGCCTGATCCATCAGCACCGCCTTGATGGCCTGCTTGTGTTTGGCGAGCACGGCCGCGAACGCCTTCTCATCGAACGCCGGATCGAGAGCGTCGGGACCCAGTTCTTCATCGGCAATGAACGCGGCAACACTATCGGTCGCGTGTACATGGCCGATGCGCCGTGGATTTAGATAGGCCAGCCGATCGCCCTCGGCAAATTCGAAAAACATCCGGACCGACGACGGTTCCGGCGCACCGGGCGGCAGATATTGCAGTGAGCCATTGGTGCCGAAGTGCATCGCAAGCGTACCGGCATGCTGGAAAACGATAAACAGCACCTTGCCGTGCCGCCGGCACGACGTCACCCGCGCGCCCTTCATCCGCCGCTGTAATGTAGTGGGTGTGATACCCTCCAGGCTGCCCGGATCGGCGACCACCGCGCGAGCAACGACGCGGCGAAGCCCATGCTTCTCCGCCAACCGCTTGAAGATCTCGGCATCCGGCAGCTCGGGCATGATCGGCTCCCCTTGTCCATGTTTGCCAAGCGTGGGCCTTGGACTACCATAAGGGCAAGCATCAGGAGGACAACGCCATGATCACGAAATTTGACAGCCTATACGCGGGTCACGTCGATCTGGACAACGTCGGCTACGCCGGCACGCCGATCAACGATCGCCGCTACGACAATGCGCATCTCGTTACCGCGCTCGACAAGGCGCAGTCGATGGCGGTGTTGATGGACGGTCTTGGCTACAACGCATTCTGGATGGCGGAACATCATTTTCAGCGTGAAGGCACCGAATGCATTCCCAACGTGCTGCTGATGGCGCTGCACCTGACTCACGTAACGAAGAATCTGAAGATCGGTTGCGGCTTCAACATCGCACCGATGTGGCATCCGCTGCGTCTGGCGGAGGACTACGCGATGGCGGACATCCTGAGCAACGGGCGGGTGATCTTCGGGCTTGGCCGCGGCTATCACACGCGCGAGGTCGAGACGTTCGGATCGCCGCTGCTGGATCAGGATGCCAATCGCGAGCTGTACGAAGAGCAAACCGACATCATATTCAAGGCGTTCAATAATGAGTCGTTTTCGCACAAGGGCAAGCACTACACGCTGCCGCCGGAGGTGCCGTACCGCGGCTACACACTGAAAGAGCTGACACTGGTGCCTCGGCCGTTGCGCTTGCCGGTAGAAACTTGGCAGCCGATCCAGGGCGGCAGTGCGCGAGCGCTGGAATTCATGGCGAAGCACGGCATTCAGGGTATGGTCGGCGGGGGTTCAGCCGAAGGAGGCGCGATGCACAAGGTCGTGCTGGGCTGGCAGGAAGCGCACGCCAAGATGGGCAAGCAGATCGAACTAGGCGAGCGGCTGTGCTTCGGCTTTCATTTCTACATGGCCGACAGTCGCGCCGATGGCATCCGACGCGCGTCGAAATATTACGAAGAGAACATGAAGATGTTCGGCGAATTGCGGCTGGTGCGCGCGATGACCGATGAGCAGATCGAGATCATGCGTGATCCGAGACGTGCGCCGACCGCGAAGCTGCCGCGCATCGAGGACGCGGTGAACGCCGGCGGCTTCCTGACCGGCTCGGCCAGCGAAATCATCGACCACCTGAAGGCGCTGGAACAAAAATATCCGGCGCTGGAGCGGATATCGGTGAGCCTGTCGGTAGGCGTGCCGAAGTCGGAGGCACTGGAGCAGTTGGAGCGCTTCGCCACCGAGGTGATGCCGGCATTCAAGAAGGCGAGGGTAGCCGAGCCGGCGCTGGTAAAGTAGCCGGCCGGCAGGCGCACAGTCACACTGCCGAGGCTGGCCGCCACGCTAGTTGGCATCTGGCGGCTGGCCAGTGTGGAGAAAAAAGTTCTTTTTTCTCCGCACGGCTTGATCTCATGAGGAAAATCCTTCTCTGATATGGCTTCAGACTGCCTAGTGCCGGTGGTCTGAAGCCATAGCATTGCCGGGGTTTTCGATGGCCTCAGAGATCGACTTTCTCCAGATCGGCCCGCCCGAGGCGGCGCGATGATCGCAATTGCGCTAGATCCATCGGCGCTGGCGGTCGCAGTTGCTGGCCGTGGGCCGGCAGTGTTGCGCCGAGTGGAGGCGTTGCGTGCCGGCGGCGCGCGCGACCTGCTGGTGTTTTGCGACCAACCTGATCCGAATCTTGCACGCGCCGCCGGCGATGCGTTGCGCGGGCATCTGCCGACGAGCAAGGAGGTGGCCGGGCTGCGCGCCTTGTGGGTCACCGGACTGCCTGCTGATAGTGCCGCCGAACTCGCAGCGCTGTCCCGCGCGGCACACGTGTTGGTGAATGTCGAAGACCAGCCTGCATTATGCGACTTCCACAGCGTCGCGGAGGTGCGGCGCGGCGATCTGCTGCTGACGGTGTCGACAGGCGGCGCGAGCCCTGGCCTCGCCGCTCGTATCCGCGCAAAGCTCGCCGCCGAGTACGGGTCCGAATGGGGCGAGCGGCTTGCGTTGCTGCGCGACTGCCGATCGGCTTGGCGCCAGGCAGGACGGCAACCGCCCGAGGTGACCGCGCTGACCGACGCAGTGCTGCAGGCGAATGGGTGGCTGGTGTGACTGCCGCCCTGGAAACCGTTGCATCGAGGCTGGTGGCGCCGGAATTCGCGGCCGGAACGGTGTGGCTGGTGGGTGCCGGGCCTGGCGATCCGGGATTGTTGACGCTGCACGCCGCGCACGCTTTGGCGGTGGCTGACGTCGTGCTGCATGACGCGCTGGTGTCACCCGATGTTCTGGCGCTGGCGCCGCGTGCGCGCCTGGAGTCGGTCGGCAAACGCGCGGGCGGCGAGCGGACACCACAACTGCGGATCAATGAGCGACTGATCCGCCTGGCGCGCGATGGCCTGCGCGTGGTGCGGTTGAAAGGCGGCGACCCGCTGGTGTTCGGCCGCGGTGCGGAGGAGACGCTGGCGTTGGCGGCCGCCGGCGTGCGATTCCGCATCATCCCGGGGATCAGCGCCGGCATCGGCGGGACGGCGGCGGCCGGCATTCCGGCCACGCATCGCGGTCTGGCGCACAGCGTCGCTTTTGTCACCGGACACGACACGAGCGGCGCGTTGCCCGATGACGTCGACTGGGGCGCGCTGGCTCGCGGTGCGGATGTGCTCGTGCTTTACATGGCGTTGCGACGGATCGGCGAGATCGCGGATCGGCTGCTCTCGGCAGGGCGCGAAGCCACGGAACCGGTGGCATTCGTTACCGAAGCAACCACTTCGCGGCAGAGTGTGCAGGTCACCACGTTGGCACAGGCGGCGGCGATCGCAGCCGACATTCCGCGCGATGTACCGACACTGATCATAGTCGGTCCGGTCGTTGCACTACGCCCATTGATCGCTGCGTGGCAGGACGCCGCGCCGATGTCCTGCGTGCCTGTGTCGCAGCGTGCGACCGCCTGAGGGGAGATAAGGACAATGCCAGGCCTGCCGATGCTGCCGGAGACGGCGCCATTCCCCGCGGAGCAGATCACCGCGCTTAACCGCATCATGTCGGCAACCAATGCCGAGCAGCGGACATGGCTGAGTGGCTTTCTGTCGGGGTATCAGGCGGCGAACGCGCCCCAGCCTGCCGCCGCGGCTGCGCCGGCGCGACGTGCTCCGTTGACGATCCTGTTCGCCACCGAGTCCGGCAACGCCGAGTCGCTGGCAGATGTCGCGCGCAAGGCGGCCAGCAAGTTGGGGTTCGCCGCGCGCGTGCTCGACATGGCGGATGCTACGCCGGCGCAGGTGGCCGCCGCGCAGAACCTGCTGGTGATCGCCAGCACCTGGGGCGAGGGCGATCCGCCGCAACGCGCGATCGATTTCCATGCCGCGCTGATGGCGGAAGATGCGCCGCGGTTTGACGGCGTGCGCTATGCGGTGCTGGCGTTGGGCGACCGGGCGTATGCGAAGTTTTGCGAGACCGGGCGGTTGTTCGACGAACGATTTGCCGCGCTTGGCGGAACGCGTGTCGCGGATCGCATCGAATGCGACCTTGACTACGATGTCGCGGCCAATGCGTGGCTCGGCGGTACGCTGACGCAGCTTCAGGCCGGATTGGGCGAGCCGGATGCGGGCGCCGCGGTCATTCACGTCGATTTCGCGCGCGCACCGTTGGAGGCCAGCGCCTACAACCGGACACGCCCGTTCGAGGCGGAGATTACTGAACGCATCAAGCTCAGCGGCAGTCGCTCCACGTCGGAAACCTGGCATGTGGAAGTGTCGCTCGCGGGTTCCGGCATTGTGTATGAGCCGGGTGACTCGCTGGGGTTTTTGCCGAGTAATGATCCGGCGCTAGTGGATGCGGTGCTGATGGCGACTGGGCTTTCTGGTGACGCAGCGTTGCGTGCGGCGCTGTCGGAGCGGTTCGATATCACGACGCTGACGCGCAAGCAGGTGGCGGATTACGCACGGTTGATCGGCGACGCGTCACTGGCAGAAGATGTGGCGTTCGCGGATGGTCGGCAGGTGATCGATCTGTTGAGCGCGGCGCCGCATGGGCTGTCGGCCGAGCAGCTTACGTCGCTGCTGCGGCCGCTGCCGCCGCGATACTACTCGGTGGCATCGAGCCTGAAGACGGTGCCGGACGAAGCGCATCTGCTGGTCGCTGCTGTGCGGTACGAAACGCATGGTCGCGCCCGGTCCGGTGTCGCTTCGGTGGATTTGGCGGATCGGCGCAATGCCGGCGAGCGGTTGAAGGTGTTCGTCAAACCGAACCTGCATTTTCGGCTGCCGACCGATCCGCAGCGGCCGATTATCATGATCGGGCCAGGCACCGGCGTTGCACCGTTCCGAGCGTTCATGCAGGAGCGCGACGCAGTGGGGGCACGCGGGAAGAGTTGGCTGGTCTTCGGGCACCGGCATTATACACACGACTTTCTGTATCAGTTGGAATGGCAAGACCTGTTGAAGCGCGGGGTGCTGTCGAGGTTGGATGTCGCGTTCTCGCGCGACCAGCCGGAGAAGCGTTATGTGCAGCATGCGTTGTGGGATGCGCGGCGGGATCTGCATGCGTGGGTGCAGGATGGCGCGGTGATCTATGTTTGCGGCGACGCGAATGCAATGGCGAAGGACGTGCATGCGACGCTGCAACGGATTGTGGGTGATCAGGCGCTGGACGCGCTGCGGCGTGAGGGACGGTATCTGCGCGATGTCTACTGATCGTCAGCTCCGCACTGCTTGTCTGCACCTGACAACGGGAGCCACGTGATGGATAGGAGTCTTCCGCCATCGCCTAATGAAGCGATCAAGGCCAACAGCCGCTATTTGCGCGGCACGATCGCCGATGGGCTGACGCGTGTGGAAACCGGTGCCTTGTCGGACGACGATCAGCAACTGACGAAATTCCACGGCATCTACCTGCAGGATGATCGCGATCTTCGCGCCGAACGCGGGCGCAAGAAGATGGAGAAAGCCTTCAGCTTCATGGCTCGGTTGCGCGTTCCGGGCGGCGTGCTGACGCCGGCGCAATGGCTCGCGGCGGAAACCATTGCGCGCGAACGCGGCAATGGTACGCTGCGCTTGACCACGCGACAGACCATCCAGTTCCACGGCATCATCAAGAGCAACCTGCGTCTCGCCATCAGCGGGCTGAACGACGCGATGCTGGATACGATAGCGGCCTGCGGCGACGTGAACCGCAACGTGATTGCCACTGCCAATCCATGGGAAAGTCGCGGGCACGCCGAGGTGGCGGCGCTGGCGCAGGCGATCGGCACGCACTTGCTGCCGAAAAGTCGCGCCTGGCACGAGATCTGGATCGACGGCGAACAGCATACCGGCGGCGAAGAGGAAGATGAGCCGATTTACGGCCGCACGTATATGCCGCGGAAATTCAAGATCGCCGTCGCACTGCCGCCGCACAACGACGTTGATGTATTCGCACATGATCTGGGGTTCATCGCCATCCGGGAGGGCGATCGAGTTGCTGGATACAACGTTGTGGTTGGCGGCGGTATGGGCATGACGCACGGCGAGCCGGATACCTTCCCGCGCACCGGCGACGTGATCGGCTTCTGCCGGCCCGATCAGGTGGTGGATATTGCCGAGAAAGTCGTGACGATACAGCGCGATTCCGGCAATCGTTCGGATCGCAAACATGCGCGGCTGAAATATACCATCGAGCGGATCGGCCTGCCGGCGTTCTGTATGGAACTTGAGCGGCGGTTAGGCTACTCGCTGTCGCCTGCACAAGACTTTGCCTTCACTGACAACGGCGATCGGCTCGGCTGGGCGCACGGTGACGATGGTGCGTTGCACTATACGCTATTCGTCGAGAATGGACGCGTGCGCGATCTGCCGGATCGTCAGCTGTTGAGCGGGCTGCACGCGATCGCAGAATTAGGTGTCGGCCGCTTTATCATCACGGCGAACCAGAATCTTGTCATCGCCGATATCACACCGCAACAGAAGCGGGCGGTCGGCGAGTTGTTGCGGGCGCATGGGATTGATGCACCTGTCAGCGGCCTGCGACGCAATTCAATCGCCTGCGTGGCGTTGCCGACATGCGGGCTCGCATTGGCGGAAAGCGAACGCTACCTGCCGTCGCTGGTGGCCCGTCTGGAGGATCAACTGGAGCAGCTCGGTCTGGCTCAGGATGACATCACCATCCGCATGACAGGTTGTCCGAATGGCTGCGCGCGACCGTATTTGGCGGAGATCGCACTCGTCGGGCGCGCGCCTGGACTTTACCACTTGTATCTTGGTGGCGCGTTCAATGGCACGCGGTTGAACAAGCTGTATCGCAAGGATGTCGATGGCGATGCGATCATTGCCGCGCTGTCACCACTGCTGCGCGAATACGCCGGGCAGCGACGCGACGGTGAGAGGTTCGGCGATTATGCAATTCGCGCCGGACATGTCCGACCAACCACTGCTGGCAACACCTTTCACGACGACCTTGCCCCTGAGCTTCGGAGTTGACAATGCGCCAATTGCTGCACGCGACCCGCGCCCTGTCATGGCCGTCCTTGCGCCATACGGAGGGACGACTGCTCGGGCTGCCATTCGTTCTGGTTGCCTGCGCGCCGGGTCTTTTGTTTCATTGGAGCGCCTGCATCGCCGCCCTGATGCTCGCGAGCGTGGCAAGTTTTCTGGTCTTCGTTCCGATGACCGCGCTGGCACTGAATGGTGGAGCCGCGCTGTCTGAAGACGAGCCGGCGCCACCGCTGACACTAGGCGCCTATGCCACACTGTTGTTGCTGTGGACTGCGACTTCCTGGTTCGCTGCAGCCATGCTGCCGCGGCTGGGCTGACTGACGAACAAGCTACCAGACGAGGCTGCTGGCCGCCGCGGCTGGCGCTTCGTCCGGTTCCTCGAGAGCGGGGCGGATCGAATTGAGTGCCGCACGCAGGGTGCGAACGCGTTGCAAATCGCCTGATAATCCAGGCGAGGCGACGACCCAGAACGTTGATCCCGCTGGTGAGTAGACCACATGTGTGGGCGCTTTGCTCGGCCATGCGACGATGACGATACGACCCACGATCATTGGATCATCGCCGCGTCGCTCGCTGACATAGGCTTGGGTGATACCAAGCCCTTGCTGCTGGGTGGCGGCAAACCACTCTGCCAAAACCGAGCGTTCCCATTGCGAGACAGGGCGTGGTGGGAACGTGAGAATGACATTATCGGCGTTCGACGGCATCGGGGCGCTCTGCACGAATTGCGCGTAGCAAAACGTACGTCGCGCAAGGTTGCAAGTTCACTGCAAAAATGGCTCACCTAATCGTGAGCAGGTGAAGGACGCGGCCGGACATTCGCCACATGCCGCAGCCCGAACGCGCGCCATCGGAAGCAGATGTCCCCTTGCATTGCCGGTGCTCCGACCGGCGCGTAAACTCTGATGCAACCATTCACCGACAAAGCAGAGAGAGGTGGAGCCGCCATGAAGATCGCACGCATCGAGACATTTCTGTTCGACCCTGGTCTGGCAAAGAACCTACTGTTTTGCCGCGTCGAAACAGAAAGCGGCATCCATGGCTGGGGCGAGGCCTATGTAACGCCCGGGAAGGAGCCGGTGATCGAGCATCTGCTACAGGGTATGGCAAAATACCTGATCGGCCGCAGCGCATTCAATATCCGTCATACCGCGCAGGTGCTGTTCGACGACTTCGCGATGCGTCGCGCCTCGCTTGACCTGATGTCGGCATGGAGCGCGATCGAGATCGCGCTGTGGGACATCGTTTCGAAGCATGCTAATCTGCCGCTCTACAACATGCTGGGCGGCGCCTCGCGGGAGCGGGTGAAGGTTTACGCCAACGGATGGTCGAGCGGCAGCGAAACGATCGAACAGAACCTGGAACGTGCGCTGAAGGTGAAGGCGATGGGTTTCACCGCGCTGAAATGGGACCCGTTCCCGGGACCGTGGCGCAGCTTCATCCATCGCGAGGATGAAGACCATGTCGTACGCTACGTGAAGGCAATGCGCGAAACGTTGGGACCTGATTTCACGCTGCTTGTTGAGGCGCACAGGAGGCTGGCGCCGATTCACGCGATTCGGATCGGTAAGCGGCTTGCTGAATTTGATATCGGTTGGTACGAGGAACCATGCCTGTGCGATAATATAGAATTGGTGGCCGAGGTGCGGCGCGCATTGCCGGGCGTGCCGATCGTCACCGGCGAGGCGATCTATTCGAAGGAGGCGTTTGCCCAGGCTTTTGCCGCGCATGCGGCCGACATCATCAACCCAGATATCTGCAACTGCGGCGGCATATCGGCGATGCTGGACATTGCCGCGATGGCGGCGCCGCACGCGGTGGCGGTGGCGCCGCATAATTACAACAGCACGTTGGTCGGGTTGGCGGCGACGGTGCAGCTTTCCGCCATGATCCCGAATTTCTGGATCGCCGAATGCTTCATCAATCTGAAGCCGGCCTGCGACGAGATCGCTGTGGCGCCGCTGGTGGTGAAGGACAGTTTCGTAGAACTGCCCACCACACCGGGCCACGGCATCGATATTGACGTCGAGCGTTTGCGCAAGCGGCCGTATCGCGACATGGGCACGCGAACCGGCAAGAGTCTGCGCAGTCACACGGAGGAGTTTCCTCGGAAGAACTATATCGTCGGTGCAACGCGCACTGGTTATTGAGCGGCAGTGATGTTGCGGTCTGAATGATGCGTTTCGCTGCACCGTAAAAGCCCAACGTCAGTGACTGGCACTACCCGTGCGCACGCGCCAAGTAGGTGGCGGCATCCTCCTCCAGCAACAGCCTTTCTTGTTGCAACGCAATTACCACCGCCTGCACGCCCGCGACATAGGCATCGTGCGTTGGATACCGCTCGGCGAGAGACGGGCGCTGATCACCGTTTTTCTCGCGCTCGGCGGGCGTCGCGGCAAACGCCAGGAACGTGCCGTCGCGATCCGCCAATTCACTTTGCGGCAGCGGGGGCTTGTACAAATTCCAGCCGGTGAATGTGCCATGCGGGGCAGCGATGTCGGGCAGGCGCACACCTGCGCATTCGTTGCCATCGGCATCCACCTGCGGCACCAGCGCGCGCCACGAACCGGTGGGTTGTCCCGGATCGGTCCAGTCGTTGAGTGGCGACGCACCGTTCATGGCGCGTGGCGGCACCAGCGTGGACAACTTCGGCCACGCCACCTCTTCAGCGCCAACCAGAGTTCCATCGGCAATCCGCGGCAGGCGCGACACAGGTGGCTCACGCCCATTCACCACCCATTCATCCAGCGCAACCAGCAGCGCGCGGATTGCCGGCATCGGATCGTGCCAGTTGCGTGGATTGGTGCATGGGCCTGCATCTTTCGGCATGCCTGCCTTACCACCGTGCTGCGTGCCAGGAAGATAATAGCCGCGCACATTCGCCGGCAGCGCGACATCACGCGCGCCGTTCGGATCGGTGTGCAGCAGCGATGCGCCCTTCTGCCAATATTCCGTCGACGTATTGGTCTCTATCAGCTTCGGGTCACTGTCGTCGCCGCGCAGCACCGCGCCGCGGCTGCCACTGATCGGATCGGTGAGAGTGGCGCTGGAGAACGGGAACTGCACCTCGGGGAAGTCGTGGTCCTCATGCCAGGTGCGCGTACGCGCCGGCTGGCCGAACTCGGTGTTGAAGAATACGCGACCGATGCCGGCGACGTGGGTGAACACGCCATCGAACACGCGCGCCCCGGCCTCGTCGCGATTGAAACCCTGGGCGATGTGATCGCGTAGATAGCGGCCAGCCTGCGAGATGCCGAAAGCCAGAGCGTGGGTCACGGGCCTGCCGAGCAGGTCACGGGCCGCCGCGCTCTGACGCAGATGGCTGACAAGATCACGCGTCGCGGCAAATCCGATGCCCAGGACGCGGGGTTTCGTCGCTTGATAATACAGTTCGTAGATCGACCCGGGCTCCGGCAGTGTTCCTGCCGGCAACAGTTGCACAGTGCGTTCGTCAACAAATTGCCACGCGGGGACCTCGCGGCGCGGCGCGGACTGGCTCCGTCGTACTGTCAAGCGCGCGTCGCGCGGTTCGCGGCTAGCCGTCTCGTATGACAGGCGGAAGCGTTCCAGCGGACCAGCACGCGTGCCGGAGATGAACTCCTCGCGGATACGGCGCACGACCGGGGCGCCATTGTTGGTCGCGATCGGCGCATCGAGTCCCAGGCCGCCATTGGCGCGCGGCGCGCCCGGATCCCAGCCCGACCATACCAGCGTGAAACCGAGTCTCAGCGGTAGCGCGTTGCCGAGGTCTGCGGCGGTCTGCGGCTGATTGCCGGGCTTGCCGGCGCAGAGGTTGGCGAACAGCATGATGCGGCCACGATTGTTCACTTCGTAGAGTATGCGGCCATTGCCTTTCTCCGGATCTGCCGGGCGTAGAATACAGATGTCGCTGCGATACTCGACGCGGCCAGCCGCATTGCGGGGTGCCTTGTCGATGTTGACGATGCCGGAATTGCCGGGAGACGCCGGATCGATTTCACCGATGGCAACGCCATCGAGCCGTTCATAGGCGCCGGTCGCACAGAATGCGGCGCCCCCGACGAACGGGGCACGCGCTGTGATCTCGATCGCGGTGATCATCGCAGTTCCTCCATGTACAACGGCGCCTCGGTGCGCGCCTGCAGCACCTCCAACGTAAGCCCCGGAATCATGTCGAGCACCATGAACCCGCGCGGCGTGACATCGAGCACCGCGAGGTTGGTGTAGACGCGCTTGACCACCGACTTCGCGGTCAACGGATAGGTGCAGCGTTGTCGCAACCGCGAGTGGCCTTCCTTCGTGGTGTGTTCCATCACCACCCAAAGCCGTTTCGCGCCAATCGCGAGGTCCATCGCACCGCCGACCTGCTTCACCGGTTCGTCCGCCGACCGTGCCCAGTTGGCGATGTCGCCATTCTGTGCCACCTCGAATGCGCCCAGCACGCACAGATCCAGATGACCGCCGCGCGCGATCGCGAAGCTGTCCGCGTGATGCACGAAGCAACCGCCTGGGCGCAGTGTTACGTGCGTCGTGCTGGCATTGATCAGGAACGGATTGACCTTGTCGGGCGCAGGGGCGGGGCCGACACCGATCACGCCGTTCTCGGCGTGGAAGATCACCTCACGATCGGTGGGTACGAAGTCGGCAACCTGCGTCGGGATGCCGATGCCGAGATTGACCACCCAGCCTTCGGGAATGTCACGCGCACACCTGTCGGCTATTCCGTTGCGATCGAGCGGGAGAAATTCGCTGTCAGCCATTGCAGTTTTCCCTCAACCCGGCACGTGCAGCACGCGATCGACGAAGATGCCCGGCGTGACCACGGCATCCGGCGTGATTTCGCCCAACGCAGCGATGTTGCGGGTCATCGCGATGGTCAGCGTCGCCGCCATCGCCATCACCGGGTTAAAGTTCCGCGCGCTTTCGCGGAACGTCAGGTTGCCCCAACGGTCGGCGCACCACGCCTCGATCAGTGCAACATCGCCCGGCAGCGGATATTCCAGCAGACACAGTCTGCCGCCGATCTCGCGTGTCTCGCGTCCTTCCGCCAGCAGCGTGTCGGCACCGGTCGGCGTGTAGAAACCGGTGATGCCGGCGCCCGCGGCGCGCATACGTTCGGCCATGGTACCTTGCGGCACGATTTCCACCTCCAGTTCGCCGCGTTGCAGCAGCCGGCCGGCCAGGCTGGCGGGGCGAACGAAGCTGCAGATCATCTTGCGTACGCGGCCGAGTGACAGCAATCGTTCGATCGCACTACCGTCGCGCCCGCCCGCGACCACAACGATCGTCAGATCGCGCGCACCTTGCTCGATCAGTCCGTTGAGCAATGGTGTGGGAATCCCAACGTCGCCAAAACCGCCAAGCAGCACTGTGGATCCGTCTTCGATCCCGGCCATGGCTTCAGTCATTGAATGCACGAACTTGTCGATCATGGACGCAAGCGTAGCTTACACCCTGGCCGCGGTCGAGCCGCACTGACCGTCAGGGTTTCCACCATGGTTGTCCCACCCTATAGTTTCGCTGAGTTAATGCGCGAGGAAAGCCATGCAGGTCGCACAGTCCGTGTCGGCACCCGATATGACGGAAGACGCCAAGGTGATTCGCCGCGCGGTGATCGCTTGTGCCATCGGCCAGGTGTTCGAGATTTTCGACTTCGTCATCTATGGCTTCTTCGCTGTGGCGATCGGTCGCGCATTCTTCCCGTCCGCTGATCCGATCGCGTCCCTGCTTGCGAGTTTCGCGACCTTCGCCGTCGGCTTCCTGATGCGCCCGGTGGGAGCGATGGTAATCGGCTGGTACGGTGATCGTTTCGGGCGCCGAAGAGCACTGGTAGTGACTATCGGATTGATGGCCGTCGCCACGGGCGCCACGGGACTGGTTCCAGGCTATGCCTCGATTGGATTGTACGGGGCGATCCTGCTGGTGGTCTGCCGCATGGTCCAGGGCTTTTCCACCGGTGGCGAATGGGGCGGCGCGGCGGCCTTTCTGGTGGAGCATGCGCCCGCCGGGCGGCGTGGCCTGATCGGCAGCCTGCAACAGGCGGCGACGGCAATCGGCGCGATGTGCGCAACGTTCTCGGCGGCTGTCCTGACCACGCTTCTGACACCGGAACACTTCTTCGCCTGGGGCTGGCGCATTCCTTTTTTGATCGGTTTCGTGCTTGGCCCGGTCGGCTACTATCTGCGCACGCGCGTGGCCGAGACGCCGGCGTTCCGGCGCGCGGTGGCCACGCAAACCATCACACGCATGCCGTTGGTTGAAGCCTTCACCACGCATGGCTGGATGTTTTTGGCGGCGTTCGGACTGTCGATCATCGGCTGCGTCATCAACTACGTATTCCTGGTGTTCCTACCGAGTTTTGCGTCGCAGACACTGAAGATCGATCTGAGCTATGCACTGTGGTCAACCACGTTGGCCGGCATCATCTACCTGGTGCTGACGCCGATCGTCGGCCACTACTCTGACCGGATCGGGCGCAAGCCGATGATGCTGGCCTGCACGGTGCTGGCGTTCATCATGGCGTATCCGCTGTTCCTGTTCCTGGAGACGCATCCTACGTTTTTTGGGCTACTGGTGGTGCAGGCGACGGCGCAGGCGGTGTTGACGCTGTACACCGGGGTGATTTCGACGATCCTGTCGGAGATGTTCCCGACCAATGTGCGCTATACGGCGCTGTCGGTGAGCTATGGCTTCGCGGTCGCTCTGTTCGGTGGGTTCGCACCGTACATTTCGACCTTTCTGGTGCAGGCAACCGGCAATCCGCTGGCACCGAGCTTCTATGTGATGGCGGCGGCATTGGTCAGCGGCATTGCGGTGGTATTTGTGCATGAGCGTCATACCGAACTGGCGCTGGCGTGACAGGAGCAAGACGATGACAGCATTTGTATTGATACATGGCGCGTATCAGGGCGGTTGGATCTGGCAGCGTGTTGCGGCTCGACTGACGGCGGCGGGACATGCAGTGTTTGCTCCGACGCTCGATGGCTGTGCCGAGCGCCGGCATGCGCTGCGACCCGGGATCAGCACCGAGACGCACGGGGCGGAGATTGCCGAGCTTTTGTTCTTTGAGGATTTACGCGACGTGGTGCTGGTGGGAACCAGCAGTGGCGGCATGGTGGTGTGCAAGGCCGCCGAATTCGCGCGCGATCGGATCGGACGTTTGGTGTTCGCCGATGCGCTGGCGCTGTTCGATGGCGAGAGCATTCCCGACATCGTCAAACGGCCAACCGCGGTGACCACGGACCTTACCACCGGTCCATCGCGTGAGGATGCCGCGGGCCGCATGTTCGCCAGTCTGGACGAACCGACCAAGTCCTGGGCGCTGGAGCGTTACACGCCGCATCCGGTCGCGGCGATGCGTGACAAGGTGATACTTCCCAGTTTCTGGCAGCAGAAATGGTCGGCGAGCGTTATCTGGTGCAGCCAGGCGGTGAACCCGGGGCAGGCGCATCAGCGCCGCGCAGCCGATCGGCTGGGTGCAACGTGGCACGAGCTGGATACCGGCCATTACCCGATGCTGACCGCGACCGATCACTTGTCGCGGCTGATCGTGGAAGGGTGACTTCGTCGAACGCGACGCGACGATGACAAGCGTAACGCCAGAGCAACTGAGCGAGCTTCGGCTAACGGTCCACCGGGTGTACGGGCGTGGCGCGCTCGATGAATCGATCGCGCTGCAGCAAAATGTCATCGCCACGGCGCGCGAGACGGACGCGCTTCTGCCGGACGATTTCCTGTTCTTCGGCCTGATGTTGTACGGGCGCGCGCGGCTGGGCGACGGCATCGCTGCACTGCGCGAAGGCGTGCAGCGCTTCCCGGACAACGCGGGCGTGCACGAGAATCTTGGCGTCTTTCTGCTGGGCGCGGGTGATCCTGCTGGTGCGATCGCCGAGTCGAAACGCGCGGTAGAACTCGGTTCGGACAGCCCGAACGTGTATGACTGCCTGTGTGATGCCTATGCGCAGATCGGCCGCGTCGACGAAGCCAGTACCGCGGGTCGCGCGGCGCTGCAGGCGAAAGACCGGATCTTCGGCGGGCGGCAGCCGCTCGCGACCATTCCGCATGGCCTGCCGCAGGCGTTCAATCCGCTGAACCCCGCGGAGAACGTCATTGCCTATTGCCTATGGGGCAATGACCACCGCTATCTCGTGCCGCTGCTGGAGAACGCGCGTATTCAGCCGCACATATTTCCGGGCTGGACGATGCGCCTGTATCACGACGCAACCGTGGCGCAGGACTTCCTGTCGCAGCTTGCCAAACTTGGTGTGCAGTTCGTCAACAAGACGCTGCAGCCTGATGTGCCGGAACATCGCAAGCTGCTGTGGCGGTTCGAGGTGATTGCCGATCCCGGCGTGCGGCGCTTCCTGATCCGCGATGCGGATTCTCTGCTGTCGGTGAAAGAGCGGGTGGCGGTGGATGCGTGGCTACAGTCACGGTATCATTTCCACGCCATGCGCGATTGGTTCTCGCACACCGATCTTTTGCTCGCAGGCATGTGGGGCGGCGTCGGCAATATCCTGCCGCCCACCGAAACGCTGATGCAGGCGTATACGGCATGGCGGGTGGAGAACAACCACGTGGATCAGGACGTGCTGTCGGAAACAGTCTGGCCGACGATACGGCGAAACTGCCTGATCCATGACAGCGTGTTCACCGGCTGCCTGGGCAGCGTGGCGTTTCCGCCGTTCGGTGACCAACCGCCAGGCTGTCACATCGGCCAGAATGCGTTCTTGCACTTCAAGCGCAACGATCCGTGATCGGACGATGTCTAAACCACATGCCGACCCGGGCCACCATGATGGGGGAAGCGGTGACAAACGACGGTATCATTCAGCGTCGGTCGACCATTGGTAGCGGAAGTCGCAATGTGTCGCACCACCCATCAGCGTCTGCGTGCGCTGCAGTTTCAACTGAGAGTCATAGCCTTCGCAGAAGGCGCCATCGCGATTGCACGACAGCAAAGCACCGAAATCGGCAAGCCCCATGGCACGATACATCTCGGCATAGCGGCAGCGCGTGACATTGAAATGGAATTCGCTGGCGGTCGACTTCACCACGTCGATGCGCAGCGCATCCTCGGCAGTCCAACGCGGCTGGATGGCACGGAATGAGTCCAGATTTGCCTTGCCGTCCGGCGCCTGCTTCGCCATCTCGGCTGCTGCCTGCTTTGCCAGCTTGATCACC
>DATKFJ010000372.1:0-2259 GCA_035511435.1 Acetobacteraceae bacterium | reverse complement strand
CGTGATGCTACCTCCCAGGCTGCTCGATCTGCTCCGGGAGTATTGGAGACGAACCCATCCCGGCGCCTGGCTGTTTCCCGGTGATCGGCCTGATCAGCCAATCTGTCCGCTCACCGTCAACTACATTTGCCGGCAGGTGCGGGCCAAGTGCGGCATCGCGAAGCCTGTGGCGCCGCACGCTTTGCGCCACGCGTTCGCCGTTCATCTGCTGGAGGCCGGCACCGATCTGCGCACGATTCAGCTGTTGCTCGGGCATCGCAACCTCGGCACCACGGCACGCTACCTGCTGATCGCCACCAGCAAAGTGTGCACCACCACCAGTCCGTTCGAATCACTGCCAACTGTCCCGCCAACCGCCCCGGATCTCGCACCTGCCTGACGCGCGGGTTCCGTGGCCCACAATGGGCTGGAAGTGGCGGACGTGTTCCGCCACTTCGGCCAGGCTTTTCGTGACCAGCACGGCGCGTCGCTGTCGCCTGCGCGGCGGCGCGCCATGTGGGCGATCGAATGCTGCCGCACTGCCGCCCTCGGCGGCCATGTCGAGCGCTGCAGCGACTGCGGCCATCAGCGCGTGTCGTACAACAGCTGCCGCAATAGAAGCTGCCCTAAGTGTCAGGGCCTTGCCCGCGCCCAGTGGCTGGCGGACCGCCAGGCGGAACTGCTCGAGGTGCCCTACTTCCACGTGGTGTTCACCGTGCCGGAGCTGATCGCTGTCGTCGCGTTCCAGAACCAGACTGCGGTTTACGACATCCTGTTCCGAGCCGCCTCGGAGACGCTGCGCCGCATCGCCGCCGACCCCGAGCATCTGGGCGCGGCGATCGGCTTCCTCGCTGTGCTGCATACCTGGGGGTCCGCGATGACGCATCACCCGCACCTGCACTGCCTGGTGCCGGGTGGCGGGATCGCACCGGATGGTCAGAGCTGGATCCCCTGCCGCTCCGGGTTCTTCCTGCCGGTCGCGGTGCTGTCGCGAATGTTCCGGGGCCTATTCCTGCACTATCTCGAGAAGGCGTTCGCCGCCGGTGAACTGCGCTTCTTCTCCGAACATCGTCACTTGCAGGAACCCGCGGCATTCAAGCGCTACCTAGCACCAACCCGCGATACCGAGTGGGTGGTCTATGCCAAGCGGCCCTTTGCCGGTCCGGCCCAGGTCCTCGACTATGTCGGGCGATACACCCACCGGGTCGCCATCTCCAACAACCGGCTGGTGTCCATCGACGGGGACAGGGTGTGCTTCCGCTGGAAGGACTATCGCGATGGCAGCCGGCAGAAGGTCATGAGCCTACGTGGCGACGAGTTTATCCGCCGATTCCTGATCCATGTGTTGCCGGACGGGTTCCACCGCATCCGCTACTTCGGCTTCCTCGGCAACAGCCACCGCGCGCGGAAGCTGGCGCTGTGTCGGGAACTGCTCGGCATGGCGCCGGCTGCACCAGCCGATCCGCCGGCCGACTATCGCGACAGATACGAAGCCCTGACGGGAACGTCGCTACGCCAATGCCCGCACTGCCTCACAGGCATCATGGTGGTGGTCGGTTGCATCGACCGGACAAGGGTCTGTCAGCCGATCCCGGACACCTGACGATGCACCGCACCCGCACCACACCCATGACGTTGCAAGGCTCGCCGAGGCGGCGGTGGAGCTCTGCGGCCTTGATCCTCACTTTGGCAGCGCCGGCTGCATCCCTGCAGCCGTCAACGCCCAAATCCCGACCAGCCCTCGCCCCGCTACCGCGCATCAGGCCTTGCCGAATGCGCCGTTTCGAGCCTCGGCCAACCCGCCCCCTGGGCGCTCAGGCTGACCGGCCGCATTCAACGCCCATAGCTCGATCGGGGGGAGCGGTTTAGTCCAATACGTTTTTCGCTCACCGGCGCGGCTCCCGGCTCCGGGAGCGGCACCCCGAGTTTCGTGCGCCGCGCCGCCAAGCGAAAAACGCTATTCATTATTCATTATCACGTGCTGATCGGGGGGCGAGGCCGTCGATCTCACTGTGCTGGTCGGACCTTCATTTCTACAGGCCGTCCAACCGCCCTTCGCGATGCCAGATATCTCTGTCGGCTATCCGACCGTCCACTGCAACGTCCGCTTGCCGCTGCCGAAGAGGCGGACGACGTGGTGTGCCCAGGCGGTCACGACGGCGCGCTCGGCGTCGGTCGGCTGCGACCATACCCGGCGGAAGGCGTTATGGGCGGCGCTTTGTTCGTCGGTTGGGGGTAAGTTGCTGGCCCCATCAGGCCTGCTGATCTCCATTACGTCTA
>DATKFJ010000371.1:0-7439 GCA_035511435.1 Acetobacteraceae bacterium | reverse complement strand
TGACCGTGCTGCGCGAAGCTGTCGCGTCCGGCGTGGATCATATCGACACCAGCGACTTTTACGGCCCGCACGTCACGAACCAGATCATCCGCGAAGCGCTGCATCCCTATCCTGACGATCTCGTTATCGTCACCAAGATTGGCGCCCGTCGCGGCGAGGATGGGTCATGGCTCCCGGCCTTCTCCCCCGAAGAGCTGACCCAGGCGGTGCACGACAATTTGCGCAATCTCGGGCTCGACGTGCTGGAGGTGGTCAACCTTCGCGCCATGTTCGACCCGCACGGCCCGGCGGAAGGATCGATCGAGGCGCCGCTGACCGTGCTGGCCGAACTCCAGCGGCGGGGTCTGGTGCGCCACGTCGGGCTAAGCAATGTCACGCCGGCACAGATCGCGGAAGCGCGTCGGATCTGCGAGATCGTCTGTGTGCAGAACCAGTACAATCTCGCGCATCGGGGCGACGATGCGATGGTCGACGACCTCGCCCGGGCCAGCATCGCCTATGTGCCATTCTTCCCGCTCGGCGGCTTCACGCCGCTGCAGTCATCGACGCTGTCGAATGTAGCGCAGCGTCTGCGCGCCACGCCCATGCAGGTCGCGCTCGCGTGGCTGCTTCGTCGCGCGCCCAATATCCTTCTGATTCCGGGCACGTCATCTGTCGCGCACCTGCGGGAGAATCTTGCCGCGCCAGCCCTGATCCTTTCCGAAGACGATCTGGCCGAGCTGAACGGTATCGCATCCCGATGATCGCAGCCCCAATGTCTTCATAGGAGAAATTCGGGCACTGTCACGGTAACCGAGGTTGGCGGCAGGTGTGGGGGACGAATGAGACTGAGGGATGACGCCGCCAGCCGACCCGCACTACCGCCACCGCTTCCCCGCGGAGATCATCAGCCATGCTGTGTGGCTGTACCACGTGTCCGGAGCCACGCACACGCGCTTCGCGCACAGCATCGGCGTGCTGCCCATGGCTCGCTTGTTGATGTAGGTGATCCAGCGGGACCAGGGGAACCAGTACCATCCGCACCGGGCGCAGGTCGCGCTGGCGGCCGCTCTGGTCCACGATGTTGGCCACGGTATGTTCAGCCATGCGTTCGAGGAGATCGGGCGCAAGCTCAACCTGCCGCTGGCGCACCACGAAACAGTCAGCGAGCGGCTGATCCGCGACAGCGGCATCGCACCGGCGCTGGGCGAATTCGGCGGTGGCTTCGCCCAGGCATTGTCACGTTAACTCCGAGTGGTGACGTGGGGCCCGCAGGGCGGTTGCACTGTTGATCACGGCGGATGCTGAGCGCACGTCTTACCGCGCGGACGATGCGAATGGCGATCTCGCCGCGATTGGCGATCAGCAGCCTGTGATGGGCATGGTCAGTCAGACCCGTGGCATGCCCAGGCCACGCTCAGCGACGATGTTGCGCTGGATTTCGTTCGTTCCACCGGCGATCGTGCCGGAGAACGCACTCAAGAAGTCGAACATCGGGCTGCCGAACGGCTCTTCCGCCAACAGCGCGAACGCCTGGCCATCCACGCCGCCGATGCGAACCATGAAAGAGCAGATCCGTTGGCGCAATACCGTCGAGGACAGCTTGACGATTGACGGCAAGACGCTGGCCGATGCCTGGGGCGTCTCGCTCTCCTCCAGCACGCGCCGCAACAAGCGCCGTGCCGCCTGCATTTCCGCGAGGAAACTGACGAACTCACGATGGAGTTGCGCATCGCGCAACCAGGCCGCACCGACCTTCAGCGATTTGCGATAGAACGCCTCAATCTCGTAGCGCTGCCGCTCGCCGCCTTCAAACGAGATAACGCCGCGCTCCGACGCGAGAGTCGCCTGCGCCACGCGCCAACCGTTGTTCTCTGCGCCGATCATGTTCTCGGCCGGAATCCGGACATCCGACAGGAAGAGCTCGCCGAACTCCGCGCGGCCGTTGGCCTGCCGGATCGGCCGCACCTCCACGCCCGGAGACCGCATGTCCATGATGAAGTAGGTGATGCCGCGATGCTTCTGCACGTTCGGATCCGTCCGCGTCAACAGCAGGCAGTGATCGGCATACATTGAGTTTGACGACCAGATTTTCTGTCCGTTGACCACGTAATGGTCGCCATCACGCACTGCCCTTGTGCGCAGCGATGCAAGGTCGGATCCGGAATTCGGCTCCGAAAATCCCTGGCACCAGACTTCGCCTTTTGCCACCCCTGCCAGATAACGGCGCTTTTGCACCTCGGTGCCGTGCGGCAGCAGCGTGCCGGGCATATGGATCAGCGAGATGGTGAACAGCCGGTTTTGCGGCGCATCGGCGCGCGCGATCTCGTCGGCGATGGTGATCAGGTGACGTTGCGACAAGCCGCCGCCGCCGTACTCCTTCGGCCAGTGTGGAATGGCGAGGCCGACCTTGCTCCGCTCCCCCATCCACCAGCGTTGGAACGCGATGTATTCCTCGTTCGAGGCCCGAGCCATGCGGCCCTTCCAATCAGGCGGCACGACCTCGGCCAGCCACTTGCGGATCTCCTGGCGGAACGCGGACAGGTCATGCTGCGCGTTAAGAATGCTCATATTTCAAGCTCCAGCGCGGAACGCCCGGATGTCGTAATGGCGGCGAGTGCAGCGGCGGCCTGATCGCGCAACGCAGTGTTGGCCATGATCAGCACTTCATTCAGCCGCGCCCGCTTCAGGAAGATGTGCGGATCGAAATCCCAGGTGAACCCGACTCCACCGTGAAGTTGCACGCAGTCAGTGGTGACAAACACACAGGCTTCCGTGACTTCCGACTTCGCCAGCAAAGCCCATAGTTCGGCGTCAGGTTCGTCAGTCATCGTTCGCTGTACGGCGTGCCTGACCATCTCGTCCGCTACGGCCAGCTTCGTGGCCAGGTCAGCGGCGCGGTGTTTCAGTGCCTGGAATCCCGCGATCGGCTGACCAAATTGCTCGCGCGTTTTCATGTAGGCAATGGTGCGTTCGGTCATGGAACGGGCACCGCCGGCGCTGTCGGCAGCGACGGCGAGCGCCATGGCCCGCGTCAGCGCCGCGCGGGTCGCCGCCGCATCTGGCAGAATTCCGAGAGGAGTCGCGTCCTTCAGGCTCACGTCGATCACGTCGCGCGTCCGGTCCCACATCGGTGCCGCAGTCACCTCGGCTTCGGCCATGTCGACGATCACCCAGGCATCGTCGGTGGGAGCAAGAACGAATGCCGCGTCGGCGGCGCCCAGGCAACGCAATGTGCCAGAAACGCGGGTGCCGGAGCGGGTCAGGCCGCGCACGTCCAGTGTTGCTGGCACCGCCGCACTGATATCTCCGGATGCCAGCCGCGGCAGCCATGTCTGGCAAATCGCCTGGCCACCGGTTTCGACGATGGTCTGCGCCGCTGACAAGGTAGCGATATAGGGCCCCGGCGACGATTGCCGCCCCAGTTCGCCGTGCAGGATGGCGAGCCCTTGGGCACCCATGCCGAGGCCCCCGAATTGCTCTGGAATCCCCAATCCCAGCCAGCCAAGTTGTCCGGCTTGCGCCCACAGCATCTTATCAAGCGTATTCTTGCCGTCGATGAACGCGTGCAGCTCGGTGCTGCCGCATTGCTCCGCCAAAACGCCGGCGACGCTTTCCCGTAACGCATCGAGAGTCGCCCGATCCAGCGTGCTCGCCGTCTCCATCGCCTATTTTTCCTATACCGTCGCGACAACCGTCGCCACTACCGACGAATATACATCTACGGAGACCCCGAAGATCGGTTGCCAACCGAAATCGTCTCCCTTGCTTTTGTTCCATCTCACTGCCGCACGCTCCAGGTTTGGAGCTGGAGGTCCCATTGCGCCGCAATCGGCACATTGAACTGCGAATGTGCCGCTCTGGACAATCTGAGGCCGGTCCCCGCAGAACGGGCACGGTTTCAATATCGGGACGAGCGCCTCCTGCTCCATATTTTTCTCTCCATGTGCGCGCCGGCCAGCAATGTCTCTCATTCGGGCATACACGGCCAGTGGCGCGGATCACGCCATGTACGATCCGCCATTAACATGCAGGGCCTGGCCCGTTATCGCGTTGGCGTCCTCAGAGGCGAGGAACACTGCGGTTCGCGCAATCTGATCCGGCGATAGCATCTTGCCGCCGAGCGGAATGGTCCTGGCCATCTCAATCAGTTCCGCTTCTGTGTTGCCATAGCGCGGCTGCGCCGTGTCGGTCGTGCCTGGCGCGATGGCGTTGACGCGAACATTCAATGGCGCCAGCTCGAGCGCCATCGCACGAGTCATCGAGACCACACCACCCTTGCTCGCGCTGTAGTGCACACCACGCACTGCACCGCGAAGCGCCTGCGAGGAGATGTTGATCACCGAGCCAGTGCGCTTGCTCGCCGCCGTCAGCGCCTTGACAAAGGCGATCGTGGCAAAACAGCCAGCCTTGAGGTTGATATCCAACACGTAGTCCCAGTCGGACTCGCGCATCTCGAGCAGCTTCACCCGCGGATAGACGCCGGCGTTGTTGACGAGTATGTCGGGCGCACCAAGCACTCCGACCGTATCGGCAACCATTAATTCGATATCGGCCAGCCGCGCGACGTCTGCGCGGACCAAGTGAACACGGCGACCCGCTTCGCGGATGCGACCTGCAACTGCTTCAGCCGCGGCCTCGTCATCGAGCCAGCTGATCGCGACATCCGCCCCCTCCTCGGCCAGCGCTACCGCAATGGCGGCGCCTATTCCCTGCTGCGCCCCGGTGACCAGCGCAATCTTGCCTGCCAACTTCATGCGTACCCCCATTCCGCTGCGAGACACCGATCGATCTGGCCTCGGGCTGCCCGTGGCGTATCCTCGTCTACAGGAAGAACCGTTGCGAGGGATCGAACGGCGGTGGCGGCACACCAAGTACCGCTTGGGCATACAATCCGGAACTCATCTCGATGTTAGCGGCAGGGTGATTCCGCATGGCCAACATGTCGCGGAAGTGCCGTTGGAGGGCAGTATCGGCATTCATGGTTCGCCCGCCATTCACCCCCATCAACTCGTAGATCGCGTGCGAGCAGGCGTCGTGCACCAAGGTTGCCTCATAGAACGCCTGCGTCCGCCGTTCGTAGGGGATCGGTTGGCCAGCGAAAGCGCGGCCCTGCAACTCCGTCCAGGTGGCCGACATGCGTTGCCGCACCATGCCGATAATAGCCAGCGCCCGGGCCAGCGGCCGGTGTAGCGCCGGACTGCGCGCCACTGCCTTTGCGCCATGCGCTGAATGCCGGTCGCGATTACCGGCGATGAATGCCTCGAGTGCGCCCACCGCAGCGCCCGCAGCCGGTGCGGCGATGCAGTAGCCAAACACCAGCCGCCACGGCAGCCGGTAATAGGGCCGGTCGTTGATCGCCAGACCCGGATCGATACCGTTATAGTTATCGACGATACTGTGCGTCCGGTATTTCGGCACAAACACATCGCGCAGGATCACCGTCTTGCTGCCGGTACCGGCGAGGCCGGTCACCTTCCAACTTTCCTGATCAATCATGTAATCCCGGCGCGGCACCAGGAAGGTGTGGTAAACGCCGCCCCCGGCTTCATCTGGCGCAGTGCCGCCCAGTACGACCCAGCCGCAATGGTCCACGCCACTGGAAAACGGCCACCGTCCGCTCAGCCTGTAGCCGCCGGCCGTCCATTCGACCTGGCCGACAGGCGCCAGCGAGGTCGACATCATCGCGTGCGGGTTGTCGCCCCACAGCTCACGCTGCGCCTCGGGTGCGAACAGCGCAGCATGCCAGGGATGCACGCCGACGACACTCGCAACCCAGCCGGTGGAAGTGCAGGCAGAGGCGAGACGAATCATGCCCTCGTAATAGGCTGCGAAATCGAGTTCCCAACCACCCCACTGTCGCGGCTGCAGAGCTCTGAACACACCGACTGCAGTCAGTGATCGGATGATATCGTCGGGCACCATGCCGCGCTGCTCGACCTCGGCAGCACGGCTGCGCAGCTCGGGCAGCAGTGCATCGATTGCGGCGAGAAAGGACGCCGCCTCGGCTTCGCGGTCCGATGTCGCAGATGGCATCAGCGGAACGGGTGGTCGTGTCTCGTCCGGCATGGCCAAACGCCTTCCGTCAAATGCCACCGCGTCCGTACCCGGACGCGGCCGGCGCGGACTGCAGGTGGGTTATTTCGCCACGCCGAAATCGATCAACTGGCGCAGCACGTCGCCGCCCTTGAGTTTTGCGTATCCCTCATTGATCTCGTCCAGCTTGATGTGGCTCGAGATGAGGTGGTCGAGCTTCAGATGCCCCTTCTTCCAGGCGTTCAGGAGCTTCGGCATGTCGACGCGGAACCGGTTGCTGCCCATCGACGAACCCTGGATCCGCCGTTCGCGCAGGAAGTCGTAGCCGTGCAGCTCGATCTTCATCCCGTATGGCACCATGCCGATGATCGTCGCGGTTCCGCCCGGACGGAGCGATTCGAAGCATTGTTCGGCGGTACGCTTCAAACCGACGGCCTCGAATGAGAATTCCACCCCACCACCAGTCAGTTCCTTGATTGCTTCGACCGGATCGGCGTTGGACGCGTTGATCACATCGGTGGCGCCCATCAGTTTCGCCACGTCGAGCTTGGAGGAGATCGTGTCGACCGCGATGATGCGATCTGCACCGGCGATGGCGGCGCCGTTGACCGCCGACAGGCCAATACCGCCGCAGCCGAACACGGCGACGGTGGCTCCTGGGGGTACCTTCGCTGTGTTCATCACCGCGCCCGCGCCCGTGATGACGCCGCATCCCACGAGTGCCGCGACATTCAGCGGAATATCGTCAGCGAGCTTCACCACGGCGTTTTCGTGCACCAGCAATTGCTCGGCGAACGACGACAGGTTGGCAAACTGCCCCACCACCTGGCCCTTCCAGAACAACCGCTGCGCCTTGCCTGGCGGCATCTTCACCTCCGCATTGGAGCACAGGTTGGGCCGACCGGTGGTGCAGTATTCGCAGGTGCCGCAGAAAACCGATAGACAGGTGATCACCCGGTCGCCAGGCTTAACGTATGTGACCTCGCTGCCAACGGCTTCGACGACCGCCGAGGATTCATGGCCGAGAACAACCGGTGTCGGGATCGGATACAGTCCTTCCAGGAAATGCAGATCGCTATGACAAAGGCCGGCGTACGCGGTGTTCAGCAGGACCTCGTGCGCCCCTGGTTTCGCAATCTCCAGCGTTTCGATCGTCATGGGCTGATGAGCCTCATGGAAGACGGCTGCGCGCATGGGGGTTCCCCTCTCTGGTGCGATGGGGACACTGAACGCCTGATGCGCGCGGCCCGTCAACGGCTGGTCGATGGAGGTCTCGATATCCGTCGCTTGCGACGGACCGGTTCAACGTCTCAGCCGGGCGCCGCAATCAGGAAAGCTTTCGATGAGTCGAAGATCCATGTGTCGACGCATCCGGTCTCCTTCAGTTTACCTTCCAGCGCGCTCAGAGCGCCCACCTCGGGGTG
>DATKFJ010000370.1:0-3650 GCA_035511435.1 Acetobacteraceae bacterium | reverse complement strand
CAGAAATCCTGGCCGCCGCGCTCGCCGACCGGGGGCGCGGCGTGGTGGTTGGCAGTTCGACTCTCGGCAAGGGGCTGGTGCAGACCATCGCACCCCTGCCGGATGGCGGCGAGCTGTTCGTGACGTGGAGCCGAGTGCTGGCGCCACTCGGCTGGCCGATCCAGGGGTTGGGCGTCCTGCCGCAGGTCTGCACCAGTCTCGGCCAGGACACGCTCAACTGGCAGCTTGGTTTGCTGGCGAATGGCCAGCAGCCGATGGCGCAGGCGCTGGCCATCGAGCGAGCAGCACGGGCGCCTCTGCCGCCGGCACAGATCCTGGCGATCCGCAGCGCTTGCCCGGCCGCCGAGGGTCGCGATTCCGACCTCGATGCAGCGCGGCTGCTGATCCATGATCCGGCTGCCTATGCCGCCGCTCTGCTGCCAGCGTTCAGGGACAACGGGCAGTTGTCAGTGGTGAGTGGTCAGAATGCCGGTCGGTGAGCCGGCTGGAGGGTCTCCGACGCGCGGGGCGGTGGCTGGGTCACGGCGCGCTGCCCATTATGACAGCCCCCCATTATGACAGCTCATGGCTTGACCTGCGCTGCCAGGAACCGCATTTTCCACTGACCAAGAGGACCATGCCATGGCGAAAAGCAACACCGTACAGATCAAGCTCGTCTCCAGCGCCGACACCGGCTTCTTCTACGTGACCAAGAAGAATGCCCGCGCGCAGACCAGCAAGCTGGAGCTGAAGAAATACGATCCGGTCGTGCGCAAGCACGTCCCGTTCCGGGAAGCCAAGATCAAGTAGTGGCGCCCGGGGCGACTGGCGCGGCAATTTCGACGCGGTTGCGCCCTGCCCGCTTGGCCTCATAAAGCGCCAGGTCGGCCGCGTGCAGCAGAGCTTCCGGCGTGGTCGGCTGCTCACCGCTGCAAGCGACACCGATGCTGATTGTCAGCCGGCAATGTCCCCCCGGCTCCCAGGCGAATGGGGTGGCTTCAACCGCCTCGCGCAGGCGTTCGGCCGCCTGGGCACCATCGTCCGCGCCGCTCCCCGGCATCACCACGACGAATTCTTCCCCGCCATACCGTGCCAGCGAGTCGAACACGCGCGTATTGGCGCGCAGCGCATCGGCGACGGAACGCAGTGCCTTGTCGCCGGTAGCGTGGCCGTAGTCATCATTGACCTTCTTGAAATGATCGACGTCGATCATCAGCAGAGCAATGTCACGGCTGTGGCTGCCTTCCAGCAGACCGCGCAGGTGCCGCATCATGTAGCGCTGGTTGTATAGGCCGGTCAGCGGATCGACCAGCGCCATTTCCAGCACCGTTCCGAAGTCGGTGCGCAGCCGGTCCTGGTAGTATTTGCGGCGGATCTGGTTACGCGCCCGCGCCCGCAGTTCGTTCTCGTCGAGCGGCAGCACCAGCCAGTCATTCGCGCCGAGGTCAAAGCCACGCAGGATGCTCTCGCGCTCCTCGGGCTCGGCGACCACCAGCAGCGGTATCTCGTGCGTGGCGTCGGCGGCGCGCAGGGAAGAGGCGAGCTTCAGCGGGTCTTCCTCGATCAGTGACAGGCTGAGCACGATCAGATCGAACGGAATGGCCGCGGAAAGCTGCAAGGCCTCGGCGCCGGTGCGGGCGCGGCCTGCCACGATGCCGTCGCGCGCCAATGCCTCCTGGATGGTCTGTGCGCCGAGGTCCCAATCGTCCACCACGAGCGCGCGAGCGCCGGCAACCGACGGCACCGCCGGGGCGTCGCTGGTCAACCCGAGCGCCCGGGCGGTCTCGCCGCGCGCGCGCCATTCGTCGAGCAATCGCTTGAGGCGGACCAGGCTGCGCACCCGGGCCATCAGCGTCTCGTATTCGACCGGCTTGGTGAGGAAGTCGTCCGCACCTGAATCGAGCCCGTGCAACCGTTCGGCGGGTTCACCCAGCGCCGTTACGATGACGACCGGAATGTGCAGGGTCTTTGGGTCGCTCTTCAGTTTCCGGCAGCATTCGAACCCGTCCATGCCCGGCATCATCACGTCGAGCAGAATAAGGTCCGGCTGCCACTTATGCGCCATGCGCAGCGCCTCGAACCCCTCCTTGGCGCTGGCGACCTGGTAATATTCCGCCGCGAGCTTGGCCTCCAACAAGCGCGTGTTGGCCGGCACGTCGTCAACGATCAGGATCCGGGCGGTCATCGGCGGCGCGTTGGCCTTTGCTACAATGGGCGGCGCCAACCGGCGCCTGTGGAACATGACCAGATATTAACCCAGCGTTGCCTCGCGCGGAAGCGAGCACGCCAGGTCATCGCAACGGGCATACAACCTTCCGGCTGGTGAATTGTTTTATCGTACGTCTCCGGGCCAAGCATAGGCAGCTTATAGTGAAATAAGTCTCAACTCCGTGACGAAACCATCAACCGCGACCCGGTGATCGGTCGCCAGTCGCGGTAGGAACACGGCTCGCGCCGCGTCCCCGCACAGATCCGAGCGTGCGCTGCCAACGCATTCGGCTCACGCCTTTGGCTGTTTGACGTTGCGCCGACCGCCGGATCGGTCGCCAGCCATCGGCCGGCAGCGGTACTGGTCCGATGTCGGATCCCCAGTTACTCAGCGCCGATGAACCGGTTGGCGCCGTTTATCTTCGTGCTGCTGTGGAGTTCGTCATTCATCGCGGCCCGCGTGGGATTGCGGGATCTGTCACCTTTGCTGTTCGTGGCGGTGCGCATGGTGATTGCCGCCGCAGTGCTGTTTGGCGTCACGCTGGCGCTGCGGCGGCCATGGCGCGTCCTGGCCGGGCGTTGGGTGCATCTCGCGGTGGCCGGCGTGCTGACCAACAGCGTGCTGCTGATGACCGCGCATTACGCCATGGTGCATATCGGCGCCGCGCCGATCGCCCTGGTGCAGACGCTCAATCCGCTGCTGACCGCGCTGCTCGCGTGGCCGCTGCTGGGGGAGCCGCTGCGACCGCTGCAATGGCTGGGTCTGGTGCTGGGCGCCACCGGTGTGGTGCTGATCGTCGGTCTGGCCGCGGCGCGCAGTCGCGTGCAACTGGACGGCCTGCTGCTGACCGCCGCGGGGGTGGTGGGGCTGTGCGGCGGGACGCTGTATTTCGCGAAATTCTGCCGAGGGGTGCCAATTCTGCAGGGCACTTCGGTGCAATTGGTCGCTGCTGCCTTAGTTTGCGTGGTAGCGACGGCCGTGTTCGAAACGCCGCACGCCGAGTGGACGCGGGGCGCGATCGCCGCCGTGCTGTGGAACGCGGGGGCGGTGTCGCTGGGCGGAATGGCCCCGTACTATCTGATGCTGGCACGAGGCACGGCAGCGCGGGCAACGGCGAACTTCTATCTGGTGCCGGGCACCGCGGCGTTGATGGCCTGGGCGCTGCTGGGCGAGCCTCTGTCAGGGCTGACGGTGGCGGGACTGGTGGTGTCGTCGGTAGGGTGCTGGATGGTAAGTCGGCGGAAGCCGGTCGCGCTGTAGACCGGTCGAACACCGCGGCGTCGCGATCCGTCAAGCCCGTGCGGGAGCGGATCGGGCCAGGTTGTTCGGAGATCGTTCAATGCACCGCACACCGGACGGATTGATTGCCGATCGGTAATCGGCGGCCCTCTGTGCATCGGGCGCTGCCTGCTCTAATGCGGCCCTCCATGGGGCAGGCGGAGCACGAGTCCGGCATGGCGCC
>DATKFJ010000369.1:0-3076 GCA_035511435.1 Acetobacteraceae bacterium | reverse complement strand
CAGCCTCGGCGACAACGGCGCGCGGCAGCAGCGTGATGCCGATACCAGCCGACACGCAGCCGACGATCGCATCCAGCGATCCGAATTCCAGCGCCCGCACATCGATGATGCCGCGCGTCGCCAGCACCGTCTCCAATCGCTGGCGGTAGGAACAGCCGACGCGCAGCACCAGAATCTTCAGCGCGCCGGCGCGGCCAATCTGTTGCAACGCAGCGCCAATCTGTTGCAACGCATCGATAGTGGGCGCGGTAACCACCACCAGTTCCTCGCGGAACACGACCTCTTGTGTGAGATCGGCGTGATCGACCGGGCCGGCGACGAACGCACCATCCAGCTCGCGTGCCAGCACGCGTGTTACCAATTCGGCGGATGTGCCGGTGCGCAGCGTCAGGTCCACGTCGGGCCATGCAGCGGCGTAGGATGCGATGATCCGTGGCAGACGGATTGCAACCGTTGTTTCCAAACTGCCGATGGCAAGCGGTCCCTTCGGAGTGCCGTCATCCATCGCCGAACGCCGCGCCCGCGCCAGCAGATCCGAAATCTCGGCCGCATACGGCAGCAGCCGCAGGCCGGCAGCGGTGAGCGTGACGCCGCGCGCATGCCGCTCGAACAGCCTGGTGCTCAGCTCCTGCTCAAGCGATCGTACGCGTGCGGTGACATTCGACTGCACGGTGTTCAGTTCCAGCGCTGCGCGACCGATGCCGCCGAGGCGCGCAACCGCTTCGAACATTTTCAGGTCGGATGCATCCATTGTCGCGCCTCCGCAACAGCGCCGCTACCCCGCGAACTCCCGCGGGCGCAACAATCGCGCCAGCCGGTCCAATACCGCGTTCGCCATCCCAGGCTCTGCGCCGGTGAAGAAACCGCGCGCCACATCGAGGTATTCGTTGATCACCACCTTCGCCGGCGCCCCGTCCGCCATCGCCAACTCCGCGCTGCCGGCGCGCATCAACGCGCGCAGCACCGGATCGATGCGCGCCAATGGCCACTCCGTTGGCAGTGCCTCGGCCAGCATGCCGTCAATCGTATCCTGCTGCGACACCGCGGCACGCACGATGCGCGCGAACAGCGGCACTTCGGCGTCGGGCACCCGGCCATCCTCGAAGCCACCCGTGCCAGGCAGTTCGCCCAGGCGATGACGGACAAACTGGTCGATCACCGTTTCGGCGTTGTCCTGTCCCTGCTCGCTCTGGAACAGCGCCTGCACCGCGGCGACGCGTGAGGCGGTGCGTGGCCGGCGCGTGCTTCGCCCCATCACACCGCGCCGAGTTGTCGTGCCGCACCGATCTGCAACAGCGCCGCCACCGCGGCTTCCGCGCCCTTGTTGAATCCGTCGTGGCCGGAGCGCGCCTCCGCCTGCGCAATCGTGTCGCACGTCAGCAGCCCGGTGCCGAGTGCGATGCCGAATTGCAATGCCACATGCATCAGGCCTTCCATCGTCGCGCGGCAGATGAATTCGTAATGGTCGGTCTCGCCGCGCACGATGCAGCCGAGTGCTACGAAGCCATCGAACCGACGCGTGCCGCGTGTGGCGATGCGGATCGCCTGCGGCAATTCGAAGGCGCCCGCCACATCCAGTTGTTCGAACGTCGCGCCGGCTTCGCGCAGGATGCGTGTCGCACCATCGGTCAGCCCGTCCACCACGGCGCGATAGTACGGCGCGCGCAGAAGCAAGAGATGCGGCGGCGGTCCCTCGATCCGCGGCGCGGACGGCAGCGGGGCATCCTCGGTACTCATCCGGCGTAGCTTTCGCCGACGATGTTCGGGATCGCCCGCTGCTCGACGATGTTAAGGCCGTATCCTTCCAGGCCGACGATAGTACGCCGCCGATTGGACAGCAGGATCATGTCCTTCACGCCGAGGTCGAGCAGGATCTGCGCACCGATGCCGTAATCCCGCAGCTCGCCTTGCGGCCCCGGACCAGATCCGAGCTGCACCACCCGCTCGGCCAATGCCGTCTTGCGATGCTCGCGGATCAGTACCACGACGCCGCGGCCCTCGCGGCTGATCAGGTGCATCGTATTGTGCACGGCGATCCAGTGCGGACCGCCCGTCATGTCGTCCAGCAGGTCCACCGCGTGCATGCGCACCATCACCGGTTCCGGTCCGCTAAGATCGCCCTTCACCAGCGCGAGATGCTCTTGATATTCCACCGTGTTGGCGTACACCACCGCACGCCAGTCGCCGCCGGCGACATGCTTGAAGTTGCCGTCGGCAACGCGCTTCACCAGCCGCTCGGTAAGCCGGCGATAGGCGATCAGATCGGCGATTGAGCCGAGCTTGAGATTATGACGCTGCGCAAACGTCACCAGGTCCGGCAACCGCGCCATGGTGCCGTCGTCGTTCATGATCTCGCAGATCACTGCCGCCGGGTACAGGCCGGCCTTGCGTGCAATATCGACTGACGCCTCGGTATGGCCGGCGCGCACCAGAGTGCCGCCCTCGCGCGCCATCAGCGGAAAGACGTGGCCGGGCGTGACGATATCATCGCGGCCGCATTCGGGATTGATCGCCACCGCGATGGTGCGCGCGCGGTCGTGCGCTGAAATCCCGGTGGTCACACCGTCACGCGCTTCGATCGAGATGGTGAACGCCGTCTGGTGCCGCGTGCTGTTGTGCGCGCTCATCAACGGCAGACCGAGCTGTTCGACCCGCTGGCGCGTGAGCGCCAGGCAGACCAGGCCACGCGCATGACGCGCCATGAAGTTGATCGCATCGGGTGTGGCGAACTGTGCCGGTACCACCAGATCGCCTTCGTTCTCCCGGTCTTCGTCGTCGACCAGGATAAACATGCGGCCGTTGCGTGATTCCTCAATCAGCTCGTCCGCACCGGACAGGTACTTGGATAATTCGACGGACTTGATGTCATGCATCACTTGAACTCCGCCAGCCGCGCGACGTAGCGGGCCAGCATGTCTATCTCGATGTTCACCGCGCCGCCGGGCCGCAGCGACCCGAAGCCGGTCACCGTGGCAGTGTGCGGAATGATGTTCACTCCGAAGGTATCGACCGTAACCTCGTTGACCGTCAACGATACGCCATCCACCGCGATGCTGCCCTTGACCGCGATGAAACG
>DATKFJ010000368.1:0-12211 GCA_035511435.1 Acetobacteraceae bacterium | reverse complement strand
ATGGCGAATTCATGCGTGCCAAGCTTGCCCAGGATGATGGCTCCCGCGGCGCGCAACCTGGCGACCACGTACGCATCGCGCGTGGCCACATTGTCGAGCATGAGCTTTGAGTTGCAGGTGGTCGGCAGCCCCGCAACATCGAAGATATCCTTGATGCCGATCGGCACCCCATGCAGCCTGCCACGCGATCGCCCGGCGAACAGCTCGCGCTCGGCCAGCCGCGCCGCATCCATCGCGAAGTCTGCGTCGAGTCGGATGAATGCGTTCAGCTTCGGGTCGAGCTTTGCGATGCGAGCCAGGAGCGCCTCCAGCAGCTCGACCGGCGACAATTTGCGAGCGGCGTATGCGGCAGCGATCTCGCTGGCCGTGAGCCAGTGAAGCTCCGTCATCGGCTTTCCACGCTGTGAGCTGGCATCTTGTCACGTTCCTGCGCGGCACCGCGTAAAGCGGCGAGCACATCGGCGGGGTATTCTGCGAAGGTCTTTTCAAGGCCGGCCGCCCGGATCAGTCCCAGCAGAAACTCATCCGGGCCTTGTGTATCTGCCGATTTGCCGGTCATCAGAGTTCCTCCAGCGGCACGTTCGTGCGGTCCTTGATCGTCGCGACGACTGCGATGCTGACGGCAGCACAGGCGAGCAGGAAATAGGTTGGCGAGATCGCGTCCCCTGTCTGCCGCACGAGAAGGGTGCAGATGAAGGGAGCAAAACCACCGAAGATTGCCGCGGAGATATTGTAGCCGATGCCGATGGACGTTGAACGCAAGCTGGTCGGGAACAGCTCGCACAGCATCACCGGCCCCGCGCCGCCAACCATCGCCATCATCACGCCCGCGACGGAGGAAACAACCAGCATCGATGTGAAGCCTGGGTCGGTCTTGAGCCAAAGGAACATCGGATACGCCAGCACGAAGAACGCGATATTCACCGTCTGCACGATCGGCTTGCGGCCGATCCGGTCGGACAGCGAGCCAATCAACGGTGTCAGCACGGCGCGCACCAAGGTCCCGATCGTGGTTGCAGCCAGCCCGATGCTGAGATCGAGCTTGAGTACCTGAGCGGCGAACACAGGCAAATAGCTCAGCAGCACATAACCACCGGCATTCCAGATGATGGCGGTGCCGCACACGGTCCACATCGCACTCTTCTGCATCGTGAAGACGTCGCGCACCGGTGATTTCGCGACGCGACGCTCCTTGGCAAGGCGCTCGAAAACGGGAGTCTCGGCCACGCGCGTCCGCAGATAATAGCCGATCGGCAACAGCAGGAAGCCGATGAGAAATGGGATCCGCCAGCCCCATGAGCCGAGGCTGGCCGTATCCAGCGACGATGTCAGAAGCAACGCCGAGGAGGAACCGGCGAGAAAGCCCAGGGCGACGCCGAACTGCATCCAGCTTGTGTAGAAGCCGCGGTGTCCCTTGGTCGCATATTCCGCCATAAAAATGGTCGCGCCGCCCCACTCGCCGCCAGTGGAGAACCCCTGCGTCAGGCGACAGAGCACCAGAATGATTGGAGCCCAGACACCGATGCTTGCATAACCGGGGGTCAGGCCAGTAAGCGCCGTGCCGATCGCCATCATGGCCATAGTGATGATCAGCGCGCTTCGTCGTCCGAACCTGTCAGCGTACGCTCCCATCACCAGCCCGCCGACCGGCCGCATGACAAAGCCAACGCCGAAGGTTGCGAAGCTGCTCAGCAGGGATACCAGCGGATCGCCCGATGGAAAGAATGTCTGGCCGATGAAGGTGGCGAAGAAGCCATAGACCGTAAAATCATAGATCTCGAGGAAGTTGCCAATCATGCACGACATGATGGCGCGCCGGCGTACGGCCGCCAGCGGATCGGAACCCGTGTCGCGATCTAGCGATCTTGTTGCTTGGGACATTTCCACCCCCGAGAACTCTAAGATTTTTACTCGTCTTGCTGCGGCGCCTTCGCACACGTCGCCAAGGAGTCGTCGCGCAAACAGCTGACATCGCTGCCGGCATTCACGACGTGGTAGCTTCGGTCGAACATCGCTCCACATGGCCTCCGGGCGCGGGGTAGTCCGAGATTTCCCCGATGGCGTCAATTTGGCCGCCACGAAGGCAGAATAGTCACCGAACCGGGGATTCAACAACGGTGATACCCGCTGGGAAACAGGTGGAGGGCATTGTCACTGCCTCGATGCACCAAAGCCGATCGAGGAAGGACCGTCCATCATCGGAGTAGGTGAGGATCGGCCGGCGGAACGGCGTGACATTGACGATCATTGCGTCGTACGCCCTGCTCCCTCCCTCGCGCGGAACCCATCCGGACGGACGGCGGTGAGGGTTGCAACAGAGCCGGCGGCGGCGCTGCGGAAGGCGATGACGCACTGACCAGACACGCCCGGTCGGTGGCCAGAGCAGGTGTTGAAACAGCCGCCACGGCGCTTCGCGTCGGCAACCTTCAACTCACCTCTGTGCGCCGTGGAAGCGGCAGACGATCCAGGGTGACCGTTGGCGCCTGGCGCGACGGCCGGGTCCTCTGCGACGCTGCCCTGCGGCGCGGGTCGCGGTGCATGGCGAGTTTACTATTCATGGGGCTGCGTCCTGATTTGACACTCCCCGATCAGTGCGGGGACCAAAGGATACAGCCGTTGAAAGACTTCTCCACGACTGCCGCAATGCGATCCGGTTAGGTGATCGCGACGCCGTGTTCCGTTCTCGAATTGCGAGCAGCGCCCCCGCCAGTTGCGCGCCACGTCCAGCGCTGCATAGTGTCTGTGGCGAGAGACACAGATCTGTCGCGCGGGGGAAACATGCGGCGCGATTTGCTCAAGGCCATGCTGGGACTCGGTGCCACCCTTGCGCTTCCGCGCATGGCAGTCGCGGAAACCATAGCGCGCGTCGGCGTGTCAGCCCGCGACCTTGGCGCGCTCGATCCCGCGTTCGGGATCGGCAACGGTGACGAGTTCGCGATCCGCCAGATCTACAATACCCTGGTGAGCTGCCCCGACGGGACCGAGCTGATCAAGGTCGATCAGCTCCAGGGCGAGTTGGCCGAGACCTGGAACATGTCGCCGGATGCGCGCACCTGGACGTTCCGCCTGCGGCAGGGCGTGCAGTGGCACAAGGGCTATGGCGAGGTCACCTCCGAGGATGTGGCCTTCACGCTGCGCCGGATGGCCGATCCAAAGGTCGGATCACAATACTCATCGAACTACCGGCTGATCCAGCAGATCGATACGCCCGACCGCTACACCGTCGTGCTGCACCTCAGTGCGCCATCCCCCTTCATCTATGCCACCGCCATGATGCCGCGCTTCGGTGGCTATATTCAATGCAAGAAGGCGGTCGAGGAGTTGGGCGACAAGTATCGCCTCAACCCCGTCGGCACCGGCCCATTCGAATTCGTCAGCTACGACCCCAAGCAGCGCATCGTCACCCGCAGCTTCGAAAAATACTGGGGCGGCAAACCCAGACTTGACCGCCTGGAAGTGCTGTTCCTGTCGGAAACCGCTTCCCGCACCTTGGCGTTCGTCAAAGGCGACGTCGACATGATCGAGGGCGCGACGGTGCCCGGATGGTATCCCAGCCTGCGCAAGCAGATGCCCAACGTGGTATTCGACTTCGGGCGGCCCGGCGGCACCTTCACCATGTTCATCAACATGACCCGCAAACCGCTGGACAATCTGAAGGTGCGCGAGGCCATGGCGCACGCCGTCGACCAGAGCGTCTGGCAGGGCGCCTTCGGCGACTTCGTCGAACCGATGTACGGCATCTCGCCGCAGGGTTTCTATGGCGCACTGCAAAAGCAGGATATTCCGGCACAGGACTGGCCTTTCAGCTTCGATCCCGCCCTGAGCAGGAAGCTGCTCGCCGAAGCCGGCCTGCCGAACGGCTTCTCGGTCGACGTCTTCATCAGCGAGCGCGAGGAATACAAGACGAACCTGCTGATCGTGCAGGAACAACTGCGCAAGGTCGGCATCCAGATCAACATGCGGCTGGTCGATCATTCCAGCTATCATGCAGACATCCGCAAGGATCTTAATGCACTGATCATCTACGGATCCGGCCAGCCGCCGTTGACGCAGGCGGTGCTCAACGCCTTCTATGATTCGCGCGCAATCGTCGGCAAGCCGACGCACAACATGAATTTCAGTCATTTCGGCGATGTCGCCGGCAATGTCGACGCGCTGATCGATCAGGTGAACCGCGAGACTGACGACGCCAGGCGCATTGCCACGCTGAAGCAGATCCAGTTTGAGATCCTGCGCCAGGTCCCGGTGATTCCACTGCCAAGTCCCGCGGGTGCCTGGGTCCGCAACCCACGCCTTGATGTTGGCTTCCCGGTGCACGCGTTCATGGGCACGTTCACGCTCGGGAAGGCGAGGCTCGTCTGAATGGCCGGCTACATTCTGCGCCGGCTGCTGGAACTCATCCCGACCGTCCTGCTCGTGCTCACGCTGGTGTTTCTCGCACTGCGCGTGCTGCCTGGCGATCCGGCGATTGCGGCACTTGGCGAGTACGCGACGCCGGACGCGGTGGCGAGCTTCCGCCAAAAGCTGGGATTGGATCAGCCGCTTTGGGCACAGTATCTCAGCTTCGTCGGTGACGCGGTGCGGGGCAACTTCGGCCGATCGATGATCAATGGCACGTCGATCAATGCGCTGCTGCTGCAAAATCTGCCCTACACGATCGAGCTGGCTGCGGCGGCGACACTGATCGGCGTCGTGGTCGGCATACCGTTCGGCGCCGCGGCGGCAGTCTGGCGCAACCATGCGCCGGATATGTTCAGCCGGGTCTTCGCACTGGCGGGTTTCTCGATCCCCGATTTCTACTTCGGTGTGCTGCTGCTGATCGCCTTCTCGCTCAAGCTCGATTGGTTTCCGATGCTGGGCGGTGGCCAGGGTCTGCTGGACGGCTTGCATCACCTGGTGCTGCCCGCGGTCACCCTGGGCGTTGTGATGGCCGCCTTCGTGATGCGCATGACCCGCTCGGCTTTGCTGGAGGTCTTGCGGCGCGATTATGTGCGCACCGCCCGCGGCAAGGGCGTGCCTGAGCAGTGGATCGTCTTCAAGCATGCGCTGCGCAATGCCCTGATCCCGATCACCACGGGCCTCGGCATCTACCTGCTGACGACGCTCAGCGGCACGATCACTGTTGAGCTGGTGTTCTCCCGCCCCGGCTTGGGGCAGCTCCTGATCGGCGGTATCACTGCGCGTGACTACACAATGGTGCAGGCCGGCCTCGTGGTGTTTGCATTCTGCGTGGTGCTGGTGAATCTGCTGACCGACCTGCTGTGTGCGCTGATCGATCCCAGGGTCACGCTGCGATGAGCGACATGGCCCAGCGCGTCGTCGATCCCGCTGCGGTACGCCAGCCGCGTGCGCTTGTCGGCAACAAGCTCACCGTCATTGGCGCGTTGCTGACGATGACCCTCGTCATGGTCGCGGTACTCGGCTCGTGGATCGCCCCACAGGACCCGCTGGATCAGAGCTTCGTCGCTGCCAGCCAGCCGCCGTCCGCTGAGCACTGGTTCGGCACGGACAGCTTCGGCCGGGACGTCTTCTCGCGGGTGATCATCGGCACGCGTGCGTCGTTGGCGATCGGGCTGACCGGGCCAATCATCGCAGCACTTATCGGCGTCTGGGCTGGTATGCTCGCCGGTTGGTTCGGTGGCTGGACCGACCGTCTGCTGAGCCGCTTCTCCGATCTTCTCATGTCGTTCCCAACGCTTTTGCTCGGGGTCATGATCGCCGCGGCGCTCGGCCCCGGATTCCAAACCGCCATCATTGCAATTGCGATCGCGCTGTTCCCACGCTTCCTGCGGCTGGCGCGCTCGGCGACGCAGGTGGTGCGGCGCGAGCCGTTCATCGACGCCTCCATCGCCGCCGGGCGCGGCCCGGTCGGCATCATGCTGCGTCATGTGGCGCCCAACATCGCCGGCTCGCTGATTGTTGCGCTCAGCCTGTGGATCGCGACCGCCATCCGGCTGGAGGCGGCACTGTCCTTTCTCGGTCTCGGCACGCAGCCGCCGGCGCCAAGCTGGGGCAACATGATCCGTGACGGCATGGGCGATCTGGTCGGTGATCCGTGGCCGGCCGCCTTCGCGGGCGCGGCAATCACGCTCGCGGTACTTGGTTTCAACATGCTGGGGGACGCGCTCCGCGACATGCTCGATCCAGAGCTGGACACATGAACGCGCTGCTCGAGGTCGAGGATCTTAGCGTTCATCTTTTCACCCCACGCGGCGTGGTGCGCGCGGTCGATGGTGTCAGCTTCAGGCTGGAGGCCGGGCAGAGCCTTGGCATCGTCGGCGAGTCCGGGTGCGGCAAGACGATGACCGCGTTGGCGCTGATGCGACTGCTGCCGTCACCGCCCGCGCGCATCGTCGGCGGGCATATCCGTTTCAATGGCGAGGACATCGTGGATGCGACGGACGCGCGGCTGCGTCAGCTCCGCGGCTCCGCCATGGCCATGATCTACCAGGACCCGATGACCACGCTGAACCCGGTTTTCAGCGTCGGCGAGCAGATCGCCGAAGTCGTGCGGCTGCATGAACACGCCACGCCGCAGGCCGCATTCGCACGCGCCGTGGAAGCGTTGCACCAGGTCGGCATCCCCGAGCCGGATCGTTGCGCCCGAGCATATCCGCATCAGCTCAGCGGCGGCATGCGCCAGCGAGCGGTAATCGCGATGGCGCTGGTCTGCCGGCCGCGCCTGCTCATCGCCGACGAGCCGACCACGGCGCTCGACGTCACCATTCAGGCGCAGATCCTCGATCTGATGCGCGTCCTGCGCGACGAGAGCGGCGCAGCGATCATTCTAATTACGCACGATCTTGGGGTGGTTGCGGATCTGGTGGACGACGTGGCGGTCATGTATGCCGGATCGGTGGTCGAGTGTGCGCCGGTCGCCGACTTGTTCGCGGCACCGGCGCATCCGTATACCCAGGGCCTGCTGCGCGCGATGCCATCGCTGGAGCGCAAGCTGCACAGGCTGCCCACGATCGAAGGGACAGTTCCCTCGCCCGCCGCGATGCCGCCCGGCTGCCGTTTCCACCCGCGTTGCGATCTCGCCCGGACAATTTGCCGAGATCATCGTCCACCGTTGCTCGGCATGCCGGGGCGCAGTGCTGCGTGCTGGGCACTAACGGAATTCGAATTGTCCATTGCACACGTTACGGCTGCCTGATGCCCGCATTACTCTCAGTGCGCGATCTGGTGAAACACTATCCGATTGGCAGCGCGTTCGGCCGGCGCGCGGCGCGACAGTTGCGGGCGGTTGACGGTGTGTCGTTCGATTTGCAAACGGGCGAGACACTGGCGCTGGTAGGAGAAAGCGGCTGTGGCAAGACCACCACCGGGCGGATGCTGCTGCGATTGACCGAACCAACCTCGGGACGGATCGAGCTGGACGGCGAAGACCTGCTTGGCATGGGTCGCACGGCGTTGCGCCGCCGTCGCCGCGAGCTGCAGATCGTATTCCAGGACCCGTACGCCTCGCTCAGCCCGCGCAAACGCGTCGAGGACATCATCGCCGAGCCGCTTGACGTCTTCCGTCTGTATCGCAACAAAAACGAGCGGCGCGAGCGCGTCGTCGATCTGCTGCGGCTCGTCGGCCTGAATGCCGAGCAGCTTCGGCGCTACCCATTCGAGTTTTCCGGCGGCCAGCGTCAGCGCATCGCAATAGCCCGTGCGCTCGCCCCGGGCCCGAGGTTGATCGTCGCGGATGAACCGGTCTCCGCGCTCGACGTGTCGATCCAATCCCAGGTCGTGAACCTGATGCAGGATCTGCAGGAGCGATTCGGCATCGCCTACGTGTTCATCTCGCATGATCTGGCTGTGGTGCGGCACATCGCGCACCGGGTCGCGGTGATGTACCTGGGCCGACTGGTCGAGTTGGCAAACACCGACGTCCTGTTCAACGCACCGTTCCATCCCTACACGCAGGCCCTGTTCTCCGCCGCGCCTGCTGCCGGGCCGCGTCCGCGCGGCCAGCGCATCATCTTGCGCGGCGATGTGCCGAACCCGGCGCGGATTCCGACCGGCTGCGGGTTCCACCCACGATGCCCCATCGCCGCGCCGATCTGCCGGGAGCAGACCCCGGTTCTGAGCGAACTCCTACCAGGACGCCTCGCAGCATGTCATTTTGCGCGGCCGTTTCCGATTCCGGAAGCGGCAGACCGGAACGACCCCGCACATTGTGAGACGCATGACGCTCGATCAGCTTAGCACGTACTGCAGGTTCTGTCAGTTTTCGGGCGGTTGAGTTCGACAAGTTTCGACCATCGACGCCAGGACTCAAGCTGTTGCCAGGACAGCGAGGACAATCGCCGTGAAGGCCAAGGCCGCCAAGGCCGGCGTGCCGTATCAGCGTTTCATCCGGCAGGCCCTCGAACACGCTGTGCAACCGCGCAAGGGGCCGTGACGCGATGCGACCCTGGCCCTCGCCGCTCTGTGCTCTCTGCTGTCGGTCCGCGATCCTTGGAAATTCCCGAACCTTGTGTCTGCTTTAGTTTACCGCTTGCTCGCAGACGCTGCCTCCGCGCAGATATATCTTGGTGAGATATATTCGGGTCTCCAAATGCCTGTTTGAGGACAGGTGTGCCGGGGGCCCCGTCATCGTGGTTGGCCGCATTCAATGCTCCACCAATCGTGCGCAGTTTGCCGGGATCGCCGGCGTCCTTGAGCAGTAGCGGGTCTGTCTTTGGGACGAGGGCTCTGGTGCAAATGAAAGGCTTGAGTCAGGTATGCTGGCACGCTGCGCTGGGTGAGGATCGGCAATGGGCAAGCAGGAGGGCGTCGACGAGCTGTTCGAAGGCCGGCACTTCGACCGCGAGGTGATTATTTTATGCGTGCGCTGGTATCTTCGATTCAAACTGAGCCTGCGAGACCTGGCGGAGATGATGGCGGAACGCGGCCTGTCGCTGGCGCATACGGGTTCTGTCCCAAACCTGTGCCCTGTTCCCTGCCGCACCTATGATCCCGGGCGGTTTGGTAGCGGGAGCCCCACGGGGATCGATTTCAAAAGCAGTCATTTTGAGCGAGAGATCGTCCTCTGGGGCGTGCGCTGGTATATGGCGTATCCGATCAGCGACCGCCAGCCCGAGGAGATGATGGAAGAACGAGGCGTGGAGGTTGACCACTCCACTCTCAATCGCTGGGCGCTGACGTATGTGCCGCTGCTGGAGCAGGCCTTTCGCGTGCGGAAGCGTCGGGTGGGTGGCAGTTGGCGAATCGACGAGACCGATGTGCGGACCAGGGGCCAGTGGAAGTATCTGTATCGGGCGGTCGACACGGCAGGGAACACAGTCGATTTCCTGCTAACTGCGAAGCGCGATCGCAAAGCGGCCTTGCGCTTTTTGTGCAAGGCGACCGGCCAATGTGGCACACCGGCGAAGATTACCATCGACCAGAGTGGCGCCAACACCGCAGCGATCGAGAGCTGCAACGCGGCGCACGACACAGAGGTTGAGATCCGGCAGGTCAAGTACCTCAACAATGTTGTCGAACAGGACCATCGAGTGATGGAGCGTCAAGTGCGACCGATGATGGGGTTCAAGTCCTTCCGGTCGGCCGCCGTACACCTTGCTGGCATTGAGCTCATGGACATGATCCGCAAAGGCCAACTGACGGCCGCGGGACGCCTGCGTCCGGCGAACCAGTTCTATTCGGTGGCCAGCTGACTTTCATGCTGGCCACGGCGCTGCTCCGCCGCAACCCAGGATTCGCGACAGAACCGCTGATCCGCCTCGCCGCGACCATGGCCCCGTAGCCGATCATGCCGGACCAGCTCGATGTCGGACGCGTCATCGAGGACCAGCGGGCGAGCTGGTTCCGGGGCTCACTGATCCTGTGGCTTGTCGTCACCATGATGGTCGAGGGGAACGACAACCAGGTGGCGGGCTATGCGGCGCCGGCGATGATCCAGGCTCTGCATATCGACCGGGCACAGTTCGGCGCGGTGTTCGGCATCACCCTGCTGGGCTACATGCTCGGCGCGCTGGTACTGGGGGCGGCGGCGGACCGGCTGGGCCGGCGCCGGGTCGTCATTGCCGGCACGTTCGTCTTCGGCGTGTTCACGCTCGCCACCGCCTATGTGACGACGCTGCCGGACATCCTGATCCTGCGCTTCCTGGCGGGCATCGGCCTCGGCGCCGCGGTGCCGAGCTCGGTCGCGCTGATGGCGGAATATGCGCCCGCGGCATCCCGGGCCACGCGGGTCGCCCTCATGTTTGTCGCCTATACGATCGGCGCGGCGCTTGGCGGCCTGATCGCCGCCTGGCTCATCCCCCGCTTCGGATGGACGTGCGTCTATCAGGTGGGCGGCTGGAGCGGCATCATTCTAGGCCTGCTGCTGTGCTTCACTCTGCCGGAGTCGGTGCGCTTCCTGCTGGTGACACAGGATCGCGGCGGCTGGCAGCGGCGGGACTTGGTGCATATCCTGCACCGGCTCGACCCGGCACTGCGGATCGGCGTGACGACGCGGCTGGTTTCCAACGATCTGGTACTGCGCGGCGTGCCGGTGCGGCACCTATTCCTGGAGGGTCGCGCGGCTCGCACCGTGCTGCTGTGGCTGGCCTATATCGGCACGCAGATGACGTTGAATTTCATGACGAGCTGGCTGCCCACCGTGGTGCATCAGGGCGGCCTGTCGCTGCAACAGGCCGAGGTCACCACCACCCTGTTCCAGTTCGGCGGGGCCGCGGGCAGCCTTGCATTCGGGCGCCTGCTGGATCGGCACGGGCTGGTGTCGCTGGCGGTGGGCTTCCTGATCGCTGTCCCGGTGGTTGCAGCGCTCGGCATCGCCGGCGGTTCGGCCATGCTGCTGATGGGTTTGGCGGCGGCCGCTGGATTCTGCATCCCGGGCGGGCAGGCCGGCGTGAATGCCCTGTCCGGCACGATCTACCCCACCTACATGCGCGCGACCGGCACCGGCTGGGCATTCGGCGTCGGGCGCATCGGCTCGATCCTCGGGCCGGTCATCGGCGGCGTGCTGCTGACGCTTGACCTGCCGCCGCCGCTGCTCTTTCTCTGCGTGGCGGCGCCGGCGCTGTGCGTGGCGATCGCCTTGCTGCTGATGCGCCGCGTGGCGGGGAACTATCCACAGCGTGACGGCGGAATATGACCGCAACCGGGGAGGCAGGCATGTCCGAGATCGCGGCCGCAAGGCGCAAGCTGATCGAGGCGGGGCGCATCCTGGAGCATCAGGGACACGGCGACATGACGCGCGGCCACGTCTCGGTCCGGGTGCCGGGGCGGCCGGAGCATTTCTTCATGAAGCCGCACAGCGTCGGGTTCGGCGAGATCACCGAGGCGAACGTCCTCACCATCGACCTGGCGGGGCATGTGGTGGCCGGCACCGCCCGCCGGCACAGCGAGGTCTATATCCATTCCGAAATATTCGCGGCGCGCCCCGACGTTGATTCGGTGATCCACACCCACCCGACGCATACGGTCGCCTTCTCCGCGACCGGACGCAGGCTGCGCCCGATGAGCCAGGGTGGGGCCGTCTTTGCCGACGGCCTGCCGGTCTATACCGACACGATGGACCTTATCCGCACCGCGGAGATGGGCCGCGGCGTTGCCCGGGCATTGGGCCAACACCGCGCTGTGCTGTTGCGCTGCCACGGCCTGGCGATGACCGGCAGGACGCTGGAGGAAGCGGTGGTGCTGTGCGTGATGCTGGAGGAGGCTACCCGGATCCAACTGTTGGCGGAGGCGGCTCCCAGCGACATTGCCGACTTCCCGCCCGACGATGTCGCACGGCTGCGCGACAATCTGCTGAACCCGGAGCAATTCGTGGTGAATTTCAACTACCTTGCCCGCCGGGCGAACGCGTAAGGGATCACCACACGATCTGTTAAAAACGGCACGCTCTCATGTCCCTTTTCAAGGACGTCAGGCAGGACGACACGCTCACCGGTTTTGCCGATGGTGGTAAAGATCGTGGCTGCCGCCCAGGGCAGGAGGCGGGGCTGCGTAACGACGGTTGATCATCTCTGATGCGCGGGTTGGCTACCGCATGACCCAGGTTCGTCGTGGAGCTGCCCCCGTCTAAGGTCGAGCGTCGGATGGAGGCCGGCTCATAGCGTGCCCGGGGATTCTCCTGACCGTTGCCCCGCCTCCAGTCTTGGGCGCCAGCGAATATAAAGGTGTGTGTCGCGGCTCCTTTTGTTGTGAGTTCTGATACGTCAGGCCGTCAGGCTGGCTTCGCGGAGCTGACCTGACAGGCGATGGCCCAGGC
>DATKFJ010000367.1:0-4946 GCA_035511435.1 Acetobacteraceae bacterium | reverse complement strand
CGCAGCAGCACTTGCACCGCCTGGGGCGTGACGCCATAGACAGCGCTCCCGCAACAGAAGGACGTGGACCCCATGCCTGCCATTACTCTGCCCGATAAATCCGTGCGCCGCTTCGACGGGCCGGTAACGGGCACGACGGTGGCCGAAGCGATCGGTCCCGGCCTTGCCCGCGCCGCACTGGCGATGAAGCTGGACGGCAAGCTGGTCGATCTGGACACCGAGATCGATCGCGATGCGGAATTGGTATTTGTCACCCGGCGCGATCCGGATGCGCTGGGGTTGATCCGCCACGACGCGGCGCATGTGCTGGCCGAAGCGGTGCAGGAACTGTATCCGGGCACGCAGGTGACCATCGGGCCGGCAATTGCGGACGGGTTCTATTATGATTTCGCGCGCAACCAACCGTTCACAACGGAGGACTTCGCGCCGATTGAGGCGAAGATGCGCGAGATCGTCGGGCGCGGGGAGAAGTTCGTCCGTCAGGTGATCGACCGCGAGGAGGCGATCCAGTTCTTCCAGGACAAGGGTGAGAAATACAAGGCGGAGATCATCCAGGACCTGCCGCGTGACGAGACCATCACGCTGTATCGCCAGGGCGATTGGGTGGACCTGTGCCGCGGGCCGCATATGCGGTCGACGGCCGATGTCGGACCGGCGTTCAAGCTGATGAAGGTGGCGGGCGCATATTGGCGCGGGGATCACCGCAACGCCATGCTGTCGCGCATCTATGGCACCGCCTGGCGCGACCAGAAGGAACTCGACGCCTACCTGCATATGCTGGAGGAGGCGGAACGCCGCGACCACCGCCGCATCGGCAAGGAGATGGACCTGTTCCATCTTCAGGAGGAAGCCGTCGGCAGCGTGTTCTGGCACCCTAAGGGATGGAAACTTTACCTGACATCCGAGGCCTATATGCGCCGGCGGTTGGATGCGGCCGGCTATCAGGAGGTGAAGACGCCGCAGCTTGTGGATCGCTCGCTGTGGGAACGCTCCGGACACTGGGAGAAATTCCGCGCACATATGTTCATCGCCAGGGTGGAGGACGAGGACAAGACGCTGGCGCTGAAGCCGATGAACTGCCCTTGCCATATTCAGATTTTCCGCCAGGGCATCCGATCGTACCGGGAGCTGCCATTCCGGCTGGCGGAGTTTGGTTCGTGCCACCGCTACGAACCCTCTGGTTCGCTGCATGGCATCATGCGCGTGCGTGCGTTCACCCAGGATGATGCACATATATTCTGCACGGAAGCGCAGATTGCGGCGGAAACGGTGCGGTTCGTGGAACTGCTGTCCTCGATCTATCGGGACTTCGGGTTCCCGGAATTCACCGTGAAATTCTCCGACCGGCCGGCGCTGCGAGTTGGCGCCGATAGCGTGTGGGACCAGGCCGAAGCTGCGCTGAAGGAGGCCTGCGCCACTGCCGGGGTGGCGTATACGCTGAATCCGGGGGAGGGCGCGTTTTACGGGCCGAAGCTGGAGTTCGTGCTGCGCGACGCGATCGGGCGGGATTGGCAGTGCGGCACGCTGCAGGTGGACTTCAACCTGCCGGAATTGCTGGACGCGGATTATGTTGCCGAGGATGGCGGCCGGCGGCGGCCGGTGATGCTGCATCGCGCTATCATGGGCAGCTTCGAGCGGTTCCTTGGTATCTTGATCGAGCAGTATGCCGGGCGGTTCCCGCTTTGGCTGGCGCCGGTGCAGGCGGTGGTCGCGACGATTGTCTCGGATGCAGACGGGTACGCGGAGGAGGTGGCGGCGACGCTGCGCCGAGCGGGTTTGGCGGTGGAACTGGATCTGTCAAACCAGAAGATCAATGCGAAGGTGCGGGAACACAGCTTGGCGCATGTCCCTGTGCTGGCGGTGGTCGGGCGGCGCGAGGCGGAGCAACGGACGGTGGCGCTGCGCCGGCTTGGCGGCGACGCGCAGGAGGTAGTGGGATTGGATGAGGCGGTGCGGCGGCTTGCGGCGGAGGCCACGCCGCCCGATCTTAGGGTTATGGCAACCGCATGAGGCAGGCAGGTTCAGGGCTTTGCCCTGAAACCCACCAGGGGGCTTTGCCCCCTGGACCCCCACCAAAGGCACGGCCTTTGGGATCCATTCCGTTTGGGGCGGGGTGGGGAGGTTGCACGACCCCGCTTTGCACGACATCGTGCAATCCCCCACCCCGCCCCAAACGAACGGGTCCTAAGGGCTACGCCCTTAGCGGAGTTCCAAGAGGCAGAGCCTCTTGGTGGGGTCCGGGGCGAAGCCCCGGGACTTACCGCGCCACGCAAGTTTGCTTGATCCGCACCGAAAGTATCGGCCAAACTCAACCGGTCGAGTGCAACAGACACAGGAGAAGACCATAGCAAGAGGACCAATGACCGCCCCGCCGAGCCGGGACGGACCCCGCGTGAATGACGAAATTCGCGCCCCACAGGTGCGGCTGATCGACCAGGATGGCGAAATGCAGGGGGTGATGACCGCCCGCGACGCTTGGCTGCGAGCGCAATCCGTCGGCCTCGACCTGCTGGAGATCAGTCCGAACGCCGATCCGCCAGTGGTGAAGATCCTCGACTTCGGCAAATACAAATACGAGCTGCAAAAAAAGAAAAACGAGGCAAAGAAGAAGCAGAAGGTCATCGAGATCAAGGAAATCAAGGTCCGTCCGAACATCGACGAGAACGACTATCAGGTGAAATTGCGCGCCATGAAGTCGTTCATCGGCGAGGGCGACAAGGTGAAGGTGACGCTGCGGTTTCGCGGCCGCGAAATGGCGCATCAGGAGATTGGCGTGCGGGTGTTGGAGCGAATCCGCTCCGAGATGGATCCGCTGTCGAAGGTGGAGCAGATGCCGCGGATGGAAAACCGCCAGATGGTTATGGTGCTGACGCCCAGGTAACCGCTCTGGCTTTTTTCCCTCTCCCCCGACGCGGGGAGGGCAGGGCGGCGGTGGCGGCCGGAAGGCGATAATCGCGCTTTCGGCCCCGCCTATCACTGCGGCAGCGTGCCCTGCAGATCCCGCTCAGATCAGCCCGCCGCGCGGCGGGTCGCCTGGCTTGCGCGCGTAGGTTCCGCCGCCGGTGGCGAACACCCAGTGGCGTTCATCGTCCGGTCCTTGCACGACTAGCAACCAAGCCTCTCGCCCCACCGGCCCGTCGTGCACGAGACATGGCTCGCCAACAAGCGTGCCGCCGTGGCGACGTGCGACGTCATCGGCGAGCGCCAGCGACTGCGCCGCACTCAGCCCCGTAACCGCCGCGGCACAATCCACGGTCGGAGCCGCCAGCCGCGATACGCTTGCCACGCGTCCGTCCGGCAGCACGCGCGCGACGGCCACGACGCCGCCATCGCGCCGATCGGGTACCAGATAGTACCCAAGCGCTCCGTCGGGCGTGCCGACGCGCTCGGGCTCGCCCGGCGTGGGCGTGTCGTCGCCACCAGGCAATGCCACGAAGCCATGCGCGGCGGCTTCGCGCAGCCGCTGCGGCGTCAGGTTCCCGTCAGGCGTGGTGGACGATGCCAAACCACATCACCGGCGATGTCGCCCAACTTTCCCAATAGGCTGCGCCCGGCTGGCAGAGATCAGGATTCCATGGCCACGGATCGAAGATGTAGAGCGATTGCGCCAGCCCGAGAGCGATCCAGATCGGTACCAGCAATACTTCGTGGTAGCCCATGCAGACACGGTAGTGGTGCGGGACCTGGGTGAACAGTGGCCGGTTCCCATCGACCTCGGTCATCGCGTCCTGGAACTGCTGTGCGCGGGTTGCGCCGTTGTCGAACGTCAGCAGCAGCGTGTTGTCCGTTAGCGTGGTGAAGCCGCTGGTCAGTCCAGCCTGTGTTGTGCCGCCCTGTGCGGCGGTTGTGCCCATCGCGGTGGCGATCTGGTTTTGCGTGTAGTTCCAACCGTAATGCTCGAGCAGCATCTGCGAACTCGCATCGACACAGAAATAGTCGGTGATCTGTGCATAGTGCGAGTTGCCCGGCGGGCTGTTCGGGCACCATGGTGAGAGCAGGACCATGCCCTGCCGCACGAAGGGAAACAGCGGCGGCGCCACGAAGGGCCCGGTCTGCACCGACCCCACGATCAATGGCCGCCCGCTCGCGTCGTGGGCCGCGATCTGTTCCTCCGATCTGCGAAATTGCGCAACGCGGCGCCGTGCCTCGGCGGCCGACAGCGTACCCAACAGGGAATAGCGCGTGAACTGGTGCGCGGGCTCGCTCGACGTGTCGACCATGCCGCCGCTCGACGCATCGAAGATCGCCTCGCTCTCATCGGTTGAACCTTCGGCCCGGAAGGTGACCTGCACACCGATCTTGGGGTAGGCGTAGCAGACCAGCCGCGCCGAGACGAAGCGCGCGCCGGGGTACGCCTTGTGCAGCGCCTCCGTCGCCATCCGTATCGCCACTGTGGCACTCCATCCCGGCGCGCCGTGGCCGATCGACACGACTGGCGCTCCGAGCCGCCGGTTCGCCGCACAACGGATCGTGCCGCGTACGGTCGCGCCGTCCAGCAGAGGATAGTCGTGGAACAATGGCTCCCCGTTTATGTCAGCGATCGCAACAGGCGTCTCGGCAACCCGCGTACTAGCCAATCCCGCCAGGCCGCGGAGCGGCAGTGCGTCGAAATGCTGTTGCGCCAGCAGCGCGTGCTGGCGGCTTGCTCCCGGCTCAACGGGATCGGGCACGGATCGGGTTGCTGACATGGCGTTCTCCTGGGTTCTTCGGACCCCTGAAACGTCGCCACGGGTTGTGGCGCCACTTTTGCGTGCCGCCACTATTCATCCAACATGCACCGCCTGCTGTGAGCCAGGTCACCAGCCGCACAGCCTTGCGTGACCGGCTCGCCTGCTCAGATCAGTTGGAGATTCGGTCACCGTTGCAGGGTGTTTGCAACGGTTGATTGCAGAGAATCCCAGCCGATCCATAGTGGCGCGGTGGCTGTCGCACAGTTGGACATCGCG
>DATKFJ010000366.1:0-9253 GCA_035511435.1 Acetobacteraceae bacterium | reverse complement strand
TCGAACTCGAACGGCGGGAAGGTGACGGAGACACCCCAGGTCAGTTTACCCGCTTCGACGAGCTCGGGGGTTTGGGCGAAGGCGAGGGCCGGGAATAGCGCGAGGGCAAAGGTGAAAACGAAGCGCAGCATGATGGTCTCCCCGGTTTATTGCCAGTTTGCCAGCAATTTACGCGGCGTGACAGGGAGGGCGACGATCCCAAGCGGGATGCGCGACTGAACCAAACGTGGTGGCTTGTCGTGGCAAGGACGCAAGCGAGAATAACGTGGAAAGGGCGGATTGATCCGAGGCAGCTGCGCTGCTGACCACAGGACGACGCCGATGTGGGTGATCGCCTGCCTCCGAAGGAGCCTCGACGGCACTGGACGGAGAAGGTTGGCCAACGGCGTTCATCTTCCATTCACGCCATGACGAAAGATCATGGGGGACTATCGTGGGCGATTCCTCGCATGATGGAAGCTTCGCCCAAGTCTATCCCGGCTCAGCGCGACGACCCTGGTGGCGTGGCTGTTTCGATCCGCCTGGAAAGACCGTCAATACGATTGACCAGGTCGTCGATCCGCCTGTCGTCGACGCCCGTTGTAGATCCTGACGATGAGCGCGATCCATTGAATCCGACGCCCAATGCCACAACGATCGCCGCCACGGCCAGGCCGGTCGCGATGAATTGTGTATATGCGTTGGACTTGCCGCCTGAGTTGGAGATACTGCCGCGCATATCCAATTCGATCCGCGCGACATTGGCCTGTAAAGTTTCAAAGCGGGTCTGTGCTTCGGCACGCGGCATCAGCTGGGCAGCCTGGTCGGACAGCGTCGCGCGGAACTCGTTGACAGACGAGAAGCGACGTTCGGTGGCATCTTCAGCCTTGGTGACGGCCTCTTTCGCCGCCTGTAATGCATCGGCGACCGCTTCCTTGGACAACTGGAACCGTTGCTCGATGGCTTGCAATTCGTGTGCCTTGAGTTCGCGCAGGTCAACGATCTTGGTTTCGAAATACAAATTATCAGCTGCCCGTATGTCGCGCAATGAATTCAGCGCTGTATCGAGCGACTTCGACTGCGTTTCAAAGCCGGCGTTGACTAGTTCCTTGGATAATTGGAAACGGTGCTCGACACCGATAAGGTCGTGCGTCTTGAGAGCTTTCAGATCCTCCAGTTTCCTATCGAAATGGGCGCCGTCTGCGTTGCGCGTGACTTCTTGCGCTTCGAACCTTTGCTGGCTCCGCAAGTTCGCTTCCGCCAGACTTTGTTCTATTGATTTCAGCTTTTCAAGGAATAGGTGATCTATTGTAACGGTCATCCAACCGTTGTCTTTGTCCATTTCGGCTACCATGTTTCGGCTACCATGTCTGTTCAATCCAGTTAAAACACCGACCTATCTGGGCCGGCACAAAAGGGCCTTATCAAGCCAGAGCGGCAGTGAACAAAGGAGCAGGGTCATCACAAGGTGGACCAGCGAACTGCGTTGGTGATCCACGGATAACCGGGACGTGGTCCCTGATATCAATCGTGCAGCCACATGAACGGAAGCGCAACGACATGGAGGCCCGCGGCATGATCCACCCGCGGCATGATCGGCCCGCAGCATGATCCATCGGATCGTTCGTTGGACCAGCCAGTCGTCGCCCTTGTAGTTCTTATTTCGTTCTAGTGGGCGCAAAAATTCGCGTCAACGATTTTTCAATCAGCCGGCATCGCCCCCGCCAGCCGTCCCCCAACCCGCACCGGTTCGATGCGCTTCGCCAGGCCCGTTGCATCGTCGGTCTCGACGAACACGCCACACACCGTCGCCTCGCCCTCCGCCGGAGCCAACCGCTCGCCCGGCAGCTTGCGCCAGAACCGCGTCACAGCGCCCTCCTTCGCCATGCCGATCACGCTGTCATAGTCGCCCGACATGCCGGCATCCGATTGGAACGCGGTGCCGCGCGGCAGCACCTGGTAGTCCGCCGAGGGACAATGCGTATGGGTGCCCACCACCAGCGACACCTGGCCATCGAATGAATGCGCGAACGCCATTTTCTCGCTGGTGGCCTCGGCGTGGATATCCACCACGATCGCCGCCACCGTGGCGCCCAGCCGGTGCTTCGCCAACTCCTGGGCCGTGCCGCGGAACGGACAATCCAGCGCGTCCATATACAGCCGCCCCATCGCCTGCATCACCATTGCCCGCCGTCCGCCAGGAACCTCCACGACAATCGATCCGCCCCCCGGCGTGCCGGGCGGGAAATTCAGCGGCCGCAGCAACCGCGGGTGCTCAGCGATGAACGGGATGATCTCCTTTCGGTCCCACGCGTGATTGCCAAGGGTGATCACGTCCGCCCCCGCGGCAAACAGCGACGTCGCCATGTCGGGAGCCAGACCAAAACCGTGCGATGCGTTCTCCGCGTTCACCACGGCAAGATCGATGCGCAACGCAGCGCGCAGCTTCGGCAGCGACGTCGCCACCGCCTCGCGGCCGGTGCGCCCGACCACGTCGCCCACGAACAGTATCCGCATCCGTCAATCCTTGCAGAAGATCACGCCACGCTCCGTCGCGACAGCGTCCAGCCGCGCGTCGTAAGGACCGGCGGGCACTTCGTCCAGTTCCTGATCGGCATACGCCACCCCCAGCCGCACTCGTCCCGGCAACCCCGCCAGCGTGCGATCGTAGTACCCGGCGCCATAGCCCACCCGGAAACCCCGCCGATCGAATGCCAGCAGCGGCACCAGCAGGAAATCCGGCGCACGCACCTCGCCCTCCGGCCGCATCGTGCCGAAGCGCTCGGCAACCATCGTTGCTCCTGGCTGCCAAATCCGAAAGATCAACGGATTGCCGCGTTTGGGTGTTTCCGGCAGCACGATCGGATACCCCCGCTCGTGCAGCGCATGCAACAGCGCGCGGATGTCGATCTCCTGCCCCATCGGCCAGAAGCCCGATACCACCGCGCCAGCCGCCGGCGGCATCGCGCGCAACACGTGCTCGCCGAGCGCCACGCCGACCGCCGGGTCCCACGCAGCCCGCGCCGCGAGAGCGCGTTCCCGGATGGCGCGCTTGGTTTCGATCAGATCGTCAGACGAGTGCGGAGCCGCCATGGCCGTTGGCGTGTCATCCTCCCAGAGCCTGCTTGTGCAGGTGGGCACCAGATACCGAGACCAAGATCCCGACAGAGCCAGTTCCCGAGGGAGTTGCTTACTGGCCCAGGGGATGTATTACCTGACGCACCCGGCAGCTCCGCTTTCACAACTTAGGGACGCTCCAGGTCCAGGGCAATCTCCTCGGCGCGTTTTGCCAGCCTGCCGAGCCGCCTTCCGAGCTTTGGGTCTGCGGGCGCAGCGGATGGCTGGTCCTGCGGCCCACCCTCCCGAGCCGCCTGCAGCGCCTGATTCATCTCGTGCAGATCATCCGCCATTAACAGCGACGCCATCACCAGCATGCGCGATTCGCCGCTGGAACCCGCCACCGCCTTAACGCTTTCGATCCGCCGTTCAACCTCGCCGGCCATCGCCTCCAGATGCTGCTCCTCGCCGTCCTGGCAGCCGACGGTATATGCGTAGCCATTGATGCGGATGGTAACCTGCGCCATCGAGTGATCCTTGCCTCCGGGTTCAATCGGCCGCCGAGCCGAGTGCTGTACGTAAACGATCGATCAATCCATCGATTCGCGCAGCAATTTCTTCAGTTCCCGGCGCCGCGGGCGTGTGAGCCGATGCCATCGCCCCGCGAGCCGCCGCCTGCGCAATCCGGTTCAGCGCTGCTTCCAGCCGGTCCGCCTCCGCTTCCGGGTCATCAACGTCGCTTGCCATCGCTGTCCCCTGGCGTTCAATGCCGGTTGAACTGAAAGCGGGCAATCGCTTGAACGTCAAGCAGATATCGATGATCGGTGGCCAGTGATCTGTGATCGGTATCCGACGGTCGTCGTGCACGGTCTGGCCGACGCGCGGGCCGCTCTCGCCATGCGACGTCCGGTGACACTGCTCTCCGCCCCCGCAGCGGCGCTGTTCGCCGGATGCGGCTGGTGGCGCGCGCTGATCGACCACGCACGCAGCGAACACCCAGACGTGCCATTGGATGACATTCTCGATTGCGCCGATGCATCCGGCTTGGCTCTCGGCGCGCTGCGGATCGGCCAACGTCGGATCGTGCTAACCCCTGACGCACCCGGCTGGTCATCGGTCGCCGCTATTGCGGCATCACTTGGATGCCAGGTGTTGATGGAGCGACCACCAGCGCTCGATATGGCCGATCGCGCCGCATCGCGCCGCCTACACGATTGGTTGCAAGTACGAACCGCCCCGGGTGACAGCGGCGACGCCCTGGGCTAGTACCTGAGGAAACCTGCCCTCAGTAAGAAGGACCGTCCTCATGCGCATCACCCAGAAGGTAAAGAAGATCCTGGATTGGTACGAAGGCGATCCGCCCGGCGTGAAGGCCAACCTCGCCCGCATCCTGTCCACCGGCAAACTCGGCGGCACCGGCAAAGTGGTGATCCTGCCGGTCGACCAGGGCTTCGAGCACGGGCCGGCACGCAGCTTCGCGCCGAACCCGCCGGCATATGATCCGCACTACCACTACCAACTCGCGATCGAGGCCGGGCTGAATGCATACGCCGCGCCCCTCGGCATGCTCGCCGCCGGCGCCGACACCTTTGCGGGCGCAATCCCGACCATCCTGAAATGCAACAGTGCCAATAGCCTGGCCACCAACAAGGACCAGGCAGTGACCGCCGGCGTGAAGGACGCGCTACGCCTGGGCTGCGCCGCGATCGGCTTCACCATCTATCCCGGCAGCGAGTTCGCCTACGCCCAGATGGAGGAACTGCGCGAACTCACCGCCGAAGCAAAGGCGAGCGGCCTCGCCGTCGTGGTGTGGAGCTACCCACGCGGTGGCAATCTCGATCGCGCCGCCGAAACGGCGCTCGATATCTGCGCCTATGCGACACAAATGGCGGCGCTGATGGGCGCCAACATCATCAAGGTGAAGCCACCGACCGCGGTGATCAGCCTGGAAGCGGCGAAGAAGAGCTACGAAAAGATCGACGGTTCCACGCTCGCCAAGCGCGTCGAGCACATCATGCAGTGTGCGTTCAACGGCAAGCGCGTCGTGGTCTTCTCCGGCGGCGAAGCGAAGGACCTCGACGGCGTGTTCGAGGAAGTGCGCGGCGTCCGTGACGGCGGCGCGAACGGTAGCATCATCGGGCGCAACACCTTCCAGCGGCCGAAGGAAGCCGCGCTGGAAATGCTGAACAAGATCATCGACATCTATCTTGGCAAGGCCTGATCAATGGCGGCGATGGGCGGTGGTCAGGACGGCTGCCGCCTCTACCTGATCACGCCGCCGCAGCTCGATCCCGTGCCGTTCGCCGACCTGCTTGCAGCGGCACTGGATGCCGGCGATGTCGCCGCGGTGCAGCTTCGGTTGAAGGACGTGGACGACGATGCTTGGCGCCGCGCGATCGACGCGCTGCTTCCGGTGACGCAATCGCGCGGCGTCGCGTTCCTACTGAACGACCGCGCCGATCTGGTGCGCGAGACCGGTAGCGACGGCGCACATGTCGGGCAGGAGGATTTCCCCGCGCGAGAGGCACGGAAACTGATGGGCCCCGATGCGACTCTCGGCGTCACCTGCAAGGGCAGCCGCGACCTCGCGATGGCCGCCGGCGAGGACGGCGCGGACTATGTCGCGTTCGGCGCGTTCTTTCCCTCCGGGACCAAGGACGTTTCCCGGTTCATCGATCCCGAAATCCTGCAGTGGTGGTCGGATCTGATGGAACTGCCGTGCTGCGCGATCGGCGGCATTACCGCGGCGAACTGTGCACCGTTGGTGCAGGCCGGCGCGGACTTCCTCGCGGTGGTGGGTGCAGTCTGGAGCCAACCGGATGGTCCCGCCGCCGGCGTGCGCGCGCTGAACGCCGCCATCGCGGAGGCACGCTGACCGATGGCCAGACTCAGCGTCAATCTCAACAAGATCGCGTTGTTGCGCAATTCGCGCCATACCGGCGTGCCCGACCCGCGCGTGTTCGCCCGCATCGCGATCGAGGCTGGCGCGCGCGGCATCACCATCCATCCGCGTCCGGACGAACGGCATATCCGCCGCTCCGATGTGCCGATGCTGGCCGAGACGATCGCAACATGCCGGCCATCTGTGGAGCTGAACATCGAGGGCTATCCGGACGATCGTCTGCTGGAGATCGCGTCGGATGTGCGCCCTGAACAATGCACCCTGGTGCCTGACGCGCCGGACGCCTTTACCTCCGAGGAAGGATGGAAGCTTGGTCCCGAACAGATGTCGCTGGTACGGCCGGCAATTGCGAATCTGAAGGCGATGGGCGCGCGCGTCATCCTGTTCATCGATCCGGATCCTGCGGTGCTTGACCAGATCGTCGCGAGCGGCGCCGATGGCGTCGAAATCTACACCGGCTCCTATGCCGCGGCGTTCCGCACCGGCGTCTATGACACCTGGCTCGATGCCTGCGCGACGACGGCACGCGCCGCGGCGGATCGCGGCTTGGTGGTAAATGCGGGGCACGATCTGAACCTGCATAATCTGCCGCCGCTGATGGCACGCGTCACGAGCCTCGCCGAAGCATCGATCGGCCATGAACTGACCGCCGACGCTCTGGTCATGGGTTTCGCCGCCGCGGTCAGCGCGTATGCGCAGGCGCTCGCCGCTACGCCATGATCGACGCCATTCTCGCCGCGCACGCCGACCCCGATCAGCCGGCCGCAACATTCCGCGCGATCGATGCCGCGCTTGCCAAGGAACCGGGGCACATCCTGTTCACCGTCCTGGTGCATCATCCGGCGCTGCGCCAGTCCGAGCGCTTCTACAGCAACAAGCCCGACGCGTATCCGATCGGCGGCCGCAAGCCGGTGACCGACTCAGCCTGGATGCAGCGCGTTATCCACGGCGGCGATCCGTACATCGGCCGCACGCGTCACGACATCGAGCAGAACTTCTTCGATCACGCGCTGATCGCCTCGCTCGGCTGCCAGAGTATCCTGAACATGCCGGTGCGTTGGCGCGGCCAGACGATGGGAACGCTCAACCTGTGCCATCGCGCCGGCTTTTACGACGAACAGCACCTGCCGCACATGCAACTTGTGGCGCAACTCGCATTGCCGGCGCTGCTGCTGATCGCGCGGACCTGACGCGGCGGCACGCTCAGCCGCAGGCGTTGCCGCGCAAGGTGAATGACTTCACCGTCCCATCCGCAACCTGGAACGTCGTCTCGCAGCGCAATTCGATCACCTGAGTCGGTAAACCGCCGCCGTCCCATCCAGGGTAGAACCCCCATCCGGGGAACAACGGATTATACGACGAAAAGCCCGGGACCAGGTCCACGCGATGCTCGACGTACGCAAGATACTTCACGCCGCCCGTTTCATAGGTCCGGTTGGGAACTCCCATCTGCTGCACCAGCACCGGTTCGGGTTGCCCAACGAATTGGCTGAGCCGTGCCTGACGCACGGCCAATTGATCGACGCACCCTGCCAGCAGCCCGATCGCCAGAAATAGCACGGCACGACGCATCGAACGCTCTCCAAAGCCCCCAGCCAGGCTTATTTGGTGTCTTCTTGACGATTGACCACTGATCACTGACCACGGGACGGTTGCCAAAGCACCTGGTCGATGCGGTCGGCGCCCGCGGCAATCATCGCCAGCCGGTCAAAGCCAAGAGCAATGCCAGCGGATGGCGGCATGCCGTGTGCGAGCGCCGCGAGGAAATCTTCGTCGAGCGGCCAGTCAGGACCGCCATACAGCGCATGACGCCGAGCCCGATCCGCCACGAAGCGCGCGCGCTGCTCCGCCGCGTCGGTCAACTCGACGAAGGCATTGGCAAGTTCGATGCCGCAGGCGAACAGCTCGAACCGCTGCGCAACGCGCGGGTCTGCCGGATCGCGGCGCGCCAAAGCGGCCTGGGCGGCCGGCCAGTGGGTGAGGAACGTCGGATGTGCCCGGCCAATGCGCGGCTCGATGCGCTCCAGCAGCAGTCGAAAGAACAGGTCCTCCCATGTTTCGCTCTCGCGCAGACGTGTCCGGGCGGCCACAGCCAGCGCCGCTGCATCGCCGGCGGTCGCCAGCACATCCGCGCCGACGTATCGCGCAAAGGCTTCGGCCACGGTAATGCGTTCGACGTGGGAGAGGTCGGTGGTGACACCACGGCAGGACACCACAGTTGGCAGTACGGCACGCAGATACGCGATGGTATCCTCAATCAGCCAGCCCATATCGTCACCTGGCTGATACCATTCGAGCATGGTGAACTCGGTTGAATGCAGATCGCTGCCCTCGCCGTTCCGCCATACCCGGGCGAGCTGGAAGATCGGCCCGAGCCCCGCCACCAACAGCTTCTTCATCGCGAACTCGGGACTGGTGTGCAGCCAGAGTGGCTCGCTGCCCCCGTCCGTCCGCTCATGAACGGTATGGAAGGCGCGCAGATGGACCTCCTCGCCGGGCGTCGGCACCGCATAGAGGGTTTCGACCTCCGTGTAGCCGCGTGCCGTGAAGAAGCCCCGCGTCGCCTGGGTCAACAGCGTCCGACGACGCAAGAAGGGCAGGCGCGCGGCAAGCTCGTCCGGGTGCCAGGAGGGGCGTACCATGCGGTGATGTTACTCCATGTTTGACGCGGCGCCTGTCAGGGCTGCGAACCCCCTCCGCGCGCGCCGCGCCATGCCGCTTCATTGCAACGATGCCCGCAACCACTAGTGGTTATGATTATTCACGCCTGGGGATGCCACTGAACTGCGATCTGCCGCGCCCTGACACATGGGGACGCACTGAGATATGGGGGGCGCCCTGAGACATGGAGGCGCCTTGACACTTGGCAGCAGTGCACCACATAGAACAAATGAAGAACTTAAGTCCTCGATGCTCTACCTTGCCGACCGCACCAGCATTCTGCCTAGACACTATCACACCATCGCTCTGCGAGGTCGGCGCCCAGGCATGAATGCAAAGACGGCCTGGGACGGATCGCTCATTCAAGCCGACTACGATGGCGCGAACGTGACCGTTAGTGGGGGCCGCGCCGCCGCATAGCCACAATTGAACCATGGTGCAACCTCGGTTGCCGCCAAGCTGAACATCAGGAACCACGAAAGGAAATTGAAATGGGCCTGCTGCTTCTCATTCTCGTAATATTCCTCTTGTTCGGCGGTGGTGGTTATTACGGCTACCGCTCTGGCTATTATGGCGGCGCACATTATGGCGGCGGCGTGGGCTTGATCGTCCTGATCCTCGTCCTGTTCCTGCTGTTCGGCGGATTCCATCACT
>DATKFJ010000365.1:0-12456 GCA_035511435.1 Acetobacteraceae bacterium | reverse complement strand
GCGGATGATCGCGTCGATCAATCCCGCCGACTCTTCCTGGTTCAGCGCATCCTTGTTGTTGCGCAGCACCGCCACCTCGGCATCGCTGACACCACCGTACGGCACGGCATGCAGCGCCTCGCCCTCGATGTTCATCTTCACCAGGTTGCAGGCCATTTCGTAAGTGGAATACCAGCGAGGCCCGACCGCCATATCCAATGCGCCGGCGTACAGCACGTGGTGCACCTGCGGATTGTCCCAGCCGATCGCGTTGCCGATCTCCACCGTCGAGCGTGCGCGATATGCCTTGTGCCCGGTCGTGTACGACCGGTTGAACAGCATGCGGTCCTGCATGTCGATCAGACCGGCGAACACCAGTTCGGCCAGCACCTCGCGGCGATTGGGCTTGTCTTCCATCAACCCCAGGAAAGTGCGATAGGCGTCCGTTACCTGGCCGCGATGCACCATGGTCAGCCAGTTGCCCAGCCGCTCCTTCAACGGGCCGTCCTGACGCAGCGGCTCCTGGTCGGGCCAATACACCACCGGCGCCGGCGGTGCCTCGATTGCGCCGAGGTTGCCGCGCGAGCGCGTGTAATGCCCCGGCGCCTTGTCCATCTTCTGGTTCCAGATATCCAGGCCGCTCGGGATGTACCAGATGGTCTGCGCCATCGGCAGCATCGACAACCGGCCCGGCAACATCTTCGCCAGATTGACCGTCGCCCGTGCGCTCAGCAGGCAGTGATCGTTGTTGACGAAGTTCGGAAACCCGTCGTCGATGCGCTCGTGGTATGGCACATGCGTGTACGGCGCATGGATGCGCACGCCCTCTGCGATGATCTCGTTCAGCGGACGGCCGGCACGCACCAAGTCATAATAGACGTTGCTGGCGCCCACCTGATCACGCGCCATCACCCTCTCCTCCAGCTTGGCGTAGAGCGTGCTCGTGTCGCGGTCCACCTGCATGTCCATCTTGGTATCCTCTGGTAATTTGCTGCGTCATCCTACGCTTGACAGACCGGTTCCGACAACCATGGTGGCACCAACGGGAGGAAAACGATCATGTCGGATACGCATTGGAACATCAGCACGATCGCCGGAACGGGTGCGCAGGGCTATGCCGGCGACGGCGGGCCGGCAACGCGGGCGTTGCTGAACAACCCGTTCGATCTTGCATTCGATCCATCGGGAAGTCTGTGCTTTTCCGATACGTACAATCACTGCATTCGGCGCATCGATGCGCGCAGCGGCGTGATCACGACGATTGCCGGCATCGGCGAACCGGGCTTCTCGGGCGACGGCGGTCCGGCGGCACAGGCGCGGATGAATCAGCCGTATGGGATGGTCATCGACCGCACCGGCGACATCTACATTGCGGATCGCCTCAATGGACGGGTGCGTCGCATCGATGGCGCGTCGGGCGTGATCACGACGGTGGCCGGCGACGGTTCGGGCAAGTACAGCGGTGATGCTGGCGCGTCCGCACAATCCGGGCTGGCCGAACCGAACGGGCTGGCTTTTGATCGCGAGCACCGCCGCCTGTTTATCACGGACGTCGCGGATCATCGGGTGCGCGTGATCGACCTTGCGTCCGGCGTGATCACCACGTTTGCCGGCACCGGCAACGGACGTCATGCCGGCGATAATGGTCCCGCCGTGTCGGCCGACATTTTCGGCGCGCGAGCGGTCGCACTGGCACCGGATGATTCGCTCTACATCATGGAACGCCAGGGCAGCAGCGTGCGCCGCGTGCGCGACGGGATCATCGAGACCGTGGCTGGCACCGGCGCGCGTGGCTATGCCGGCGATGGCCATGACGCGCGCCAGGCGGTGTTCAACGCGCCGAAGGAGATGGCAGTCGATGCCGCCGGCAACGTGTTCATCGTCGATACCGAAAATCACGTGATACGTCTGATCGATGCGCGGACCTGGATCGTCACCACCATCGCAGGCACCGGCACGGCCGGCGCCGATGGCGATGGTGGGCCGGCGCATCAGGCATCGCTCGCTCGCCCGCATGGCGCCGTCGTGGGCCCTGATGGCGCGGTCTACATCGGCGACTCGGAAAACCATCGCGTGCGCAAGCTGGTGCGGGCGTGACGGCATTGGCACTTCCGCGATTCATCGCCGGCATAGCCGCCTGCGTGATCCTGCTCGCGCCGGCTGCCGGCCACGCGTGCGATCAACCGCGGCAGATGGATGGCTTCAAGACCTGCGCGGATGTGACGAAGGCCGAACAGGAGGGCGCTGTCGTCGTTTACTCCACCGAGCCGGAAAGTCTTGTCGAGCAATTCCTGGGGCGCTTTCATGCGATGTTTCCGAAGATCGCGCCAACCTATGTCGGGATGCAGGGCGGCGCGCTGTACGCCAAGCTGCTGACCGAACGCCGAGCGCACGCCTATGTCGCGGACATTCTGCAACCCGCGGACATGGGATTCGCCCTCGATTTCCAGAAGCGCGGCGGCTACCTGAATTACGTCTCGCCCGAGATGTCGGTGTACCCACCGCAGTACAGGAGTTCGCCCGAGGGCAACTGGACGTTGGGCGCGCTCGTCATTTCCGGCATCGCGTACAATTCCAGCACGGTTGCGGCAACCGAGGCGCCGACAAGCTGGCAGGATGCATTGAACCCGAAATGGTCGGACGCGATTTCGGTGAAGGACTCCAATTCGGGCCTGCAACACGTCACCTGGTACGAACTGCGCAAGATCTATGGCGATGCGTTTTGGCAAAAGCTGTCGCCGCTGAAGCCCCGTGCACTGGATTCCAACGTGCAGCAATACGACCGGGTGGTCAGCGGCCAGGACAAGGTCACGTTGACCGCCGCACTGGCGGGCTATCTGCACTACAAAGCGAAAGGCGCACCGATCGCCTTCGTCTATCCGTCGGAAGGCGTGACCGCGGCACCACAGCCCTGGGGTATTGTCGCCGACGCACCGCACCCCGCGGCGGCGCAGCTTTTCATGGACTGGTTTCTCGGCGTGCCAGGACAGACCGCCGATGTGCAGGTGCTCTACAACAATTCGCTGCGCCCTGACGTGCCGCCGCCGCCCGGCGGGGTCAAAGCCGACACACTGAAATTGCTGCTGCCAACAGACTGGAACGACTTTCAGGCAACCCACCCACAATTCGTGCGCGAGTGGGACAAGATCACCGGCCTGCGCTGAACACAGCAGCTGAACACAGCAATTATCAATTTCGGGTAAAGCGCAACTGTGCCACTCCGTCATGGCGGTGGAAGCTGCCGCGCCCCCACAGCCGAGTATCGAACTGCCGCCGTCGAACACCTCGGCTTTGAGCCCGTGCAGTCCTGTGCTGTATTGGTGCAAGCGGCCGCGGTGCAACGGCCCGCATCAGGGGAGAACGCCATGCATCGTTATGCCGCCCGCGTCTTGTCGACGGCGCTTGTCTGCGGCCTCGCATGGCTGAGCCCGATCGCTGCACGGGCGGACGGTGCCTGCCCAACGCCACGCCAGATGGACGGATTCAAGACCTGCGCCGATGTGGCAAAAGCCGAGAGCGAAGGCAGCTTCGTGCTGTACAGCACGGATCCGGAGGCTGGGTCGGAAGCGGAACTGGCAAAGTTCCACGCGATGTTCCCCAAGATCGCCACCAACTATGTTCGGCTTCAGGCTGGCGCGCTGTACGCAAAGCTATCGGCGGAGCGCCAGGCGAAAGCCTACCTGGTCGATGTGGTGCAGCTCTCCGACATCAGCTTCGCGCGGGACTTCGAAAAGCGCGGCGGCTACATGAGCTACGTTTCGCCGGAAATGGCAGCCTACAAGGCGGAGTACAAGAGCCAGCCTGAGGGTTTATGGACCTGGGGGGCGATCAGCATGGCCGGCATCGCGTATAATCCCAACCTGGTATCGAAGGATGAAGCACCGAAAACCTGGAAGGACATGTTGGATCCGAAGTGGACCGATAGCGTGACGGTGAAGGTCTCCACTTCCGGCATGCAGCACATGACCTGGTACCAGATGCGGTTGTTGTACGGCGACGACTACTGGCAGAAATTCGCCGCGCTGAAACCGAAGGCGTTCGACTCCTACGTGCAGCAGTTCGATCGCACGGTGGATGGCCAGGACAAGGTTATCGATACCGCGCAGTACTCGGGCTATCTGCAGTTCAAGGCCAAGGGCGCACCGATCGAATATGTCTATCCGCCCGAAGGGCTGGTCGCGGTGCCGGAATTCTGGGGCGTCGTGAAGGAGGCGCCGCATCCGGAAGCGGCGAAGCTGTTCCTCGATTGGTTCCTTGGAGTGCCCGGCCAGCAAGGCTACGGCGAGACGTTGTTCTACAATTCAATCCGCGACGATGTTCCCGCCCCGGCCGGAGGCGTCAAGGCCAGCCAACTCAAGCTGCTGTTTCCCGCCGATTGGGACGCCTTTCTGAAGACCCACACGCAGTTCGTGCGCGAGTGGGACAAAGTCACCGGCCTGCGCTGAACCGGTCCTGCAGTGATTTTCCGAGGCCTCACCCCGCGACACATCGTGATGCCGCTTGTCGTGCTGCTGTGCGGCGTGCTGGTGCTGTATCCGATCGGCTTCCTGATCAACGAATCGCTGAACGTTGGCGATCCGTCGACGTTCCCGCCTGAACAGTACGGCTTCGACAACTACACCAACCTGATCGACGACGCCCACATACTGGGCAACACCGCACTGGTCGCCAGCATCGCCACCGTGCTCGCGGTGCTGTTCGGTTTCTTGCAGGCGTGGATCCTGACGCGCACCAACATCCCAGGCCGCCAGCGTCTGGAACGTCTGATGGAACTGCCCTACTACATGACACCGCTGATCGGCGCGCTGGCGTGGGGCGTGCTGCTCGGGCCAAAGACCGGACTGGTCAATCAGGCATGGCGCGCACTCGGCTCGCCCGTGGATCTGTTCAACATCTACTCCCCGTACGGCATCGCCTGGGTGATGGCATTGTTCGAAGGCACCATCGCCTTTGTCATGATCTCGGCATCGATGAAATCGATGGATCCGTCGCTGGAAGAAAGTTCGCGCGTACTGGGCGCCGGCAAGCTGCGTACAGCGCTGCGCATCACCCTGCCGCTGGTCGCGCCCGGGGTACTCAGCGCGACGATCTTCGTGTTCGCCGAAATGCTCGGATCGTTCGCCGCCGCATTCGTGCTGGGAATTCCCGGGCGCTTCTACGTGGTGACCACGGCAATCTGGGAAGCGACGCTCTCGTTCCCGCCGGACTACGGACGCGCGGCCGCCATGGGCCTGTCATTGTTCGGCGTCATGCTGATAACCCTGACGCTGGCGCGCCTGGTGCTGCGCCACGGCACCTACACCACCATCACCGGCAAGGGATTTCGGCCGCGCGAGATGGACGTCGGGCGAATGCGCTGGCCACTACTCGGCATCGCGTGGGGCTACATCATCGTCGCGGTAATTCTTCCACTCGGCGCACTCATGCTCACCTCGTTCGAACGCTTCGCCACGGTTATCCTGCCGCAGATGCACTTCACCCTGGCGAACTACCAGACCGCATTGCAGATGGGTTCCGTCGGACCGGCGTTCGTCAACAGCCTGACGTTGGGTATTTCTGTCGCGACCATAGGCGTACCGGTGATGGGCGTGCTGGCGTGGATCATCTATCGCTCACGCATGCCGGGACGCGGCGTTGCGGAATACGTCATCATGTTTCCGCAGGCTGTGCCACGGTTGGTGTTCGGGCTCGGCTTGCTATGGGCATGGATCAACCTGCCGATCCCGATCTACGGCACGTTATGGCTGCTGGCGCTGGCATATTTCACCGTGTTCCTGCCACTCGGCTTGCGCACCATCGCCGGCGTCGTGCTGCAGGTGGACCCGAGCCTGGAGGAATGCGCCCGCGTCTGCGGCGCACCATGGATTTACCAGATGCGCACCGTGACGTTGCCATTGCTGCGGCCGGGAATGGTGGCGGCGTGGCTGCTGATCTTCATAGCGTCGGTTCGCGAACTGGGCGTTTCGATCTTCCTGATGGGTCCGAATTCCAAGGTGATCGCGCCCGCCATCGTCAATTCCTGGCTCAGCTCCAGTTCCGAACTCTCCGCGGCGATGGCGCTGATCCAGACCGCGACCATCTTCGTGGCGGTCGCCATCCTGTTCGGCCTGGCGCGCCGCGTCACCGGAGTCACCCAATGAACCAGCCGCGCATTGAAGTGACCGACCTTGTGGTGCGCTACGGTGACGTGACCGCGGTCGACGGCATCGGATTCGATATCGCCCCCGGCGAATTGGTGACGCTGCTGGGTCCATCCGGCTGCGGCAAGACCACCACGCTGCGTGCGGTCGCCGGCCTGGAGACGCCGAGTTCCGGCAGCATTCGGCTGAATGGACAAACGGTGTTCGGCGCGGCGGAACGGCGCAACGTGCCGGCGGAGAAGCGCGGCGTCTCGATGGTGTTCCAATCCTATGCGATCTGGCCGCACATGACGGTGTTCGACAACGTCGCCTACGGCCTGCGCGTGCGCAAGTTGCCACAGGCAGAGGTGCGACAGAATGTCGCGCGCGTGCTGGGCCTGGTGCAGATGCAGGATTACGCCGACCGCCCCGCATCGAAATTGTCCGGCGGCCAACAGCAGCGTGTCGCGGTGGCGCGGGCGATCGCTTTCTCACCGAATGTGCTGCTGTTCGATGAACCGCTGTCCAACCTCGATGCCAAGCTGCGCGCTGAAATGCGGGTGGAACTCCGCGAGTTGCAGCGACGGTTGGACATCACCTCGCTGTACGTAACGCACGACCAGGAGGAGGCGCTGGCAATCTCCGATCGGGTGATCGTGATGAACGGCGGCCGGATCGAACAGATCGGCTCGCCCGAAGAAATCTACAATCGCCCGCGCAGCCGTTTTGTCGCCGACTTCGTGGGGTCGGCAAACCTGATCAAGGGGCAGATCCGCGGCCCGGCGGAAGCAGGCGGAACGCTGATCTTCGAGGCGGAAGGCGGCATACGGCTGGAGGTCATCGCATTGGATGCGTCGCGCGGCGATCATGACACCGTCGCGCTGCGGTCATCGTACATTCACCTTGGGCACGTGCCTGGCTCACGGAACGCGGTGCCCGGCCGCATCCATCGCCGCATGTTCCACGGCGACTTCATCCAGTACGTGGTGGACTGGCCGGCCGGCCAATTGATCGTGCGCCGCCCGCCGACCGAGCTGTTCGATGAAGGCAGCGAGGTGACGGTTTCGTTCGCGCCGGTGCATTGCGTCCTGTTGTAAGGCGCAACCCTGCCATCTCCGGTCATTGCGAGCAGCGCACCGACGCGGCAATCCCGACCCGATAGCGCACTGCGTCCGCGACCCACTGGCTCGCGATTGCTTCGTCGCTATGCTCCTCGCAATGACAGAGGGTAACCGCTACGCCGCCTTCGCATGTCTCGGCCAACGAGCGGCTACCAGCGGCAGAACCTGTTCGATCAGTCGCCGGGTCTGATCCAGCATGTCCTCATCACCGCGCGCCGCCGGACGCAGGATGAATTTCGAAGCCCCTGCCTCCACATATTCAGCAATGCGCCCCAGCATCATTCCGGCATCACCGATCGCGAAGTGGTTCCGCGGATCGCGCCCCGTCCTCTTGCGGTATGCCTCCATCACCTGCGCCACGCCGGGATCGTCAATGCGGCCGAAGTGATAGGCGAACGCCGCGCCATAATGATCTTCGTCTATACTCCGCCCGCTTTCGACCAGCGCCGCCTTGATCTCGCTTATCACCCGGCCGACATCCGCCGGCGTCTCCGCCCCTGCCTGCCAACCGGTGCCATATCGCGCCGTGCGCCGCACCGCGGCCGTGGACGAACCACCGATCCAGATCGGCAGATCGGGCTGCACCGGTTTCGGCGAGATCGACGCGCCGGTCAGGTGATTGTGGCGTCCCTCGAAATCGACGGACTCTTCCGACCACAGACGATGGATGATCTCCAGTGCCTCATCGGTCTTGCGGCCGCGCGTCGCGGTGTCGATGTGCAGCACCTGCCATTCCGGCCCTTGTGGACTGCCGATGCCAAACCCCGGCAACAGCCGTCCCTGCGACAGCACGTCGATCGTTGCGCACTGCTTGGCCAGCAGCACCGGATCGCGCAACGCCAGCGACACGACGTTGACGCCGAACTTGATGCGCCGTGTGCGCCCGGCAATCGCCGCCAGTGCCGTCATGCACTCCAGGATCGGTTGGCGGCTGATGATGCGGTCGGTCTGCCAGATTGAATCGACACCGCCGGCCTCGCAAAGATCGACCCAGCGCCAGAACCCGTCGGTGCTGGTGAAGGGAAACTCCATCAAGCCAACGCCGATGGCTATGCTGCGCGCCATGATCACATCTCCCTAATTGTTGCCGACCGCCTCACCCAGCGTTGCACCGATTTCGCGGTGCAGAACAAGGTCGGCGAGTGGATCGAGTCCGGTCGGTTCGCGGTTCAGGATCACCAGACGAGCCCCGTTGCGCGCGGCAATTTCGGGAAAACCCGCCGCCGGATACACCACCAGCGATGAGCCGATGGCAATGAACAGATCGGCCGCCAGCGTCTCCTCCTCTGCCCGGATCATTGCCGCCGCCGGCATCGACTGCCCGAATGAAATGGTCGCGGTCTTCACGAAGCCGCTGCACGCAACGCAGTTTGGCGCGTCCCCGGTGCGTTCGAATTCAATCCGGATATCCTCCAGCTCGTAGCGCTGAGCGCAGTCGAGGCAATGGGCGTAGGTCGTGTTGCCATGCAGCTCGATAACGCGGTTTGCCGGCACGCCCGAGGCTTGATGCAATCCGTCGATGTTCTGCGTGATCACCGCCGATGCCTTGCCACGACCAACCAGCGTGGCCACGGCACGATGGCCACGGTTGGGCTCCGCCGCACGCATCGTCGGGTCGGTCGCGAACCGCCGCCGCCAGGATTCGCGCCGTGCCTCCTCGGATGCCAGGAACTCGGAAAAGTCGATCGGACGCATGCGCGTCCAGATGCCGCCGGGACTGCGGAAGTCCGGAATGCCTGATTCGGTGCTGATGCCCGCGCCCGTGAACACCACGATGCGGCTCGCTTCCTCGATCAGCCGGCGCAACTCCGCGGTGTCGGCATCCATATCCCAACCCTCGCTGGCCTGGTGTATCGTCGCACCAAGGACCGCCCGGCTACAAGACCATGGGCCTGCAAGGCCATGGGCCACGCGGTCAGCGATGCGGCGCTGCCGGCAGGCCTTGTCTGCGCAATCGAGCCCGACACGGATAACGCGGATCGAGCCACGGAGTTGCCCGGGCGCCCATGGCCTTGGACATCCGGCTCGACACGCTCGGCATCCATGCGGGCCTGCATGATCGGCCCCGACGGCTGGAGGTCCCGAACGGCAGAGCGGTGACCGTATTGTGCGGTCGCCAGACCAAATACACGGGACTCGACCGGACCATGTCGATGCGGCACGCTTGGCCGACAGGGAGATTTGATGCCATGCAGTTTGGCGTGTTCGATCATATGGATCGCGGACCGACCACGCTCGACCGGTTCTACGCCGATCGGCTGCGACTGGTGGAAGAATACGACAACGCCGGCTTCTACGGCTATCACGTCGCGGAACACCATGCGACGCCGCTTGGCGTGGCGCCGTCGCCGGGCGTATGGCTCGCCGCGGTGGCGCAGCGCACCAGGCAGTTACGCTTCGGTCCGCTGGTGTATCTGTTGCCGCTATATCATCCACTGAAGCTGCTGGAAGAGTTTTGCATGCTCGACCAGATGAGCGGGGGCCGGTTTCTACTCGGCGTCGGCCGCGGAATATCGCCGATCGAACTACGATATTACGGAATCAATCCGGAAATCGCGCCGGCGATGTACGCCGAGGCCCTGGAGGTGATCCTGCGTGGCATGACCTGCAAGGAGCTGAGCTTCCAGGGGACGTATTATCAGTACGACAAAGTGCCGATGGAGCTCGAGCCATTGCAAAAGCCGTATCCGCCGCTGTGGTACGGTATTGGCCGACCGGATGCCGTCCCGTGGGCGGCGCAGCACCAGGTGAATGTCGTTGCCAATCTTGGCGGCAAGGGCATGCGAGCGATTACCGACCGTTATCGAGCCGAGTGGGCGGCGTCAGGCGAGCCGGCCAACACGCTGCCGCTGATGGGCGTCAGCCGTCACATCGTGATCGCCGAAACTCGCAGGGAGGCACTGGAGATCGCGAAACGCGGCTATGGCAAATGGCGCGACAGTTTTCTTATGCTGTGGCGCAGGCACAACATGCAGATCCCCAACCCGAATGCGCTGTTCCCGGAGCAGTTGGAGGAAGCGGAGACACAGGGCCGCGCCATTGCAGGCACACCGGATACGGTTCGCGCGTTCCTGCAAACTTCGATCGATGAGGGCGGCTTGAACTATCTGCTGTGTCGCTTCGCGTTCGGCGACATCACCTGCGACGAGGCAACGCAGTCGGTGCGATTGTTTGCGCGCCACGTGAAGCCTGCGATCACGCCGGCCCGGGAGGATGCATGATGCAGCCGGAATACGAAGTCTTCGCTCTCCGCTACGCCACGCGCGAAGCACGCCGCGCCGACCATTTCATCGGTGGAGATCCACATGATGGCCCGATGCCGATGGACTACTTCGTCTGGGTAGCGAAGCACGCCGACCGCACGGTGGTGATCGATATTGGCTTCACGGCGGAAAGCGGCGGCAAGCGTGGCCGCACGCTGCTGCGCGATCCGATCGATTCGCTGGCGCTGGTGGGCGTTGATGCGGCCAATGTGAAGGACGTTGTCCTGACGCATATGCACTACGATCATGTGGGGAATTTCCACAAGTTTCCGGTGGCACGGTTCCATTTGCAGGAACCGGAAATCCACTATGCCGTCGGCCGCTACATGAAGCACAAGCAGTTGGCGAAGAGTTTCGAGCCGGACGATGTGTGCGGCGTGGTGCGGCTGAACTTCGACGGCCGTGTGGTATTCCGCACCGGCCCGGGCGAGATCGTGCCTGGAATTTCCGTGGTGCCGACCGGCGGGCATTCGGTGGGGCTGCAGTTCGTCAAGGTGAACACCCGGCGCGGAATTGTTGTGCTGGCGTCCGACGTGACGCATTTCTACGAGAACATGGAGACCGGCCGACCGTTCACCACGGCATTCAACATCGGCGAGATGCTGGATGCCTACGACACGCTGCGCGCCCATGCGCCAACGCCGCAGCACATTGTGCCGGGCCATGATCCGGCAGTGATGCGACGCTATCCGCCGCCGAAGCCCGAACTGGAAGGGATTGTCGTGCGACTGGACGTGGCCCCGAAGCAATGAAGCTGCAGGAATGAAGTTGCCGACTACGTGAAAAGCTTGCTTCGTTGCTTCGCTGCTCGCAACGACAGCAAATATGGACGGGAGGACGCCATGGACCTGACCCTGTCGGACAAGCACCGGGCGTTGCAGGAAGCGGTGTGCGCGTTCATCCGCGATCATGGCCATGCATCGCCGAAGCTTGGTGGGGGGCGGAAGCGGCCGGACCAGAAGGCGCTGGATTGGCAGAAGCTCCTGGTGGATCACGGGTACGTCGCGCGCACGATTCCGCGCGAGTATGGCGGCTTCGGCGCCGAACCCGATGTGATGGAAGCGGCGGTGATCGCCGCGGAGTTCGCTGCCGCCGGCGTATATGCCGGGCTGACGAACCAGGGGATCAGCATGCTGGTGCCGACGCTGCTGGAGGTTGGCACCGATGAACAGAAGAAGCAGTGGATAGAGAAGACGATCCGCGGCGATGTGATCTGGTGCCAGGGCTATTCGGAACCCGGTGCCGGCAGCGATCTGGCTTCGCTGCAGACTCGCGGTGTGCTGCACGACGGTCATTTCGTGATCAACGGCCAGAAGATCTGGACCAGCTCGGCGCATTATGCCGACATGATGTTCCTGCTGTGTCGTACCGAACCGGACAAGCCGAAGCACGATGGGATTTCCTATCTGCTGCTGTCGATGCGGACGCCGGGGATCGAGGTACGACCGCTGCGTACCATGACGGGACGCGCGGAGTTCAACGAAGTGTTCTTCACCGATGTGCGCGTGCCGGAGACGCAGATCGTGCTGGGACGCGGCAAGGGCTGGTACGTTGCGAATGTCACGCTGAAGCATGAACGTTCGATGATCGGCGATGCCGGCAAGCTGACGCAACGGCTGGAACAGGTTATCGCGTTGATGCGGTCTACCGAGATCGACGGCACGCCGTTGATCGCCATGGCAGAGTTCCGCGACCGGCTGCTGCGGCTGCAAGGCGAGATGCTGGCATGGAAGGCGCACAGTCTGCGGCTGCTGACCGAAGCGGCGCAGGGCATCGATTCCGGCGTGAAGCGCATGATCATCAAATATGGCGGCACGATGCTTGGCTTTCGTCTGGCCTCGCTTGCGATCGATGCGCTGGGGGTTACGGGACTGCCGTTTGAAAGTGCCGGTGAGGATGCCGAAGATGACGACGCCACCACTTGGAACATCGATTACATGTACGATGTCGGGCTGATGATCGGCGGCGGTTCCA
>DATKFJ010000364.1:0-2417 GCA_035511435.1 Acetobacteraceae bacterium | reverse complement strand
CGCTGACCACGAAGAAGACATGTGGCGGCACGCGTTCGGCAACCGGAGGCGCGGCGGTGGACATGGCCCGAAAATCGCATGCTCGACAAAGGGTGGGGAATGGGCGATTGAAGGTATCGCCATGAAAGGACGTTCGAATTGAAGGAGTTAACAGCCATGCGCCTTCAATGTGCTGAATTGCTGCGTGATCCCCGAAACCTCGACCTGCTGCGCCTGTTGTGTGACGACCCGCGCATCAGCACATCCGAGCTGGCGCGCCGTATCGGGATGTCGGCCCCCGCGGCGCGCGAACGCGTGCTGCGTCTGGAAGATGCCGGCATCATCCGGGGCTACAAGGTCGATCTCGATCCGGTGGCGCTGGGTTATCCGTTATGCGCAATCATACGGGTGCGTCCGGCGCCCGGTCGACTGCCGCAGGTGGCGGAACTGGCACATCGCCTGCCGCAGGTCAGCGAATGCCATCGCGTCACCGGCGATGATTGCTTCGTGCTGAAGGTTCATTTGCGCGGCCTGGACCAGCTCGATGAGCTGATCGATCAGTTCCTCGCGCACGGCCAGACCACGACCAGCCTGGTGCAGAGCACTCCCGTACCGGCGCGTGGATTGCCGCTGCCGGATGACACCGGTGCAGCGCGCTAGCAGCCTGTCGGACTTAACGCGACGCGGGATCGTCCGATAGAAGAGGTGGCACCGAAGCACCTGGCTAGCCCGGACATCAGACGCATGAGCAACTTCCGCCCGATTGACCGCGAGACCGGCTTTCTGCTGCCACCTTCGGTGGACGAGTGGCTGCCGGAGCGCCACTTGGCTCGGTTCGTAGTGGAGGTCGTTGGGGGGCTGGATTTGCGGTCGATGACCGGCAGCTATCGTGGCTCGGGCGAGGCGTCCTACCATCCCGAACTACTGCTCGGCCTGATCGTCTACGGCTATGCCACCGGCGTGTTTTCGAGCCGCAAGCTGGAACGGGCGACGTATGATTCGGTGGCATTCCGCTTCATTGCCGCCAACGAGCATCCCGATCACGACACGATCGCCGCGTTCCGGCGGCGTTTCCTAAAGCAGATCGAGACGCTGTTCGTACAGGTGCTGGGCGTGGCCCGCGAGATGGGCGTGCTGAAGCTGGGCACAGTGGCGCTGGATGGCACCAAGATCCACGCCAATGCCAGCCGTCACAGCGCGCTGTCGTATGAGCACGCGAGCAAGATAGAAGCGCAGTTGCAGGCCGAAGTGGCTGACCTGCTGAGGAAGGCCGAGGCGGCTGATCAGGCGGACGTGCCGGACGGCATGTCGATCCCGGAGGAGCTGGCCCGGCGCGAGGCGCGTTTGGCGGCGATTGCCCGCGCCAAGGCCACGATCGAGGCGCGAGCGAAGGAGCGGCATGCGCGGGAACGGGCAGAGTATGAGGCCAAGCTCAAGGCGCGCGAGGCCAAGACCGCGGCGACGGGCAAGAAGCCAGGCGGCAGGCCGCCCGCGGCGCCGACGGAAGGGCCACTGCCCACCGATCAGGTCAATCTGACGGACGAGGAATCGCGCATCATGCCGGTGGCCGGTGGCGGGTTCGAGCAATGCTACAACGCGCAGGCGATGGTGGCCGCAGACAGTCTGCTGGTGATCGCGGCCGACGTGGTGCAGGCACCGAACGACAAGCAGCAGCTTGAGCCGATGCTGGGCAAGCTCGCTGATCTGCCGGGCGAATTGGGCAACGCCGAAGCGCTGCTGGCGGACAACGGATACTTCAGCGAGAGCAATGTGAATGCCTGTGCCGTGGCGGGCATCGCGGCAGTGATCGCGATGGGTCGTGAAGCGCATCATCCCACGCTCGACGAACGTTTCGCGGGACCACTGTCGCCGCCGCCGAAGGACCCCACGCCGCTGGAGGCGATGGACCATCGCCTCCAGACGCCCGAAGGCAAGAAACTCTACGCCTTACGCAAACAGATCCCCGAGCCGGTCTTTGGCATCATCAAATCGGTGCTCGGGTTTCGCCAGTTCCTGCTGCGTGGCCTCGACAATGTGCGCGGCGAGTGGAACCTCGTGACCATGGCGTGGAACATCAAGCGGATGTTCGTCCTGGCAGGCGCAAACTGAGGCCAATTCGCACCATTCGATCGTCAACTGCCGCCGCTGGCCCGCGCGGTGCGAAAGCAGGCAGCATCACCTATCCAGCAACCGCTTCTGTCCGTTCGAAAGCCCGCAAACGCCCCGGATGCACGCTGTTGCCACGAATGATCGACAATCACTCGCCTCATCTCGCCTCATCTCACTCCGACAGGCTGCTAGAATTGCCGCTGGCCGGCGGGGCTGACTGCGATGGATTGCATTGGCTGTGGATCGGCGGCGGTGACCGAGCGGCCAGACCGGACAGCACAAAGCTATCGTCGGTTCCGGTGCCGGGACTGCGGCAAACAGTTCAACGA
>DATKFJ010000363.1:0-3288 GCA_035511435.1 Acetobacteraceae bacterium | reverse complement strand
TGACCCGGTGAGCTGACCCGTCCATGAGCTGGATCTGCTCGGAGCGGTGTGGTTCGCAGTCGTCGTCATGGGGAGACGGCACTATCGATGCAGATGGGGTGAACGTCGGCGCAATCAATCGCTACATCACGTCACCACCGTTGACGTGCAGCACCTGCCCGGTGACGAAGCCAGCAGCGTCGCTCGCCAGATAGGTGCAGGCCGCCGCGATCTCGTCGACATGGCCGACACGCTGCACCGGGATTTCCTTCACCCGCTCGCCGTAGCCGTCGCGGAATTGCGGATACTGAGTCCAATCCCGCGTGGTATCGATCAAGCCGGGTGAGACAGTGTTCGCGGTGATGCCGAATGGGCCGAACTCGATCGCCAGCGCCTTGGCCATCGCGTACACCCCGGCCTTGCACGCGATGTTGTGCACTCGGTTGGGGATCGGCATGAACCCATCGCGTCCGGAGATGTGGATGATGCGTCCCCAACCGCGCGCCTTCATGCCCGGAATCGCCGCGCGTGCCAGGTAGAACGACGCGCTGAGATTGGAATCGATGATGCGCTGCCATTCCTCCAGCGAAATCTCGAGAAATGGCGTGTGCAGTCGCACTGACGCATTGGACACCGAGATATCCACGCCGCCGAACGCTGCTGTTGCCTGGTCCACCATGGACTGCACCGCGGCGGCATCCGCGACATCGGCCAGCACGGCCAGCGCACCGACGCCGAGGGCGCGTGCCTCCTGGGCGACACCATCGATGGCGGCCTGCTTGCGGTGCCCGTTGAGCACCACGTTCGCCCCCAGCCGCGCAAAGGCGAGCGCGATGGCGCGGCCGATATTCTGGCCTGATCCGGTGACCAGCGCGGTGCGGCCCGCGAACGGCTTGGTTGTCGACTCTGACATTGCTGGCGCTCCTTGGTGGGTGCTGATCAGCACGACCGGCGTGCCGAAATACACAATAGCGGGTTAGGTGACCTGATGCATGGCGTGTCTCCTTTGCCTCAGCCGGAGATAGGCTGTGCCCCCGCCCGCGCGCCTGCCGGATGCTGCGCCGGCTTGACCGAACGGATCAGGCCAGCGGCGGTGATCGACGCGGCAAGGAGCAGCCCGGTGCCGAACAGGAATGCGCCATGGGTGGACAGGCCGCCGAACAGCGCGACACCAACCGCGCCGCCTGCCTGGCGGACGGCATTCAGCGCACCGGACACCACGCCGGCTGCGGATCGCGGCACGCTGCCCAGCAGCGACGCCGTCATCACCGGCACGGTGACGCCGATCCCGGCCGGGATAAGCACCAGACCGACCAGGATCTCGCCGCTCGCGGTGTCGGGCCCGATGCCCACCAATGCGACCGTGCCGCATGCCGCGACCAGCAATCCGGCGGCCATCGCGCCAGGCGCCCCCAACCACGCTCCCACCCGGTGGGCGAGCACGTTGGCGATTCCCAGCACCACCGGCAACGGCAGGAACGCGATGCCGCTGAACCACGCCGGCCAGTGCCTGGTCTGCTGGAAATACAGTCCCAGCACGAACAGCGACCCATACAGTGTCAGGTTCAGCAGGAACCCGACCGCAATGGCGCCGGAGAACGTCCGCTGACGGAAAAAACCCAACGGAAGCAACGGATGTGCGTGCCGATGTTCGGTGACGATGAACCCCGCCGCCAGCAGGATCGCCGCGCACAGCCCGCCGCGGATTGGCATCGACGACCAACCGAAGCGGTGCGCCTCGATCACTGACCCGGTCACGCACAGCAGCGTGGCGATCGCCAGCACCTGTCCGGTCCAGTCGATCCGGGTCGCGACGCCACGCGTTGAGGCGACGCAGCGCTGCGTCAACCACAGTCCGAAAAGGCCGATCGGCAGGTTGACCAGGAAGATGCTGCGCCACCCCAGCCAATCGACCATGACCCCGCCCAACAGTGGTCCGGCCGCCAAACCCACGCTGCCGGCCGCCGTCCACATGCCCACCCCCCACGCTCGCCTGGCCGCATCGTCACCGCAGCTCAGGCTCAGCAGCGCCAGGCTGCTCGGAACCAGCGCCGCCGCCCCCATCCCCTGCAGCACGCGCGCGGCGATCAGCGAGCCGGCACCAGGCGCCACACCGCACAGGATCGAGGCAACGGTGAACGTCGCCAGCCCCGACATGAACATCCGCCGAGGCCCGATGCGATCGCTCAGCCCTCCGGCTGACAGCAGCAGGGCGGCGAACGCCACCGCGTAGGCATCCACCACCCATTGCAGGCTCGGGACGCCGGTGTGCAGCCGCGCGCCCATGGTCGTGAGCGCTACGTTGACGATGGATACGTCGAGCTGGACCAGCACGAACGCCAGGCTCGTGGCGAGAACAGTGAGACCGAATTGCTTGTTTTCCATGCCCGCAATGATGGGCACCACGGGACGCGAAGTCCCGGCGGAACAGTTCGGCGCGGGCCGAACCAAGCTGGAGGAACTTTACCGCGTCTGCAATGCACGCAATGGTGTGGTCAGCGCTTCTCGGGCTTCGACTTGAAGCTCCGCGTCGGCACGTCGCGGAACAGCGACAGATGAGTGTGCTGCGCAACCCACGGCGCACCGACGCGCGATCGCACAAAGACCACGGTTGCCCGGCCTGGCCGATCGTACGCCGTGCCATCCTGCTGATAGCCGGTGGAATCGAATACCCCCATGCCGACCGCCTGCAAGCGATCCGGCGAGACGATCGCCTTGATGTCGGCTCGCCAGCGGAATCCGTCGATGTGCGGCCAGACATTGCGCCACTGCTGCTGTTCCGCCACATCGCGTCCGGTCATGAAGTCCGTAAAAGTGCCGAACGCGATCATGTCGGGCGCGAAGATCGGTCGTGCACCGACAAAATCCACCTCACGCACATGCGCTGCGAGTGCCTCGAACCACGCCTTCACACCGGCCACATCGTCCGGCTGCGCTGCTGCCATTTGTGCCTCTCCCTCAACGTCCGCGGAAGTTCGGTTTCCGGCGTTCGCGATACGCACGAATGCCTTCCTGCGTGTCCTCGCTCGCGCGCACGCGGCCCAACGTCTGGCTGATCGCGACCATGCGCTCCACCGGGCCGATCGGCATCACCTCGGCGGCCAGGCGCTTCAATGCGCCGATCACCAGCGGGGCGGAGTCCAGCATCTCATGCGCCATCGCCAGCGCTTCCGCTTCATGCTGTCCGTTCGGCACCACTCGGTTGACGAAGCCCACGTCATAGGCGCGCTGCGCGGTGATCTTGCTGCCCAGCAACATCATCTCCATCGCCAGCTTGTGCGGCATGCGCGACACCAGCGAGCTGATCAT